>JAHJJA010000012.1 GCA_018822885.1 Candidatus Omnitrophota bacterium
CACTTCCAAGAGAGTGCTCCTTCTCGTTATAGGCGCTAGCCAGGGCCTTGCGTAATTCCTCTTTTATTTCATTTACCCCTGGCTTCTCTAATTTTGCGGCATCAGTTTCTAATCCAAACTTCAACTTTACTTCATTGGTTAAACCCGCCAGATCAAATTCCTGCTCAGTCAAATAAATAGCGCATAACCCATCAATACTATTATCCAGTATCTCAAGGATATTATCCTTTAACGAAGCGCCCTCTAAAATCTCTCTACGCCTTCCATAGATGATCTCTCTTTGCTTATTCATTACATTGTCATACTCAAGCAGCTGCTTTCTTATCTCAAAATTATGCTGCTCGACCCGGCGCTGTGCGATCTCGATGGACTTAGTCACCCAGGGATGTTCAATCACCTGCCCGTCTTCAAGGCCCAATTTATCCATCAGTCCGGCAAGACGATCAGAGCCGAACAAACGCATTAATTCATCACCCAATGACACATAAAAACGCGACGAACCGGGATCCCCCTGGCGCCCGCATCTACCGCGCAGCTGATTATCGATCCTGCGAGCCTCGTGCCTCTCTGTACCCAAAACATGAAGACCGCCCAACTCAACAACTTTTCTATGCTCCTCTTCGATTTCAGCTTTATATTTCTCCAGGATCATTTTATACTCTTGCTGGTATTCCGGAGCGTCTGGCTTGATCTTCTGCTTTATGAGCGTACGCGCCATAAAAACAGGGTTTCCACCCAGCAAAATATCTGTTCCGCGGCCTGCCATGTTTGTCGCAATAGTGACTCCCTTATACCGGCCTGCCTGGGCAACGATCTGCGCCTCCATCTCATGATATTTAGCATTTAAAACCTGATGCGTGATACCCTTCCTCTTTAACATCTCGGAAAGAAATTCAGATCTATCAATAGAAATAGTGCCGACAAGCACGGGCCTGCCTTTCTCATGAAGCTCGGCTATCTCATCGACTACCGCGTCAAACTTTTCCTTCTCGGTTTTATAAATACAATCTGAATAGCTGGCCCTGATCAAAGGCCTGTTAGTCGGAATGACCACAACATCCAATCCATAAATCGCCTTAAATTCATTTGCCTCGGTAAAAGCGGTTCCGGTCATGCCGGCCAACTTTTCATACATGCGAAAGTAATTCTGAAAGGTGATTGTAGCAAGGGTTTGATTTTCCCGCTCGATTTTCATCCGCTCTTTTGCCTCTACCGCCTGATGCAGGCCGTCTGACCAGCGCCTGCCGGGCATCATTCTTCCGGTAAATTCATCGACAATGATCACCTGGCCGTCCTTGACCACGTAATCCACATCTCTTTTATAAAGATTGTGCGCGCGCAGGCCCTGAATAATATGATGGCGCCACTCCATAGTCTCCATATCATGCAGGCTATCAATGTTAAGTATCTTGCAGACCTTGACCTCTCCCTCTTCAGTCAGATAAGCAGCGTGCGATTTTTCATCGACAATATAATCATAACCCTTGGATAGGTCTTCCCCTTTATGCTTTGCATCTATCTCTTCCTTCTCTAAGATCCTTCTGCCCTTAAGACGCGGTATAATATTATCAATCACATAATATTTATCCGTGGATTCTTCGGCTGGGCCGGATATGATCAAAGGCGTGCGCGCCTCATCTACTAAGATGGAATCAACCTCGTCGACCACGGCAAAATAAAAAGGCCGCTGGACCAGCTCATCCATGCGATACTTCATGTTATCGCGCAAATAGTCAAAACCGAATTCGTTGTTGGTCCCATAAGTGATATCGCAAGCATAGGCTTTCTGCCTCTCTTCATCAGACATCTCATGTTGGATCGCGCCTACGGACAGCCCTAAGAATTCATAAACAGGGCCCATCCATTCGGAGTCCCTGCGCGCAAGATAATCGTTGACCGTAACTACATGCACACCTTTGCCTAAAAGGGCATTCAGATACACAGGCAATGTAGCAACAAGGGTCTTACCTTCACCTGTAGCCATTTCCGCGATCCTGCCTTCGTGCAGAACTATACCGCCTGCGATCTGCACGTCAAAATGACGCAGGCCGATTGCGCGTTTCGAAGCCTCTCTAACAACAGCAAAAGCCTCGGGCAAAATATCCTCAAAAACTTTGTTACGGGCGACTTTTAGCTTTTCCTTAAGGCGCTCCTTTTCCTCAGGCATAGCTACTTCTAACATCGCTGCCGCTAAAGCTTTAAGCTCCTCTTCTATGGCAACATGTTTTTTCTGGATAATCTCCCTATACTCATCACTCTTTCTTCTTAAATCCGCATCAGAAAGAGAACTTATCTTTGACTCCAAAGAATTGACCTTTTCTACGACAACACTCAACTCCACCATCTTATTTAATGATGGATTGGGCATCTCAGAGTGCAAAGACATATTTACAGACGGAGCCCGCCTCTTGATCTCCGCCTGTTTTTGTCTTAAAATACTCTCTCTAATAAATCCAAACATGACTCTCCTTTACTCTTATGACTTCCGGCTTAAGACCATTGCAGCACTGTCATTGCCAGCCCCGAAGGGGCGAAGCAATCTTGTTTTTGCAATTGTCTCAACTTCTGACCCGATAATTATATAATTATAACAGAATCTCTCTAGAAAATCTTGATAATATTAACGCGCCCAGCTCTTTTTCAAAAAATAGAAACGTCCCCTTTTTATACTTATACCTTTGGCTTCGCAGGACTGAAAATAGCCTTCACTTTTGGGCGGGTGAAGAATAAAACAAGTAATCCAATCACGATAGGCATAAATAAATAATATAGTAAGGTACCCACTATCCCTGGTAACATATTTACTTTTCCTAGAATAAACGAAAAACAGATCCATAATCCAAACGCAGTTGCAAAAGAGAAAACTAAATGCAATATTCTCGCCATGGGCTTCCTCATAAACGTCATTATACTTCTAACTACAAACAACAGCGCCATAGGCATGAAAATTATTGCCAATTGCTGAGCTTCAAAATCTGCACTCTTAAGAGTGCCCAGGCCAGCAAGAAGTGACATAAAAAACAAGAGCAAATCTAATAAACCAAAAACAAAGGCAGTGTTCATGTCCTAACGTCCCCTTTTTTCTTAACTCTTCTGGCTCTTTAAATACGCCTGAATAAATTGATCTATCCCACCGTCTAAAACTTTATTGGAATCTCCGGTCTCGTAATCCGTGCGATGATCCTTTACTAAAGTATAGGGATGCAAAACATAAGAACGGATCTGGCTGCCCCACTCTATCTTTTTTTTCTCTGCACCGTATTGCTTTAAAAGCTCCTTTTCTTTTTTCTCTCTTTCAAACTCATAAAGCCGGGCCTTTAAGACATTTAACGCTGTCTGCTTATTCTGGAACTGCGAACGCTCATTCTGGCACTGCACCACTATACCCGAAGGGATATGCGTAATACGCACAGCCGAGTCAGTTTTCTGCATATGCTGGCCGCCCGGGCCTGAAGCCCGATAAGTATCAATTGAAAGATCAGAATCTTTTACTTCAATATCAACTTCCTCCTGGATTTCTGGAATCACATCTACCGAGGCAAAAGAGGTATGACGGCGCTTATTGGAATCAAAAGGAGAAATACGCACAAGCCTGTGCACGCCGCGCTCTGCCTTAAGATAGCCATAGGCATATTCTCCTTCGATAGAAATAGTGACATTTTTGACCCCGGCTTCTTCCCCGGCAAGTAAATCAATTGTCTTCACTTTATAGCCGTGATTTTCGGCAAAACGGGTGTACATCCTCAAAAGCATTCCTACCCAGTCACAAGATTCTGTGCCGCCTGCTCCGGCGTTAATACTAAGGAAAGCGTTATTTCTGTCAAACTCTCCGGAAAGAAGCGTATTAAATTCAAGTTTATCTAAATCCTCGGTAAGAGAATCAATATTCTTAGCGAGATCCTGGATGAGGGTCGTCTCATCCGAGGAGACAATCGAGCAAAGTTCATTTAATTCATCTTGTTTTTTAAAAGCGGCTTCCCAGGGCTCAACCGAGGATTTAAGGCCTTTTAGCTTTTTTACTATCTTTGTGGAGTTCTCGGAATCATCCCAGAAGCCGGCTTGCGACATTTGAGAGGATAACTCCTCTATCTGTTTCTTTTTATTATCGACGTCAAAGATAACCTCTGAGTTGTTCGAGGTGGGTCTGAATGGATGAGAGTTTTGATTTGATTTCTTCTAACATATTGATTCCTCCGGTTATGCTCTTCTAATCCCCTTCAGGGTCAACATAAATTCCTCCCTGTTATCGGCATAGTTAATGGCATCTTCTTCATTGATCAAGCCATCTCTTACTAATTGCATTAGTGACTGATTAAAGGAGCGCATACCAAACACATCTCCTTCTTCAATAAATTGGGGTATTTCCCAGGTCTTACCTTCCCGTATCAGGCGGCTTACCGTGGGGGAAAGCACCATTGACTCGTATGCGGGAATTCTGCCTGAGCCATCCTTGCGCGGAAGCAGCCTCAACGAAATCACTCCCTTAAGCAAAAGGGCCAACTGGTTCCTTACTTCCTGATGTTGATGCGGCGGAAAAAAATTTATTATCCTCTCAACAGTCTGACAGGCATTCACCGTATGCAGTGTACTCAACACCAAAACCCCTGTCTCGGCGGCTGTCATTGCCGCTGCCATCGTCTCATGATCCCTGATATTACTGATGAATATCACATCAGGGCTTTGAAGTGTGAAGGCGCGTAGCGCTATAGCGTAGGATGCGACATCAAGGCCAAGCTCCCTTTGGTTGATCAATGAACCCTTATCTTTAAAAGTAAATTCTATCGGCTCCTCTATAGTAAGTATATGCTTCTTGGCGTTATTATTAATATAATCTAGCATACTGGCAATCGTAGTAGATTTTCCGCTTCCCATGCTGCCGGTCAAAAGAACCAATCCCCGGATCTCCATAGAAAGTTTCTTAAAAATATCCGCCGGCAGATTCAACTCTTCAAAACTCTGTATTGTGCTGCGCACATTTCTAATGACGATGGAAGGCCAGTTCCTCTGCATAAAGATACTTACGCGGAACCTGCGGCCGAATTCCTGCTGATAAAGGGCAAAATCAATATCGAAATTATTTTTAAAATACTCTCTTTGTTTTGGCGTAGTCAATTCATCAGTCGCCTTCATCACGTCATCAACAGTCAAGACTTGGTCATGAAGGGATAAGACCTTCCCGTCTAATCTTAGCCTCGGCGTGCCTCCGGCGCGGAAAAATAAATCAGAGGCATTTCGCTCAACCATCTCCCTCATTAATTCTTTAATAGTCATAATGACCTCCGTATGTTTTCCTTTATCTTAGCACATTCTTGCCTTTTTCAGTAGGATTAAATTCCATGTATTTGCCCAGCATCATCCTTGTCTGCGCGTCTATTGCAGGGGTAGAGCCAAGAATGATTATAATAAACGGGACTATAAACCACTCCAGGGTCATAACAAAATTCTTTCTCCAGCTTACATCTTTTGGCCTCGGAGGAAGGATCGTCCGGCTTAAAATAATCCAGATAAGGCTGGTGATCAAGGTAAAATTAAGCAATAAACCGGTTATCTTAGGCAGATTATAACCTATGGCCATCTGGTTAAAGAGGGCTCCTCCGAACAAAACAGGAAGCGGGCCGATCAAGGCAAGTATTATCGCCCAGACCGCCCAGGTCACATGCGCCTCCAAAAGATGAAATGAACGCCTTACTTTCGTAAAAATAGGTATTTTATTATCATTCAAGAATCCCATCACTACAAACGGAAAGTTCTCAACGCCCCAAGCCCACCTTCTCTTCTGTTTGTACTGCACGGAAATAGTCTTAAAGAATGTACTGGAGTAAGCGACATCCATAGAAACAGTGATATATAACGGCACCACTCGGTAATGGCCCTTGTAAAAAAGAAACGCCTTCCAGTAGATGACCGAGTCATCGGAGATCATGTCCACAGGCCAGTAGCCGATATCCACAAGCGTCTTAAAACTCATGCTGTGGCTTGAAAAGGTCACAAACTTCTCAAGGCGCATACTTTCAATCAGCTGTGAGAATGACGAACTGATCTCTACCAGGCGCGCTAGAGAAGGGGCATACCAAATATTATTATTATAGACAGGCATCGGCTGGTAACTTGCCTGATGCGGATTTTTCTGAATCAAAAAGTGATAGGTGAGGCAGCCGAAATAATCCTTTTCAACGCAGGTATCAGCGTCAAAACAGGATATGATCACGTTTTCGTCTTTTATGCCTTTTGCATTTACGAATTCCTTGGATCTCTTTGCCGCCCAGGTGGCATTAGCGCCCTTAGTGCGCGACTCTCCGGGAATGCCATCGGGGTGAAATGTTGAAATGTAACCAAAAAACGGCTTTTTAAATTCCTTTTCAAGGGCAAAAGCGATCTCCTGTGATTTTGGATTTCTTTCCTCAAAAGCCATAACCACAATAAGCCTTTCTTTCGGATAGCTGCAATCCAAAAGAGCTTTTAAAGAAGGCCTTAACACATCCAGGCCCTCTTTATAAACAGGAAAGATAATCAAATGATACAACTTGCTCCAATCTTTCTTTGGCAGGAGACCAACGCACTTTTCCTGCCAGTCATCATTCCTTTCTCTGGCAAGCCTATGGTGGGCCATGACAAGAAGCGTAGTAAGATAGGCCGTGCGGATGATCCAGTAAAAATCAAAGATAATAATGATCACAGCGCAGGCAACAGGATGGAAAACCGCCATTAAAACGAGGAAGGCAATTATTCCCCAGCTAATCGCTCCGGGAGTCATTTCCAGGAATCTTTTAATTCTGTTCGGTTTTCTCAATTGATTTTCTCTTTATTAGATCCTGAAACTGGAAGAATTTACTCCCAAGCTCAAGCTTATAAACATTATCGTAGGATCTATTGTCGCTTGCCTTTTGCGAATCAATAAAATAAATAGTATCCCTGTTTTCATCATAATAACTTTGGGTGTTCTCTTTGTTTAATTTGACCAGGATGACCGGCAGGGAATACTTTGCCGCCTCGCGCACCTCGATGTCTTTATCCGTGACTAAAATAATATGGTAATTATCCGAATACCAGAAGGCATTGATTATTTTTGGCCCGGAATATTCCAATATAAATGAATTGCCCCTCTCCTCCTTTTTCAAATAAAGGACTGCCATATGCGAGGGGCCAAAACAAAGCATCTTTTCCCTGTCCGGGGAAAGTGTGTATTTCTTTTCTCCCTGTATAGCCGAAGGTATAGTGCCGATCTCCTCAAAATTATCGCCCTCTAAATTAGAGATATAAACAAGCTTCTCCGCTTCATTAATATAATAGATCTTTCCCTTTTTCTCATCTACCCAAAAACTTGAGATCTTTTCCTTATTTAGATGCATCACGTCAGAAAGCAAAGGAAAAAGGATTATCCTCTCTAATCGGGTGACCTTGCCTGCCTCAACATGAACTTCCCCCCTCCAGGGAAAATATTTTTCCAACTCTACACTCAAGTAATAGCTTCCAGGTAGTAATTCGCGGATAGTCAAAGGGGTCTTATCATTTAAAAGCTTTCTATTCATATAGACACTTGCTCCCATTGGCTGGGTCTTAATAAAAATCAGGCCTGTTTTGGTGAATTTAAATGTACGGGGATCGAATTTATACCCCAATGAGAAACTCAAGATAAAAGGCAACCCGGCAAAGAAAATAAAAATGCTCAAATAGAATAAACCCGCTCTTATTCTTTGTTCGCTATGCATCGGCTGATTTCTCTTTCTGATTCTAAAAGCAGTTTCTTTGTTTTTGCGCCAAAAATATAACCACCCCGGTCATTATCGCTTTTTACCACCCGATGGCAGGGGATAATGAGCGGCCAGGGGTTTTTCTTTAATATCGTTCCTACTGCCCGGTAAGCGCGCGGAGAACCTGCCTTTTTAGCGACCCATTTATAGGAACGCACTTCTCCGATCGGGATACTTAAGACGGTTTTATAGACATTTCTTGCAAAAGGAGTCACTTTTTATTTTCCTATTATTTTCTTTCTTCTTAACACATGATGATATGACACCGCGAAACGATGCGCCTCATCGCGGATCCTGCGGATAAGATTTAAGGCAGGCGTATCGTGGTCTAATTTTATCGGCTCATTTCTATTGGCGCAATATATATGCTCCTCTTCCTTGGCAATGCTTGCAGTAGAAACGTCTATATTCAGCTTTTTGAGTTCCTTCTGCACAGTCAATAAATGCGCTCTTCCTCCGTCAACTAAAATCAAGTCAGGTAAGGCTAATTCCTCATTCAAAACCCGGTAATACCTGCGGCTGACCACCTCAGCCATCATCGCGTAATCATCTATTTTTTCGACACCCTTGATCCGAAAACGCCGGTAATTATCCTTATCGGGCAGGCCGCGACAGAAACTTACCATCGAGCCTGTCGCCTCTTTACCGTAGACATTAGAGATATCAAACGCCTCAATGCGTAAAGGCAATTTATCCAATTTTAATAATTCCTTTAGGTCTTCCAGCTCATCCTTAAGGCTAAAACCGGGCTTTGCTCCCTGGACCGCACTTAAAGCAATGATCTGATCGCGCAGGCGCGCTGCCTCCTCAAACTTTTGCTCACTTGACTTCCGGCGCATCAACCCGGATAACCTCCCAAGCAGGGCATCGGCCTTGCCCTCTAAGAGCAAACAGATATTATTCATAAGCTTTGCATATTCCGTCCTGCTTATTTTACCGATGCATGGACCGGGACAAAGCTTGATCCTGTAATAAATACAGGCGCGCTTTGGCATATCATTACAAGAGCGAAACCCAAAACTGCGGCGAATGATCTTTAGCGCTGACCTAAGTAGCTTAGCGCTTGTAAAAGGCCCAAGATACCTTGCCCCGTCAGCCTCTTTCTTACGCGTGGGTAAAACACGGGGGAATGTTTCATTCGTAACTTTTACTAAAGGATAACTCTTGTCATCACGCAAAGCCACATTGTACTTCGGCTTATATTTCCTGATTAGACTTGCCTCAAGCAAAAGCGCCATGCTTTCATTGTTACAAAGCTGATAATCGATCTGGCTGACATGGCTCATCAGGGCCACGGTCTTACTATCTAAATCCCTGGCAAGATAGCTATTCAGGCGCTTCTTGAGCAACTTGGCTTTACCGACATAGATCACCCTGCCCGATCCATCCTTCATCAGATACACTCCCGGAGAATCGGGAACAGAGGCAATAATTTTTTTTATTTTTTCGTTATTAGACATAGTTATTTTGTTTTTATGGTTTTTGCTTACGGCACATTGAATTTTTTGCCTACCCACTCCCAGAGTTCGTGCATTTCGCGGACCCTGAAAATAAAACAGAAAATCGCGTAAGAAATCAATCCCCCGGCCAATAAGATTCCAAGGCTCAAAAACCGCGTCAAAGTACAAAGTCCGGGGACTAGGTTCCTCTGCCAGAGGAAATAACAGACCGCGCCCATAGAAAGGCTTGCCAAAAGAATACGCAGAAACGACACCACGATCTCGCCCACATAAAAATCCCCCAGCCTCTTTTTAAGCAGAAAAAACAGGATTAAAAACGTGTTTATGCCGGAAATAGAAGTCGCAAGCGCCAGGCCGCCGATTTTTAGAGGAAACATTAATATTGAATTCAAGACAATGTTTACCACTAAAGCGATCCCCGCTATTTTGGTGGGGGTAACCGTATCCTTCAAAGAGAAAAAACAAGATTGCAAGATCTTGGTCCCTCCAAAAGCCGTCAAACCTATGCTATAGAAAAACAACGCGTTAGCAGTCAAAGCCACAGAACTCAAATCAAACCTTCCTCCGCCAAATAATGTGGAAATGATCGGCTTAGCTAAGACCATAAACGCTACTGTTGCCGGCAGCATCACAAAGAATGTCGCACGCAGGCCCCAGGAAAGAGCAAGCCTTAATTTCGCGTGGTCCTCCTCAAGCGCGTGCGCGGAAAGCGCAGGCAATATCGCTTGAGAAAGGGCATTGCTAAAAATTCCTATAGGAAATTGTATCAGCCGATAAGAAAAATAAAGAACAGCCACACCCCCGTCTCCGACTATCCAGGCAAGCGAACCGAATATAGAATCAACGAAATTATTCAGTTGATATATCGCGGAACTAAATACCCGAGGCAACATAAGTTTAGCGATCACTTTCGCCGCCGGATGTTTAAAGCTCCTAAACAGATGGAACCTGAAACCTTTCTTATAAAGCACGGGGATCTGAACAGCCAGCTGCAAGACCCCGCCTACAAGCACACCCAAAGCCAACCCCTTTATACCCTCACCGAACAAGAGCGCGAATACGATAATCGAGATATTTAAAAGGCAGGGTGCAAAAGCAGGCACGGCAAAATGCTTAAGGGAATTCAGAATGCCCATGGAGTAAGCTGTCAAGCCAATCAAAAGAACATACGGAAAAATAATGCGGTTTAACTTGATGGTTGCGGCTAATTTTTCAGGAGAAGCAATAAAACCGGGGGCGATCAGACGAACGATGATGGGCGAAAATATTATGCCCAGGATAGTAATAGCTGACAAAACCACAAGCAGGAGGTTAAGTACTACATTAGCTAATTCCCAAAATTCCTTTTTGCTGTGTTTAAGATTGTATTCGGTAAAGACAGGCACAATTGCGGCGTTACTTGCGCCTTCGCCTACCAGATCGCGGAAAAGATTCGGGATCTTAAAGGCGATAACAAAGGCCTGGGCATAGACATAGATCCCAAAGAGGCGGGCGATCACGATATCGCGCAAGAAACCTAAAATACGCGAAACAAAGGTAGCTATTGCGATTACGCCGGCAGATTTAGCTATGGATTTATGGGTTGACATAGGCACTCAAATATGGTATAAATTCATCCTAACTTGCCCGGCAATAAAACGGGCTCATTAAGGAGATATAAACATGCCTAGACGCAAAACATCACTAAAAGTAACGCGCTCTTCCAAAAAAAAGCATTTGCGCAATCTGAAAGTAAAACAACAGCTTAAGAAGGTCCTAAAAGAGATCCACAGCTTGATTGCGGCAAAGAATATTGAAGAAGCAAAAAAACTCTTAACCAAAGCGTTCTCTCAGCTGGATAAAGCCGCAAAGAAAAATATTATCCATCCCGGCACTGCGGACAGAAGAAAATCCCGCTTAGCCAAAAGGCTTTCCGCCAGTAAATCCGCATAAGCTGATAACAAGTTTTTCAAGAGCAAAAGCCGGCTTAAGCCTGCCTGTTTTAATCTCAATATCGCAATTTAACAGGAGCTTAAGCCGTTTTTTTGTTTCTAGCGGGCTAGCCGACTCTTTTTCCCAGGCATACCTTAGGCCCCCAAGGATCCTCTCCGGCCTCTCCCCTTCTTTTAGCAGCTGGTTTAATACTTTCAAGGCGTAATCCGCTTTCTTCAAAGCTATCCAGCGGCTAAGTGTAAAGGCATCAACGCGGATAGCCTCTTTAAAACGAAATACCTTCGCATGCCTTTGGACCTGGTTTACAAATCCATCCCGCTTCTGGTAATCTCCAATATCAAGGACCAGCACTATCTCTTTATAGGGCTTCTTTACAAAACCCAAAATAAACTGCCTTAGCTCCTCTTTTAGATTCTCGGCAGATTTGATAACAACGATCCGCTTCGCGTTATTTGCAGGAAGACATAACAACTTCTCCTGAAGCCCTTTTAAGTTGAGTTCCTTTGAATATAAAGTATCGGTATTAAATTGTTCGGTGCCGCGGGCGAGGAATTCCTGTCTGATCTTCTTAAGCTGGATGTCTTTGGCGGGTGAGTCCTGGCCGAGGAATAAATAGACCATTTTCTACTACCACATCTCAACAGTTCTCTCAACAACTCTTCGGCTCAGGTCTGCTAATGCGCTGCGCACTGCATCATCTTCCGTGGTTGCCTGTTGACCGGAAACAAAATACGAAGAATCACCTGTAAAACCATTTTCTTCCCAAAGTTTCTTATTGGTCTTATTGTCTATAAGCCTCATGTTTATCACGAGGTTTACCCGGTACTCCAAAACATTATCATCGTTATCGTAACGCAAAGGATCCTTACGGAAATCAATAAGCTCACCCTGCAGGGTGAGGTCAGCTATCCCTTCATCCACAGGCTTCAGATTTCCGTCAAAAAGAAATTTATCAGTCACGTATTTGGTGATCTCGGTCTCAACAAACGGACGGTAAATCCGATATTTGTTTTCAGCGTAAGCAGAATTTGTAAGTATCACCTTATTTATAAAACCCTGCACGTAAATCGACTTGTATTCTCCTTGAATAGCAGAGCGCGTGGTGTAGCCGCATCCGGATAAGATCAGCGAAAAGCCTATAACTAACATTATGAGCCTTCGATGCGTCATTTCTTCTTCTCCATTTTCTCTACGATCTTTAATCTTTCCACGGCTTTTGCGGCCCAAGGACTCTCGGAATAGTTATTGATCACTTCATTATAATAAATATTGGCTGACTCGTAGGCCTTTTGCTTCTCGTAGAACCTGGCGATATTAAAATTGCTGGCAGCTTCTTGATCCTTTAGTTCTTGGATATTCTTTTCCGCTTCTCGAGAGAGCACCGCATCCGGATGTTCCCTTACGAATTCCTCAAACTTTTCCTTTGCCTCTGAAGCTGCGCCCTGGTCATAATCAGGACTGCGCGAGACTGCCGCGCGGCAACTTGCGATCTGAAATTTAGAGGGCTCGACCCATTCGCTATCGGGATAATTCTTGATGACCTTATCAAAGGCATCTTCCGCCTCATAATAACGGGCTACTCCCTTTAGGACCAAGCCTAATTTATACTGCGCCTTTGCAGCCAGCGGACCGTAAGTAGAATTCTCTATGACCTTAGTGAATATCTCTATAGCCGGGTTCTCAACCGGTAAAGTCATGCCCATTGCCTTGCGCTTTTCACCGGACATAAAACTTTCAGCGATCTTAAATTCGCGCTCATTGACCTCCTGTATCCTCTCTGAAAAAGGATACTTGTCAATGACCTTCTGATAAGCCTGATACGCCTCATATAGCTTGCCCTGGTCCTCTTCTATGCGGCCCATATAATACTGGCTCTCTGCTGCTTCTGCGGATTTAGGATAAGCCTTAAGAAGCTTTTTAAATTCACGCAGGGCTTCCTCATATTTTTTCTGATCGTAAAAACCTTTTGACAGCTCAAACTGCTCTTTCGGAGTAGATTTTGGCATGGTCTTAGGATTGACCCATTTTCCGCTTTTAGGCGTCCAGATCCAATACGCGTTGGCTGGAGAAACAGAGGCCAAAAATAGCGCTGTAAATATAAGTAAAAATAAGCGTTTCATAATGGTTTACTTTAACATATACGGATGGTTTTGTCAACCCCGCAGCTATTGCTTTTTTGCTGACTAAATTTAGCTACTGTCAGAGATTAATGCAAACGAAAACAGGCTCCGGGGAGATTGGACATAAAGGCATTTATCTGAAGCAAAACAGAAACCAGCAGCTCACCGACAGAGGCAAAGAACGGAATAATTAAAGGAAAAATATAACCAATGGCTACAAGACTTATCCCGCATAAGGTAATCAGCGTAGCTAACGGCACGATAAAAATATTGGCTAAAACTGTAACCGGGGAAAATGTCCCGAAAGCAAAAGCGATAATACCCATAGTACCAAACCACGCTGCAAGAGAAACCAAAAACCCCTCCGCGAGAAACTTGAATAATCCTCTGATCGCAAAACGCTCCACAGTGATCCTTGAAAAAACCGGATAAAGACAGACTATAGCGAGTACGCTCATAAAAGAGAGCTGAAAACCTATGTCAAATAACTGTTTAGGATTAAGAAAGAGTATAAATAAAGCAGCAATACAGCAGGAATTATAAATATCCGCTTCCCTCTTCAATAAATACGAAACCATAAATACTGCAGCCATGATTGTCGCGCGCACAATTGGATTTGAAGCTCCGGTCATCAAACAATATATCAATAGTAAGACCAAAACAAAAACAATCCTAGGGCTCCTCGGTACTCTCATTATTTTCAATAATAAAATGGTAATGAACCCCACTATCCCCACGTTAAACCCGCTCACTACCAGAATATGCACTGTCCCTGTCTTCATCATCAGGTTATATACTAAAGGCGGCACCCGATTTTTCTCTCCTAAGATCATCGCAGCCATTACCCCGGCGGTAACCTCGGGCAGACTGTTAAAAAGCATCTTTTCCATCTTGGTTTTAAGAAAAATAGCGATCCTTTTGAGAAAGAACCCTCTATTCCTGCCTATTTTCTCAACATGGGCCGCATTAGCTATGCGCATAATCGTGTATATGCCTTGACTGCGCAAATAATCGCCGTAATTTGTCCTTGCCCCTCCAGCGTAAGCAAATGGCTTATGCAACCTGCCTGTCAGTATGACCTCATCTCCGTAATGCAGTTTTTTAGTGCCGTTTAAATACGCCAATACCTTGCCGCGACATTTTATCTCTGTTTTACCAAGCCTCACTCTGCTGGCATTAATAATGAAAGACAAACGGCCATTATTTAATTCCGGCTCGTTTTGCAAATTCCCGATTACTATATATGGGTCTTTTTCTTTAAAATACACAAACCTTGAAATATGCGATTTGGGAAGGATTTGGGAGTTAGTTATGATCGAGGATCCGATACAAAAGATTATTAAATATAAAATCGCATCGGCAATCGCCTTCTTATACAAGATAAAAGAAAACAAAGTCAATATTAGCGCGCTTACATAAAAGATCTGAAAGCCTATCCTTACTTTACTGGCAAAGATTATTCCGGCGCAAAAAAGTAGCGTTATCGCAACTAGCGGCCTTTTCATTTCAGGTAAAGAACCTCTTTTAACTTTTCATAGCGCTTGTCTTTGACCCCTTTTACCTCTTTAAGCTGCTCAAGCTCTCTGAAGGGGCCGTTTAGAACACGATACTCTAAAATACTTTGCGCAAGCTTTTTAGTGATACAGCGCGTAGATAAAAGATCCTCTAAGGTTGCCTGATTAATATCGATCTTAACCAGGCCCGCCTGGACACAAACAATTCTTTTAACAGGCGGGAATGTCTTTGCGGCAAAATCTATTCCCATCCCGGACATAACAACACAAGTTAAAAATAGAATCACCCTTCGCTCATCCTTAGTCAGGCTAAACATAGCTCATCCCCCTTCTAACAATAAAAAAACCTTCCCTCTACTTATAATTGACGTAAAAGGAAGGTTTTTCTAACAGCTTTTTTTAGACTACCAGATTGACGAGTTTCTTGGGGATAGCGATAAACTTTTTGATGGGCTTATCCTGGATCCAGGTTTTTAGTTTATCGTCCTGAAGGATGAGTTCTTTTAGCTTGTCTTCAGAGATATCTGCGGGGACATCGATTTTAGAGCGGACCTTGCCGTTGACCTGAAGCACTATGGTTACAGTCTGCTCGACGAGCAGCGCGGGGTCATGTTCCGGCCAGCGCGCCTTTAAAATACTTTCCTTGTTGCCCAGTATCTGCCAAAGTTCCTCGGAAAAATGCGGTACTATCGGGCTTAACAACAAAACCAGTTTAGAAAAAACTCCCTTATCCGCGCCAAACTGATAAATGGCATTGGTCAACTCCATAAGCGAAGCGATCGCTGTGTTAAACTTAAAATCCTGAATATCATCAGTAACTTTTTTTATGGATTTATGCAGGATCTTTAGCATCTGGGAATCGGCTTCTTCCTTAAGGCTCTCATGTATTCTCCAGACGCGGTTCAAGAATTTAAACGCACCTTCAAGCCCGCGGTCATCCCACTCCAATTCCGTTTCAGGGGGAGCTGCAAAAAGCATGAATAACCTTAAAGTATCGGCCCCGTATTTCTTGATCATGGAATCAGGATCGACAATATTGCCTTTGGATTTTGACATTACCTCGCCGTCTTTTAAGACCATCCCTTGTGTAAGCAGACGGATAAACGGTTCGTCAAAACTAATTAGGCCCAGATCCTTAAAAAATTTAGTGAAGAAACGCGAGTAAAGTAAATGCAGGATGGCATGCTCAACGCCTCCGATGTACTGGTCCACTCGCATCCAATATTCGGCTTCTGCTTTATCAAAGGGGCCATTTTCGAAATCAGGGGAACAGAATCTCAAAAAATACCATGAAGAGTCAAAGAATGTTGCCATAGTGTCAGTTTCCCGACGGGCATGACTTTTACATTTTGGGCACTCTGCTTCCACAAACTCCTTAACCTTACCCAGAGGACTTCCCCCCTCACCGGTAAACGGGGCATCAACGGGCAACCGAACAGGCAAGTCTTCATATGGCACAGGAACAACTCCGCATTTCTTGCAATAGATTATCGGAATAGGTGTACCCCAATAACGCTGCCGGGAGATCAACCAGTCGCGCAGTCTCCAGTGGGTCTGGATTTTTCCGATCCCGGTCTCCTGCATCCATTCAGCGATCTTTATTTTGGCTTCCTGATTTGGCATACCCTCAAACTGCGCTGAATTGACCTGCACGCCGTCGCCATCATAAGCCTCACTCAATTGGTCGTTAGTCGTTAGTCGTTGGTCGTTAGGCTGAATAACGATCCGCATCGGTAGATTATGTTCGCGCGCAAAAAGAAAATCCCGCTGGTCATGAGTCGGCACTGCCATGATCGCGCCTGTGCCGTATTCCATCAACACATAATCCGCTATCCAAATAGGCACAGCTTCATTATTCACAGGATTGATCGCATAACTGCCGCTAAACCTGCCCTCTTTTTTCACATCCGAAGAGGTGCGCACAACCTTACTCTCTTTGCTCACTCTCTCGACAAACTCTAAAACCTCTTTCTCCTGCGGCTTGCCTTTTATGATCTTTGCCACCAGCGGATGCTCGGGCGCCAAAACAATGTAAGTGGCTCCAAAGATCGTATCCGCGCGCGTAGTAAAAACAGGGATCGCTTCATTGGTTTCCTTAAGGCGGAAATAAATTTCTACACCCTGGCTCCTGCCGATCCAATTACTCTGCATGCTCAAGACTTTTTCCGGCCAATTATCAAGTTGTTTCAAATCCTCTAAAAGCCGCTCTTTATAGTCAGTGATCTTTAAATACCACTGTTCGAGGTCTTTTAGCTTTACCTTTGTGTGGCAGCGCCAACAACCGCCGTCGATGACCTCTTCATTGGCAAGGGTAGTCTCGCAGGAAGGGCACCAGTTTACGCTCGAGGCCTTTTTATAGGCAAGGCCGCGTTCATACATCTTTAAAAATATCCACTGATTCCATTTATAATAAGAACTGTCACAGGTAGCAACCTCTCTCTTCCAATCATAAGAAAAACCCATCTTTTTTAATTCTGCTTCCATCTCTTTGATACATTTATGCGTCCAGGCGTCAGGTTTAGTCTTATTTTTTATCGCCGCATTCTCTGCCGGCTGGCCAAAAGCGTCAAAACCCATAGGATGCAAGACATTGTAACCCTGGAGGGTCTTAAAACGCGCCGCCACATCCCCTATTGTGTAATTGCGCACGTGGCCCATATGGATCTTTCCCGACGGATAAGGAAACATCTCCAGCAGGTAATATTTCTTGCGCGCGGCGTCGTGCCTGGCGCCAAAGGCATTACCGGAATCCCAGGCCTTCTGCCATTTTTCTTCGATTTCTTTAAAATTATAAAACATCTATTATTTCCTTAATTTTCTGACCGCTTTTAAATTCCTTGTTTCATCCCCTTCTTTCTTCTTTGGGGTCTCTAAAATAAACGGCAGGTCCCTTAATTTGGGATGATTAATAATCCTTCTCATCCCTGCAAGGCCGATACTGCCTTTTCCGATATGATCGTGGCGGTCATGAAGAGAGCCAAGTCGGCCGCAAGCGTCATTCAAATGAATAAGCTTGATCAATCGTAAACCGACTTCCCGATCTATCTCCTCCAGCATCGCCTCAAGCCCATTTTTTGAAGCGATATCATATCCTGCTAAATAGGCATGGGCAGTATCAATACAAAGCCCTACGCGCTCTTTGTGCTTTAGGCCGGCGATGATTTCCCTATGATGGCTGAATTTATAACCCAGCCAGGAGCCCGATCCGGAGGTATTTTCCAATAATATTCCTACGCTTGAACCCTTGGTCTGCTCTATTATGCTATTTAAAGCCTTGATCAATCTTTCTATTCCGGCTTCTTCCGAGGTATCCTTATGGCTGCCCATGTGCGTTACAATATAATCAGCTTGCATGGCACCTGCTTCCCCTATATCCTCTATATAGGCCTTTATAGAAGCCTTATATAATTTTGGGTCCGGAGAAGCCAGATTGATCAGGTAAGGGACATGGATAAAAACCGGACTGATCTTAAGCTTGGCGTTTCGGCTCCTGAATTCTTCGATGTCACGGGGGTCTAAATCAGCATCCCGCCATCTCTGCGGGCTGCGGCTAAAGATCTGCATGGTGTTGCAGCCCAACTCATGAGCCAGATCAAGCGTTTGATAGATCTTTCCCGCGCCGGAAATATGCATCCCTAAAAGCATATTCGGATTATACTCCAGCCCATGCCAATTGTCAAATACGCTATTTTCTTCAGGCTCGGCAAAAACAAAAAAGACCATAGCTAGTGAGCTATGGCCCATGTGAAAAAATGGTGGAGGCCGAATTACATTAATCTGAGCGGCTCCAAAACATATTTCTAACGTATGCACTACGCTCGCTATTTTGCTTGTCGCAAAATTACGCTCGCTTTAGTGCCACCAAAAATTTACTTGTCGTAAATTTTTGGTGGAGCTGAGGAGGATCGAACTCCTGACCCCTTGCATGCCATGCAAGTGCTCTCCCAGCTGAGCTACAGCCCCATAATATTATCTATTGACCTTTGCTATTTTAGAATATAAAATACCCTATAATATTATCACAATTTTCCTTTGGGTCAACTTAAAATATTCTGCCGAAGTGGTGGAATGGCATACACGTCGGTCTCAAAAACCGATGAGTTCACGCTCGTAAGGGTTCGACTCCCTTCTTCGGCAATAAACCCCAACAAAAAAGGGGACGTTTCTATTTTTAGGGACGTTCCCTTTTTTCTTTCACTATTTCTTGATATTTTTCAAGGCGGCGTTCTTCTGAAGGTAAGGCTCGATTACACGATAGACGCGATTGGCGATTATCTTATAACCGCTGCCGTTTGGATGGAGAAAATCGCTTTTCATGGAAGGATTGGTGATTATTCCGCTTAAAATAGAAGGAATAAATATCGCCTGTTTCTCCCGGGCAAGATTAGCAAGGGCTACCCTGTATTCTCTTAAAAACATCCCGGCGCTGATATCCACGATAGCAACCATAGCGCCTTTTTCCTGGACCTTATCCGTCATTTCCCTTATAATCTTTAGTGTGGTTGCCATCGGCACTTTTCTTAAAAAATCATTCCCCCCGAATTCAATGATCACTAAAAGAGGATCTCTCTCCAACACATCCGTTTTAAGCCGCCTTATCCCTTCGATAGAGGTATCCGCGTCGATCCCGGCATTGATAACCGGAA
This sequence comes from Candidatus Omnitrophota bacterium, assembly GCA_018822885.1. Lineage (GTDB taxonomy): Bacteria > Omnitrophota > Gorgyraeia > Gygaellales > Profunditerraquicolaceae > JAHJJA01. The sequence goes on from JAHJJA010000012.1 coordinate 19,424, forward strand.
CATTGACCAGCTTGGCTAATTCTGTGGGGTAATCCTCGCCTGTATTGGCCCCATAACCAAAGGTGAGGCTGTCGCCGAAACAGATAATATTCTTCCCTCCGGAATCGATGTTCTTAAATTCCCACTTGGAGAAATGCCACAAGACGACAACACCCAATAGCAACACGACCATAGTAATAAATACAGGGGCCCTATTCTTCTTTTTGTGCATGCCTTAACCTCAACTGCCCGCAGGCTGCCTCAATGTCAGCTCCGCGCGGCCTTCTTAAAGTAACATTTACACCTGATTTTATAAGCTTATCCTTAAACATCAATATTTCAAGCTTATTCGGCGGCTCCATCCAGCCCTTACGCGCAAGGGCTGGGTCAACCGGATTCGCCGGAATAAGGTTAACCTTGGCAAGCTTAAGCGTGTTTAATATTTTACTTAAATTCAGAGCGCTTTGCAAATCCGAATTTAGCCCCTTGATTAAAATATATTCAAAAGTGATCTGACGGTTTGTTTTTTCGATATACTCCTTGCAGGCGGAAAATAGATCAGCTAACGGATATTTCTTATTTATCGGCATAAGGCTTGAGCGCTTTTTATCATCCGCGGCGTGCAAAGAAATAGATAATTCTATCTGCAAGCCTTCCTGCGCCAGCTTTCTGATGGCCGGCGGTATGCCGCATGTTGAAATCGTTATACGCCTGGCGCCGATATTCATCCCATAAGGGGCATTGATCATTCTAACCGCCTTTAAGACATTATCGTAATTATCAAGCGGCTCACCTGTACCCATAAAGACAATATGAGTAAGTTCTCTTTTGGCGCAATGGCTCTTTAGGAACAGGGCTTCTGACAGCATTTCTCCGACGCTAAGATCCCTCTTAAACCCTAATGCCCCGCTTGCGCAGAATTTACAGGCGAATTTACAGCCGACCTGCGAAGAAATACACCCAGTTGTCCGCTCTACCGCGGGAATACTTACTGCCTCGACAAAATTAGCGTCATAGAGCTTAAGCAGGAATTTTTCTGTGCCGTCTTCGGATTTACTTTCCTTTTCAGCCAACAGATCAAAACAAGTAAAATTTTCCTGCAAAATCTTTCTTAACTCACCGGACAGATCCGTCATAAGGGAGAAATCCCGGACTTGCTTTTGGTAAATCCAGGAAAAAATCTGGCGCGCCCGGTATTTCGGCTGCTTAAGCCCTATGAGAAACTCTTCTAACTGAAGTAAATCCAGGCCAAGGATACTTCTACGCTGGACAGGCATTTATCCCTGCCTTAGCTTTTCTTTGTCGATTTTTCCTACTCTGTTCTTGGGAAGCTCGGAGGTGAATTCAAAATAATGCGGGATTTTAAAATGGGCAAGGTGCTCGCGCAAAAAATAGCGCAGCTCTTCTTCGCTTGAATTTTCGCCTTCCTTTAAAACTATGAAAGCCTTAGGCAACTCTCCTCTTAATTTATCCGGGACCCCGATAACCGCTACCTCACCTACTTTAGGATGGCGGTGGATCACCTCTTCTACTTCAGGACAAAAGACTATTTCTCCGGAGACCTTGATCATCTCTTTTTTTCTTCCGACGATGGCATACCTGCCGAGCTTATCTCGTCTGGCGATATCTCCGGTACATAACCACCCGTCTTTAGTGACAGCCTGCTTGGTCAATTCCGGCTCTTTGTAGTAACCACACATCACACACTTGCCCCTGATCAAAAGCTCGCCATCCTTTTCATCTCCCAATGGGCCACCCTTGTCATCAACGAGCTTGGCCTCTGTGCCGGGAGGGAATTTTCCCGTATTGGGGATCTCCTTAGTATTTGTTCCGGTAGGCAGATACGTATTCGGCGCTGAAGTCTCTGTCATTCCCCAGCCGTTTAATAAATATGCGTTGGGGCAAGCCTTATGGAACCTCTCCAGCAAAACAGGAGAAGACGGCGCGCCAAATACAACCGCGTATCTTAATGAAGAAAGGTCAAATTTATCATACTCTTTTAGAGACAAAACCGCCACATACATCGACGGGACAATACAAAACAAAGTGACCTTATGCTTCTCAATGTTCTTAAGAAACTCGAGCGGCTGGAAACGCTCCATCAACACAAGAGTCACTCCAAAATAAAGCATCAAAAGCAAATGATCCAGGCCGCCTAAATGAGAAAAGGGCACACCCGCGCACATAAGCACATCTTTGTCTGTGAGGCTTAAGAAATACTCAAAACACTCGATAGGATTTTTAAGGTGGCCGTAATTTAAGAGAACGCCCTTTGGATGCCCGGTTGAGCCGGAAGTATAGAAAATAGAAGAATGGTCTTTTTCGTTAACTTCAGCTGACAAAGAAGAAGATTGTGATTCCTTTAAAAACCCATCCCACGGCAAAAACCCTTCTTTACCGGAAATTGCAGGACCTGATTGTCCAAAGATTATTATCTTTTTTAAAGTGGGGCATTTGGACCTGATATTATTAAAACCAATGCCTCTTTTTTCCTGAGCGATAAGGACCTTGCTTTCGCTATGCCTGATAAAATTAGTTATCTCCTCCTCGGTGAGCATAAAATCCAATGGGACACTTACTCCCCGCAAAAGATAGATCCCAAGAAAGCTAAATATGTATTCCGGGATATTAGGAAGGAAGATCGCTACTTTTTCAGAACGGGATATCTTTAAATGAGACAGGCCTGCGGCAACTTTGAAAGAGGCGTCACGCAATTCTTTGAAACTGACGCGCGATTCGCGAAAGATAATTGCCGTCTTGTCCGAATACTGCTTTGTTTGTCTATTCAAAAGTTCAGAAAAATCCATCTAAAAGATCCCCTGCTCTTTAATTAAAGAATCGGTATTCCCACTTATATTTTGATTTATCCTGGATATTATTATAATCGTTCCAGCCGCCTAAAGGCGACCAGATACCATATGCATTAGGAAGGCCCTTAAGGCCCGTGGCCTCCGGATAAGCGATGATCCAAACGCCGTCTAACTTGCCCCTGCCGGCCTTTTGCTCTGTTTCTAAAACCTGCGCAAAAATCCATTTTAACTGCTCTCTGGTCGCCAGGTTCGGCACGCTTACCGAGACTTCTTTTCTATGCATAGCTTCTTCTCCGATATAATCCTTATCTTCGCTCGAGATTATTTTGTATTTGGCCTTACCAACACGCGCCGGCTGCTTAGGAGTCTTTTTAACGCTTTTTATCTTCGGCTCTACAGGTTTTGCCTTCTTCCGGGTATCAACTTCCTTTTTTACTTTATGAATATTGGTGGCCTTACGCGGCTCTTCCTTATTAAACAACATCTCTTTTCTCGCCTGGGCCACTTGTCTTACATTTATATTTTTATCGTTAAGAAACTTATCGGTGATTTGCGAAGAGTGTTCAGTCTTATCTATCAGCCTAAGCAACCCCTCGACGCGCTTATTCTCTGCGGCCTGGACATCGCCTACTCCTGATTGGGCCTGCTGAATCGCCTCTTCCAGCGCTTTCTTTCGCGCCATTTCTTTTTGTTCGGCTTTTAACGCTTCTTCCCTTTGACTTGCTTTCTGTGCTTCCTCCCTGATTTTACGTTTTTCTTTATCCTTGGCATCTTCCTTCTTAACACCGGCTATATTCTGCCTAAGAAAAGACGTCTCTATTGATACATCGTCATCAAAGAATTCCTCGAGAACAATATAATCCTTTGCCTCTTTGATGATTTTGCCTTCGTAAGTTTTACCGTTTTTTAAAGTTACTGAGTCTGCGTGCAGGACAAAAGGAAGGATACAAAAAGCAAGAAAAACAAGGAGAAAAGGTATTCTTTTCATAGTTGAAATTCTACTCGGCTTTCTTAATAGTGTCAAGCCATTTAAAACCCATACCAGTAGTTTATCAAAGGCTTGGCACCTTCGGTTTTGTCAACGACTACATTTTTAAGGCGGGTATATTCCAGGAATCCGGCCTTACCAAGCTCCTTGCCGAATCCGCTTTGCTTGAATCCTCCAAAAGGCAGTTCATTAAAAAACATCCCGTAAGTATTGATCCAGATGGTACCTGTATCGATCTTTCCGGCGATTCGCTTCGCGGCTTCTTCATCTTTTGACCAGATGCATCCCGCAAGAGCAAAATCGCTTGAGTTGGCAAGCCTGACCGCTTCCTCTATCCCGGAAAATTTAGTCACGCAGACTACCGGTCCGAATATCTCCTCTTTAAATACAACCATATCCTTGGTGACATCGGCAATCACAGTCGGCTCAAAGAAGAACCCTTTTTTTAGATCTTGCGCCTGCGGGATCTTGCCTCCGCAGGTAACCTTTGCGCCTTCTTTTACGGCCTTCTGCACATATTCTAAGATTTTTTTACGCTGCGACTCAGAGATCAACGGCCCCATTTGTGTCTGAAAATCCATGCCATCCCCTAATTTTATACGCCTGGCCTTCTCCGTGAAATCCTTTATGAACCTATCATAAATCTCATCCTCGACCAGGATCCTGGACATCGCAGTGCACATCTGCCCCTGATTTAAGAATATAGAGCAAAGCGAACCGTTTACCGCTAATTCTAAATCAGCATCTTTTAAAACAATGCCCGCGGACTTGCCCCCGAGCTCCATTATAGGCTTTTTCACATTTTCCGAAAGATATTCAAGTACCTTTTTACCTACCTCATTACTTCCGGTGAAAGAAACCATATCCACTCTCTTATCACTGCACAATACCTTGCCTAATTTATCTCCGCTTCCGGTGATAATATTTACAACTCCTTTTGGCAGACCGGCATCATTGATTATCTTTGCTAATGCGAGAGCGGTCAAAGGGGTTAGAGTCGAAGGTTTTAAAATAACACAGTTACCCGCGGCTAAGGCCTGGGCCATTTTCCAGGAAGCGATCAACAACGGATAATTCCAAGGTACGATCAAAACCACTACCCCCATCGGCTCGCGCAACAGATTACCCTGGGCGCCGGCAATTTGAGAGGATATTTTGATCTCTTCTGCTTTTAGAAATTGCTCCAGATTCTCGGCAAAATACTTAAAGGTTTCAGCGCTTGAAGGAATATCCATAAAAGTAGATTCTTTAAGCGGCTTTCCGGTATTTAAAGTCTCAAGCTGCGCTAATTGCGCTGCATTATCCAGAATACCTTGCGCGATTTTTAAAATAAAATCTTTGCGTTCGGATAACCCTAAATTTTTCCAGGGGCCTTTATCAAAGGCAAGGCGCGCGGATTGGATCGCAGAATCAGCAACAGCTTCATCGGCAAGGCAGACTTCAGCGAACTCCTCTCCATTGGCAGGATTAAAGATCTTTTCTTTCTGCTTGGTCTCGAGAAGTTCTCCGTTAATAAATAATGGATATAGTGAACTCATGATTTAAAAGGCTCGATTATGACTTTGATACACTCATCGCCGCTTGCAACCAATTGAAAACCCACACCTGCCTCATTTAAGCTTAAACGATGGGTGATCAAATTATTTACCTTGATCTTCTTTGCGCGCAAAAGCTCTGTTGCCTCTACCAGATCAGAGGGGCTTGCGCCATAAGAGTGCAGGATGCGGATACTTTTGCGCCAGAAATCATTAAGAGGAACCGAAACATCCGCTCCCGGCTGCGGAGCAGTAAAACAAAGAATACTCCCTGCCCGATCAACACATTTCATTGCCTGTTCGAAAGCAGCCTGGGCAGAGGCGCAGATTATGACCAGATCCGCAAGCCTGTTATTATTTAACTTCAGTAATTCTTCTTTTGTGTCTTTTCTCGCGTCAATAACCGCATCCGCTCCCAGATCCTTCGCTGCTTTTAACCTGTATTCATTTATATCGGAAACAAATATTTTCTCTGTGCCTTTTGCGCGGGCTAATAATAAATGCAGTATCCCGGAGATCCCCGCACCGATTATAAGGATGGTTTGCCCGGAACCTACTTTCGCCATTCTCTGGCCGCGCAAAACACATCCTAAGGGCTCAATAAAAGTCCCCTCTTCAAAAGAAACTTCTTTGGGCAACAAAATTATCCCCCGCTCAACATTGATCTTAGGCACCCGGATATATTCCGCGAAACCTCCCGGAAAATAATTCGTAGTATGCAACGTCTCGCAGACGGTATGATTTCCGCCAAGGCAATAACGACAGCTGTTGCAGGGCACATGGTGCGAAACAAAAACCCTGTCACCGATCTTATAATCCTTAACACCTTCTCCGACTTCTGCTATCTCACCGGTTGCCTCATGCCCTAAAACAAGCGGAGCCTTTTTTATACGATACCACTCCATCACATCGCTTCCGCAGATGCCGCTTGCCTTTACTTTAAACAACAATTCTCCCGGTGATATTTTTGGTTTGGGCATCTCTTCAAGGCGCACATCCCGATTGTTATAATACATTGCTACTTTCATTTTAAACTTTTGAACACCTCAATAGCCTCTTTTACCGAAGCCTTATCATGGATAATCGCCCTAAGCGCTGCTGCCATACTGACCGGATGCGGGCTTTGCCAGACATTGCGCCCCAAGTTGACACCAATGGCCCCTTTTTGCATCCCGTCATGCACAAACTCAAACACTTCTTTTTCTGTCTCGCATTTCGGCCCTCCGGCAATCACAACCGGAACAGGACAACCCTTTACTACCTTATCAAAATCCTCACACCAATATGTCTTTACTATACGGGCACCCAGTTCCGCGCAGATGCGGCAGCATAAACCAAGATAACGCGCGTCACGTTTTTCTAATTCCTTGCCCACGGCTGTAACTGCCATAACCGGAATCCCAAAATTCTCACAGACATTTACCAAATTTGAAAGATTACCAAGTGTTTCTTTTTCATAATTACTGCCAATAAACACCGATACGCCTACTGCCGAGGCATTCACGCGCATGATCTCCTCGATCGAAGTAGTGACGATCTCATTAGCTAGGTCTTTCCCAACCATACTTGTCCCACCTGAAACCCTCAAAATGATCGGCTTATCGATCGCAGGATCAATAGCTGCGCGCAAAACTCCGCGCGTGCAGAAAAGCGCGTCAAAATAAGGCAAAAGCGGCTTTATGGTTTCGCCCGGCCTCTCAAGGCAGCTTGTCGGCCCTTGAAAATACCCGTGATCTATCGGCATAAAGAAACACTTTCCGCCAGGAATCAATCTATCCAGCCTATTTCTCATTCCCCAATCCATTTTTCCTCCACTAATCATCTTCCCGCACCTTTTTATATTTTGTGTTGCATCATATACAAGGTGCGGGATAAGTTCGGCCAAATGACTTATGTTCGCTTTGCTCCATAAGTCATGGCCTCACTTAATTTTAACTTCTTTAAATATCGCAAAGAGCCTGCTAAAGGGCACGTACCAACGCGAAAGTTGCCCCAGTGAACCCTGCAATTTCATCTTCCCTTGAGTTGTTGCTACAAAAGGATCGAGTTTTCCGTGAAAAATCAGCTCCCAGACATCGGCCGGAGCAGAAATCACAAACGGCGCGTCCGCATCCATATCAAGCTTAATGATCCTGCCTTTTTCAAAATTAAATTTATATGCCTTATCAAGGCCATCCATTTTTATTGCCAGCTTCAGAGTCAGATCCATTTCCTGGCCTTTTTTAGCGATGAACTCATCCTTATTCACGCGATTTACGATTTCCTTTATATGCTCCTCTGAAAACATAAGGTAATCGCTATCCTGAGCGAAATCTTCTTTTAATTCCTTATCCAGCCCGTCGAGAATATCCTTTTTAAAAAGCCTGGCAACCGAAGCCTGCTTTACGGCTTCCTCAAGGGTCTCGATCAAATATAACGCGTCAGAGAACTTATCCGCTATCGCGACTACTCCGTGGTTCTTAATCACTACAAGATTACTCTCCTTTAAAGCCTTGATCACTAATTCCGGCTTTGTGATACTGGGCGTCTCCTGCTCAACCACAGGCACACTCCCCAAATAAAGTTTTGTCTCAAAAGTAAGCGCTTTAATATCAGAATATACAGCAAAGTAGGCATTGACTAAAGTAGGATGGCAATGGATTACTACTTTATGAAGAAAGTTTTTGTAAATCAATTGGTGTAGAGGAAACTCCGAAGTCAAGGGCTTGGCTTTAATTTCTTCTTCGTTTGAAATATCCACCTTAATAATATCTTCAGCTGTTAAAGCACCAAGGCTCGTACCTGTAGCGGTTATTAAAATATTCTTTTCATCCAGGCGCGCGCTTAAGTTACCGGAACGCGCCACTACAAGGCGCAAATCGTATAACTTTTTACCGATATTGATAATGTCGTCCTTTAACTGCTTTTCTTTTCCAAATATCATCATTACTCCATTCCGTAATCGGGTTTCGAGATCTTCATCGCCATATCCTGAATCTTGAGAAAAATATGCTTGGTGACTAATTCGTTCGGCGTAATATCAAACGCGGGATAATATGCCTTTGCGTTTTTAGGCGCAAGGCGTATTCCATGATATTCCAATAGCTCTTCATCCGGCCTGATTTCTAAATTTATGTCTCTGCCTGTTTTGGCCTTGGCCACAGGCGGACAGAGGACAAAAAAAGGTATATTGAAGTGTTTTGCCAGAATCGCGATCTGATAAGTGCCGATCTTATTGGCGAAGTCTCCGTTCTGGGCAAGATTGTCAGCTCCGACAATGACTTTTTTGATCTTACCTTCACTCATCACTTGCGCTACCATATCATCGCAAATAATCGTGGTGTCAATACCTGCCTCCATCAATTCCCAGGCAGTAAGCCGCGAACCCTGCAAATAGGGGCGGGTCTCGGTCACAAAAAAACTGATTTTTTTATTTTCCTTGGCGCAGATCTGCGCGATCAAGGGTAATAGGCCGCTGACATTGCAATGTGTCAAAACAACATCCTCATCATTAAATAACCGTGCCGCTTCTTCAGCCTGCCGGATCCTTGCGTATTTAAGGCCCTCAAGAAAACCGTTAATGTATTTCTCAAGCGGCTCCCCGCTTTCAACCCAGCCAAGCATCATATCAGTTAAAAATTTAAAGGAAAGCGTCGGCCGCGTGGCATTGATTGCCTCAGCAACTTTCTTAAGGTCAGCCTGTTTATTCTTGCGAACCTCTAAAAGAAAAGTGTACATAACCAGTATTACCTGGCCCACGGCGCGAGTCTTCATATCCTTGATAGCGCTGCAAGCCTCGAGATAATCTTTGGCCTCGATATAAGAAACTTCTTGGGGTAACTTAGTCTCATCAAGAATAAGGATCCTGTCTTCTTTTAACTCAATGGGCCAGAATAGGGGTGAGTATTTCATTTACTTTCCTTCTAACTTTTTAACCGCCTCAAGCGCAATAGCGATCACGCTAGACTCTGCCATATAATACAGCGGATTCATAAAGCCCATCTCGCCGGTGATCAGGTTATCTGAAACTGCGAGGATCGAACCTGCGCGCACATTATAGGTCTGACAAATAGTGATGAGGGTAGATGAAACCATATCTACCGCAACCGCCCCCTCTTTGCGCTTTGCTTCTACAATCTCCCTTGTTTCGCGTAGAAGCGCATCAGTGGTCCAGGTTGTTCCGCGATGGACACCTACACCCATCCCCTTTGCAACTTCAAAGAGCGTATCCGCGATCTTTTTATCCGCAACCGTCTGAAATTTGCTATCCACATAATAAGGGGTCACCCCATCTCCGCGAATCACCTTATCCACAACGATAAGATCTCCAACCTTGATATTCTCATCCATCGCACCACAACTGCCAACACGAATGACATCCTTGATACCTGCATTGCAGATAACTTCAGTAGTGATCGAGGTGTCAGTCGAAAATCTTCCGCCGTTCATCGCGGTAACTTTGATCCCCTGAAACATTCCTGTATACATAGAATATTCCATAAATGAGAAATTTTTCACCGGATTCTCGATCTTCTTTAACAAGACATCGAGCCTATCTCGAGGACCAGGAACAATCGCATACTTCCCTACATCCTGCGGCCTCAACTGCACCATATTCGTCAAATCTTTACCGGTTAAATGTACCTCTTTTTGCATCTGCATGGCAAACTCCTTCTTTTGTTTAAATTTGCGCTCAAAATATCTCCTATCCCTTCCTTACTCAAATGAATCTATCCTAATTTCAACTCAAATTGCGGGTTGCGCGATTTTACTTTCTTAAATATTCCCGATATTAATAATTGCGCTTCATTCAATGCGCTTTCTGCGTCTCTGTCAGACAACAAAACCCCTGCTTCATAAGTAAGCTCATTGCGCTTACGCCGCATATTATCAAATTTTCTTATAGTTAGCTTAAAGTGTTCACCTAAGATTAATCCAGAAGCCTCAATTACGGTTTTATGCTGGCCACCGTCATCAGGAACATATCCTTCCAGAAGCATTAATCCACGCCCAGCTTTCAACATGGCATTATAAACTAATAAATACGCCCCTCTTTTTGATACCTTAAGCGTCTTTTTTGCTTCACTTAAATCAATCAACGCCTCTTTAAGGAACCCTTCTATCTGGACAAACCCTGCTGACTGCTTTCTTATCTTACCCTGCTCTAAAAGTTTCTTAAATACCGCCTCAAGCATTGAGCTTGCCTTTTAATAAAATAAACTTGGTTTTTAAAACCTCGCTTAAAAAACTCCCTCTAATTTTCGATTTCTTAGCAAATTCCTGAGGAGAATAAATAGTGTAATTTATTTCCCTCTGCAGTTTGCTTTCTAAAGGAGTAAGCTTTTTAATAAGCTCATCTTCGCTAAAATTACCTACCAGCAGTATGTCGATATCGCTTTGCGCTTTCTCTTCATCCTTAGCAAAGGAACCATAGATAAAGGCTTTGGATAACCCAGACAGAGAAATAACCATTTCCTTAAGTGCAGCCTCAACACCTATAGTCTTAAAAACAACCGACTTTAGCTCATTAAAAAGCGGATATTGCTTATTAAGTGAATAATACCTCTGTTTACCGCTTAAAGTCGAACTGAAGATGCCGATACTCTCCAAATGCGTCAATTCCTTGGAGAGATTTCCCGGGTCCTCTCCCAATATAACGGCAGCTTGGCGTAAATACAGCCGCGCATCGCTATTAGTGCAGAAATACCCTAAAAGCGCTCTTCTTAACCTTGACTTTCCTATTTCCGGGAATACTGTCATTGTTGTTCACCTCTACAACAATTGTAGTATATACTTACAACAATGTCA
>JAHJJA010000013.1 GCA_018822885.1 Candidatus Omnitrophota bacterium
GAGACCCCTACTAATGCCTACATCTACAAGGCTACACTTAAGGTGATGTTAGAATCTGACTACCTTAGGGACAGTCCCTCGGCCCTAACAACTAATAACAATGGGGCCTTGGGACAGTCCCTATATGACTTCAAAGACCCTCGCCTAAAGGAACTTAATGAATACTCTACTACCCTTATAAAAGAACTCATTATCCCTAAACTTACTCAAAGTATCAACACCTCAAAGAAATACGCTCCCTTAAGACAGGTATACTACTCACTGATATTAGCACAGTGGTTTAAGAAGCAGTACCAGGGACAATCCCCTTTAGGGACAGTCCCCTTAGCTCGCCCTGATATAGCCATGGGGGGGACAGTCCCTACTCTGATCAACTCTTCTAACCTTACAGGCCTCACCTCTACCCAACCCTGGTCCAAGGATACCTACTTTAAACAATACCAAAAGTCCTTTAAAGACGGAGAATACAACTTCAAACAAAACACCCAAACCTACTCCGGAACCACCATAAGAAGCTACTTCTCTGGAGGTATGGACCTTATGGGCCCTTCTATGGAAGCTGCCATAGATCAAAATGGCACAAGGCTCACCCCCTCTAACCCCACACTTCCTCCAGGCCTGGCCAATAAATGCCCTCTCTTGGAAGGAGACCTTAATGACGTAAAACTGTTAAGGATGCCGCAACAAGCATTTGAAGAAGCAGCGCTACCGGAAGAAGTCGAAATAGAGCCTGCTCAAGAGCAAGATACAGAACGAGAAAACCAGGGGCGCAGTAAACGTAGAGCGCCTAATTCCAGGTTAAGAAACCTATTGCTAGTAGCTGCTACACTCTTTGGTTTTAATTCCGGCGCAAGCGTAACCGCGGAGCAGGAAGAGATGAAACAGCCTATTGAGGCCACTCGGATTGTTTTGACCTGGCCTTTAGCAAGCGAGGATAAGGATGTGCAAAAGCTTTCAGCTAAAGCCAGGGAGATTTTTAATGAAGATAATATAAAGGTAAAATTTGTCGTTGCGGATATAAATGAAGTCATACGTACTCACCCTGAACTGGTCGGAGATAATTATGGACAGGAGATGCTTGGAAAGGGGCGTGCCCGCGCGATGATCACGCCCCTCGGGCCGGATGAATATCTTATTATTTATGATGAACAGTTGCTTAGTTTAGGAACCCCGGCTTTGATCATTTGCCTTGCCCATGAGCTTATCGGGCATATGAGTTTTACTCCCGAAGAATTAGAGGGGCTTTCTCCGACCGAGGAAGAGGCCTTAGTCTTTGAAAGAGAAATAAAGTTTCTGGAAGCTTTATTGAATGATAAGAAGCTTATAGAGGAGTTTGGCCCGGAGGCAGCCGGTATTTTACAAAGATTAAGAGCCCAATTAGAAAACGAAAAGCGGGTTTTGGTCTGGCTAAAGGCAGAGGTTAAAAGAGAGAAAGAGAGGGGTAAAGGCAGGCCTTCATCTTCAGTTCAGCCGGCTTCACTTTCTCGCGGCCCGGTGTTAGTGGCCGGAGCGTCTTTGCTCGGCGTTATTTTGGGAGTAACGACATTGATAATCTTAAACAAAAATAAGAAGCTCACCCAGGAAGCCAAGAGAAAGAATCCCGGGTTTAATTCACGAACCAATAAAAGATCCTCCCCTCACGGAGAAAGAGGGGCGGCAGATTTTGACTCCCTTAAAAAGCTCACGGCTATAATCGCGACCATACTTGCACTATTAGGGATCAAGGCGGCTATTTCCCATAAAGAAACTTCGGCTGAAAAGAACCAGGCTCCGACAGAAGAAGTCGTGTCTGTGAAAAAGCGCTGGGAGAGGCCTGTGCCCAAAGTGCGTTGGCAGCAGTTAGAGGCTAACGCAGAAAAAGATAGACTGCGTCGAGAAAGGCAGGAGAAGGTAGCAGAAGACGAATCTAACGAATTGTTGCAGAAACAGAGGCTGAAGAATCTAGAGCAAGACAATGAAGATAATAACGTGGCTGGTTTGGCTGACGTCGCGCTAAGTGAATTTAATGAAACAGAGGGCTACAATGGGTATCAACTTAGGCGCGAGGCAGTTCATTATTTGCACGGCATTCTTTTTAAACAAGGAGTCGACCCAAGTGTAAAGCAAGAGGCGCTGGATGCTTTATTAGCCATTGTTCAGGCATGGGCTGGGCATAGTCCCTATGATATGCTGGCAGGCAGAGCCATGAATGCGCTTGTGGGAATTGTTGGTACAATGGCCAATCCTAACAATTCGCTTGCTTTTACTGATCCCGGCGCCTTTGTATTATTTGCTGATTTGATTAAAGATTATCCGTATTTAATTGCAGGAGACACGAGAGTAAGTTTAGCCGGTTGGATATTAAATGATGAAGGCGGCATTATTCCTCAAGAGGCGCGTGTTGATATAATCCGGGCAGCAGAATCGCTTGTTCTTTACAGCCAAGATCCGGATCAGGCATCGAGATATTTAGAGCAGTTAGAAAGCATTTTTGAAAGAAGCGATAACAAAGAAGAAGTTTATTGGGCAGCGCAGGCAATTGCAGATGTGGCCTATTATGCAGAACAGGAAGGAATGCAAAGAGAGGCCGAGGATTATTTACTGCGAGCGAATAAGGGCGTTGATGTTGATAATCCTTACGGAGGCGTTGATGTTAGCCTTGAAAAGCTGACACAGCTGAGGGAGGCTTTTAAACAGAGAGACGAAGCCCCTAGGCCTAATGCTGGCGGCGCCATGCATGAGGGTGGTACTTTAATCCTGATGAGCGCCGGGCTAGGGCTTCTTATCGGCGGGGTTTGGGGAATGTGGATTGCCGGCGGGGCAATTATACTTGGGATGCACTTCTTGTCAGGGGGATTAAGGAGCGCCGCGGAATCAGAAGCTCAAGCAGGCGCAAGGCGAGGAGAAAGAGGGGCAGTGGATTTTGGTACTCTGAAAAAACTCACTGCCATAATCGCGACTGTAGCTTCCTTATTGGGGATTAAGATGGCTGTTGCCCCAAAAGCGGCTGTCCCTGAAAAGGATGCTTCTCCAAAGACGGAGCAGGTTTCTCCTGCGGAGTTTGTCCCCCCGCACGCAGACAAGAGTGTTGCAGATAACGATTATGCAGTTCCCGCAAGTGCAATTTACCCCGCCGCTAATCTAGATCAGCCTAATTCAGGCGCTACCGGAAGCGATGGCGATGATGTAAGGTTACGGGCAGTCCAGGCGATTCTCCATCCATTCTTAAGAGGTTTTTCCAGCGCTATGGCATTGCCGTTAGAAGTCGGTAACCCGATTGATCCGGCTCCAAGAACTGTTGCGTTAATCAATCGCCTGCAAGGTTTAATTATGGGCCTGTCGGACAACGAGATCATTCATTTAGAGCTCGCAAGGGCGGCGGAGAGATCGTATTATTATGTTTATGTGCAGAGGGCCTTTCTTGAGATGCTCTCGAATATTGCTAAGGAAAAGAGCCCGGAAGTAAGAAAGTTTATTTTGGGCCAGGTAGGCAAGGCATTAAAAGGTTATATCACTAGCGGCGGGGTAAGCAATATGACTTTGGCCAGCTACGGAATATTTTTCAGGGATATGCTTGAGAATCAGGCCGTGCCAGGGGAAGAGCTGGCTAATCAGGTATCTGATTTGATAGAGCTACTCGGGAATCTCGTAGAGAAATTAAAGTCTGAAGCCGATTCAAGAGATATTGACACTGATCAGGCTCTGAAGTTACTGGAAGATTTTGCTCCGGCGCACCTAAAGCTTCTGGATGGAAAGAAACTTGAGATAGAAGAGTTGAATGGAGTGAAAGAGGAAACTAGAATAAATGATATAACCGGTGAAGAAATAACTGTGGTTCAATGGTTGCCATATTCAGACCCTCAGAGGCTTCTGATGCAGGTGGCCGCAGAGATTTATGAACGATTGGTAGTGTCTAAGGGATTAGAAGTAAAATGGATAGAAGCGGCAAGAAAAAATCTAATCTC
>JAHJJA010000093.1 GCA_018822885.1 Candidatus Omnitrophota bacterium
CCAAAAAGGCCTGACTTTAATCCCATTAAAAGTTTATTTTAATGACCGAGGTTTTGCCAAGATCGAGCTTGCTCTTTGCCGGGGCAAGAAGTTTTACGATAAACGGGAAGATATAAAGCGCAGGGAACAGAATCTAGAGATGCGCAGGGCGATGAAGAGAAATAGGAGATAGAGTAAAATTGGGGGTGAAAGGGCTCGACTTAGGTAGATCGGGTAAGAGCAGCATGCCGCGGACGTAAGGTTTGCCGCGTTAACAATCCTTGCACAATATAAACGCAAACGTATACACGTTTAACCGTTTGCCAACGATGCAACCAGCAATGGTTACACCGATGGTAGCGGGCGTATCAGCCTTTAGCTTACACTAAGCTAAAGCCTCTCCTTAGGCAGCCTGTGGCCTAAACGAGAGCCCTAACAGGCTGGCCGCGCAAGATTCGCCTTTGAGTGCGTGGTAAGATCTTAAAAGGCTGCGGCTTGCGAGATCCTGTTTATCGGAGAGCGCGAGATTAAGAGTAATAGATAAACTGAGCATGGAGCGGCTTTTATTCGGGTACTTAGGGACTCCGGTTCAATTCCGGACACCTCCACCACTCGACTCGGAACTTTGTCTTGCGGTAAATTCAAGACAAAGTTCCTCGCTCGTGGTGAACTAAGATTTAGATAAGCTAGAGTCGAGTGACCCCGAGCGACATGTCGATAAAGAAGGCAAGTTAAGTCGAGGGGCCTATCGTGCAGAATTGGCATGTTTATATTGCTAGGGCAAGAACGGATAGGTTTTACACGGGAATAACTACCGATGTTGAGAATCGAATCATAAAACATAACGTTGGATCCGGTTCTAGATTTGCAGTAAACCAAGGTCCTTTACAGGTAGTGTATATATCAAAACCATTTTCAAGTAAATCGCTTGCGAGAAAGAGAGAGATTCAGATTAAGAATTGGTCTCGTATTAAGAAATTGAAGTTAATCAATGGCGATTGGATTTAGTTTATGCGAATATTTAAATTTATTTTAGTAGCTTTTATACTTTTCTTAGCCGGCTGTGCTACGACGCCCTCAGGGTCTTTGCCGGCATATTGCCTTAACGGCACTTCGTACTATTCCTTAAAGAGCTTGTGTGACTTGCGCGGAGTAAGAATGGATTATGATTCTTTTGCGCGCCGCGTGATCTTAAACAAGGGTAATTACAATATTCATTTAAGAGTGGGGGATGAACTGATCTTAGTTAATGGCCAACCAAAGAGCCTCAATAAACCGGTGGATTTCTATCAGGGCGCGGTTGTCGTACCGCGCAGTTTTAAAGAAAACATTATCGACGGATTATTTAATCAGGCTCTTCCTGTCAAAAGGCAGGTAGCTTCTTTAAAGAAGATAAAAAAAGCAGTCATTGACCCCGGACACGGCGGGCATGACCCGGGAGCGATAGGCAGGACCGGCCTAAAAGAAAAAGAGGTAAATCTTGATATAGCAAAGAGGCTGGCTAATCTTTTGCGCAGCGCAGGCGTTGAGGTTTTGATGACCCGCACTTCAGACCGTTTCATTCCGCTTCCCGATAGGATCGGCATGGCTAATAGCGCTAATGCCGATTTGTTTATTAGCGTCCATGCTAACGCCAATCCATCCAGAAAGCTTTGTGGTTTTGAAGTCTATTACGTTGCCCCAAGTGTAAGCGATTCTTCGCGGGCAGTGAGCGCTGCTAAGAGCGCACCGCTTCATATTGAGAGTTCCTGTTTTGCCAGTAACTCGCATAATTTGAAAGCAATCGTCTGGGATATGATTTTTACGCAGGCCCGTGCCGAATCAATAGAATTGTCGCGTTCGATATGCCGCTCGACAGATGCGAATATGGATGTGCGTATTATCGGAGTAAAGGCCGCGCGATTCCAGGTCTTAAAAGGGGCGCGCATGCCCGCGGTATTGGTAGAGGTAGGATTCTTATCTAACCGGGAAGAGGAAGGCAAATTAAAGAGTGGCTATTATCGCCAGAAGATAGCAGAGGGTATAATGGACGGGATCAGAAATTACGGAGGCGGTCGATGAAGTCAATAGGTGTTTTTGATTCGGGTGTCGGAGGCCTGACAGTCGTCAAGGAGCTCATCCGTCAGCTGCCGAATGAGAATATCGTTTATTTTGGAGATACAGCCAGGGTCCCTTATGGCATTAAATCAAAAGAGACAGTAATCCGTTTTTCAATAGAGAATATTTTATTTCTTTTGGGCCATGACGTGAAATTGATCTGCGTTGCCTGTAATACCGTTTCCAGTTTCGCGCTGCCGGTAATAAAGAATCATTTCCGCGTCCCTATTGTGGGCGTGCTTAATCCGGGGGTGCGAGAGGCGGTCTATGCTACGCAAAATAAAAGGATCGGTGTTATCGGCACAAAGGGCACGATAAAAAGCCGCGCCTATGAGTTGGAAATCAAACATCTTGATCCGAAGGTGAAGGTCACGGCAGTCGCCTGTCCTTTATTTGTCCCTTTTGTGGAGGAGGGGTGGCTTTCCGGAGACGTAGTGATGAAAGTCGCAAATCATTATCTTAAGCCGCTTAAAGATGCCGGTGTTGATACTCTCATCCTCGGTTGCACGCATTATCCTGTCTTAAAATCTGTCATCAGAGAAGTAATGGGTAATGGCGTGACTTTGATTGATTCGGCAAAGCAGGTTGCCATCGAGGTAAAAAAGATACTTTCGCAGGAAGGCGCGTTGAATAAGGGCAAAAAGGGCAAGCTTGATTTTTTTGTCAGCGATAATCCGGAGTGGTTCAGCGAGCTCGCGGAGCGTTTTCTCGGTAAGATAGTTAAAAATGCAAAGAAGGTGAATAGTGTATAGCATAAAAGTCGAAGGGGATTTTAGTTCAGCGCATAATCTAAGGGGTTACAGAGGAAGGTGCGAGGATTTGCACGGCCACAACTGGAAGGTAGAGGTAGTGGTCAGCAGGGATACCCTTGATAAACTGGGCATGGTCATGGATTTTAAGTCTTTGAAGAAAAAGCTTCATCTTCTGCTTGATAAAATGGATCACAAGTATCTTAATGATATTGCTTATTTTAAAAAGGTCAATCCCACTTCAGAGAATATCGCTAAATACATTTACGACAGCCTGAAATCAAAGATAAAGGATATCAAGTCAGTCACTGTTTGGGAATCAAATACATCATCAGCTACTTATCAGGAATGAAGCGCGCAGTTGTTCTTTTGTCAGGGGGCCTGGATTCAGCGACCACGCTTTACATAGCAAAGAAGCAGGGGTTTGAGTGCCTTTGTTTGATCTTTGATTACGGCCAGCGGCACAAAAAAGAGATCAACGCGGCAAAGAAAGTTGCTAAACAGGCCTCATGCAGTTACAGAGTCGAGAAGATCAAGCTGGCCTGGGGAGGTTCGGCTCTTTTGGGCAGGGGCAAAGTGATCCCGCGGTATCATAAACATTCGCTTAATAAGATCCCCCCGACCTATGTCCCGGCGAGGAATATTATTTTTTTAAGTTTCGCGCTTTCATTCGCAGAGGCAGTGGGGGCTAAAGCGGTTTTTATCGGGGCGCATGCGCAGGATTATTCCGGTTATCCGGATTGCCGGCCGCAGTTTTTGAAGGCTTTTAGAAAGATGGCGGCACTGGGCACAGCATCGGGAGTAAATAAACACGGGATCAGGATCATCGCTCCTTTGATCAATAAAAATAAAGCCGGCATTATAAGGGCCGGGATGAAGCTGGGAGTCCCCTATCACTTGACCTGGTCGTGTTACGAGGGAGGAAGTAAGCCTTGCGGCGTTTGCGACAGCTGTTATTACCGCGCCAAAGGTTTCCGCGACTCCGGCTACAGGGACGCTTTCCAAACCAATCGAGGGACGCTTTCCAAATCAAAGGGAAGAGTGTCCCCATTAAAAAGATGAAAGGTAAAATCTCGGAAGTTTTTGAAAGCATCCAAGGCGAAGGCCTGTATTTAGGCGAAAGGCAGGTCTTCGTGCGTTTTTTTGGCTGCAACCTTAAATGCAGATATTGCGACACTACTCTGACCCAATTCTCGGAGTACGCCCCGGAGGAACTTTTCAAACAGATAAATTTTTGTAACAATGGTCTTCATTCTGTTTCTTTTACCGGCGGGGAACCGCTTTTGCAAAAAGATTTTCTAAATGAGATGTTGAAACTTACAAGTGCCAGCGGCTACAAGAATTATCTGGAGACAAACGGCTCCCTGCCTGATGAATTGGAAGATGTGATCGAGAGGATAGATTTCGTGGCCATGGATTTAAAATTACCCAGCTCATCGGGAAATGAGGAACTATGGGATAGCCACGCCAGGTTTCTTGATATCGCCTCAAGAAAAGAGGTCTTTTTAAAAGCCGTTATTTGCGCAGAGACAAAAGAGGATGATCTGCTCAAGGCGATCGATTTGGTAAAGAGGATAAACAGGTCCGCGGTTTTGGTTTTACAGCCTAACAGCGCGGAGGATAAAAATCTACTTTCTGAAAAAATAGCAGGCTTTAAGGATATCTGCGGGAAAGAGGGAGTCATTGCCTGCGCGATACCGCAAATGCATAAGATAGTGGGGTTAAGATGAAAAGTCACAAGTCTTCGTATGAGGGTTTACAAAAGAATGTCAGGGGTTTAAAGACGCCGAAGATCGAAGTCTGGGAGAACCAGTATCCGGATAAGGCCTATACGATAAAAATGGAGGTGCCTGAATTTACCTGCATCTGCCCAAAAACTGGTTTACCGGATTTCGCCACTTTGACCATCGAATATTCTCCTGAAAGATACTGCATTGAGCTAAAGTCATTTAAGATGTACACGATATTTTTCCGCGATATCGGGATTTTTCATGAGCACCTGGTGAATAAAATGCTTGAGGATTTTGTTAACGCGGCAAAGCCCCGCTGGGCGAGGATCACAGGGACCTTTAATCCGCGCGGAGGCATAACGACTACAGTAATGCGTGAATATAAAAGATGAAAGTAATTTCTGCCAATAAAATCAGGGATACGGTTGCCAAATTATGCGTTGAGGCAAATTTAGTCCTGCGCGAAGATATTTTGCGTCAGCTCAAATTGGCTTACGCAAAGGAAAAGAACAAAAGGGCTAAGAGTATTCTTGAGGCGATAATTAAAAATGCCGCTATCGCCAAAAAAGAGAAGCTGGCTATTTGTCAGGATACCGGAATGCCCATAGTTTTTCTGGAGATCGGCCAGGGCGTAACAATATTCGGAGACTTGAAATCAGCAGTCAATAAAGGAATAGAACTTGGCTATAAGAGAGCGAGCCTAAGGAATTCCGTGGTGTTAGATCCTTTGACACGAAAGGCTTCCGGTTATTCTCCGGCGGTAATACATACTGAAGTCGTAAAAGGGAATTCGCTGAAGATCACCGTATTGCCCAAGGGCTTTGGCTGTGAGAATAAATCGCAGTTAAAGATGTTTAAGCCCACCGCTGAATTTAGCCAGATAAAGAGATTTATTATCGACGCGGTAAAGCAGGCCGGGCCTGATGCCTGTCCGCCGTATTTTGTGGGAGTAGGGATCGGGGGGACGGCGGATTACGCGTGTCTGCTGGCGAAAAAGGCACTGCTTAAGATGATCAAAGATAAAAAATCAAAATTAGAAAAAGAACTATTAACTGAAATAAACAAACTCAACATCGGCCCGATGGGATTGGGCGGCAGGACAACTGCTTTGGCAGTCCATGTCGAGACTCATCCTACACATATCGCCGGATTACCGGTTGCCGTCAATATCAGCTGTCACGCCTCAAGAAGCGCGACCAAAATAATTTAAGCCAGAATGAAGGCCATAAAAACCCCCCTGTCAAAAGAAGACATAATCAGATTAAAAGTCGGTGACGAAGTATTATTAAGCGGGATTATTTACACGGCGCGCGATCAGGCGCATAAGCGGCTTAGCGAAGCAAGAAACAAATTTAAAAAACTTCCCGTAGATTTAAAAGGAGAAGTCATTTATTACTGCGGCCCAACAAAGTCTCCGAAAAGAAAAATAATCGGTTCC
>JAHJJA010000094.1 GCA_018822885.1 Candidatus Omnitrophota bacterium
CTTTACGCAAATAAAACAGCCAATACAGGCCTTGGTCCTTACGAACGGAGATACGTCCGAATGTTGAGCAAGCTTACCCGTTCTTGCGGCGCAGCCCATGCCGATATTTTTAAGAGCGCCTCCGAAACCGGTCATAATGTGGCCCTTAAAATGCGCGATACTGACAAGGGCGCCTGCCTCCAAGAAAATCCTTGCTACCTTGGCTTCCTTGATAAACTGCTGATTAATAGCTACATGGGCGACATTCTCTGTCTTTGAATCATCGGGTATAATGACTTGCGCCCCGGCTATATCGCTGGTAAAGCCATGTTCATAGGCAAGCTTCAGGTGATCCGCGCAATTGGTCCTTGCGCCCTTGTACAGGGTATTGGTATCCGTCAAAAAAAAGCTGGCCTGCTTCTCTTTTAGCAGATCACAGACCAGCCTCGTATACTCCGGTTTCACAAAACCTGTATTGCCCTCCTCGCCGAAATGCACCTTTATCGCGACATTATCTCCATGCCTGATAAAATCGAAGGAGGCGCTCTCGCTAAGAAGCCGGCTGAATTTATTTTTTATGGTTTCAACAGGATCGCCTTGGCTAAGCCGGGTTATGTAAACTTTACCTTTCACTATTCTTGATAGACCTCTAAGACTTCTCCTGTGTCCTTATCAATAAAAACCCAGATATCTTTTATTGGCTCTTTAAAATCAAAGTATACGGTGCGGTAATTCTTCATGAACCCGCGCTTTAAGATACCGTGATTAGGCTCTTCCACCTGGACGATCCCAAAATGCTCTTCCATTAATTTGTTTCCATCATCATAGATCACCACGGCCTCTTCAATATTGATCCCTTTTGCTTTTACTGCCGCTATCGCAACTTCTTTGATTTTATCCGCTGTAACCTCCTGTGCTGCCGCAATACCGATAATAAACAATAAACTAAACGCCATCAACAACGCTACTGCCGCGATTCTTTTTCCCATATTTCTCCTCCTATGGTTGGCCCGCCTATTAAAAAAGACGGGATAAGACTGAAGTATTTATTACTTTTGCGAGTATAAAAGCGGGATATCCCGTTTTAATACCACGATCCTCTCATCAACATACGGATGGGTCCTAAAATACTCTAGCACCTTTATGTTGGGTTCGTTTTTTTGTTTTAATTTTTCTAAGGCCGAGACAGCTGCGTTCGGATCAAAACCTGCCTTGTAGGCGTATTTGGTCCCGAGCTTATCCGCCAGATATTCATCTTGCCTGCTATAACTAAGCGACACAAGGCTATAAACCGTATCCACTCCGGCTGCGATAGCCTGGGCATTGTCACCCGAGGATTTACCAAACCCGGCAAAGGCAAGTCCCAAAAGCAGCTGATATGCCATGCCTGCCTGTAATTTCTTAGCGATATGCCTTGCCGAGACGTGGCCTGTTTCATGAGCTAAAACGAAAGCCAGCTCATCATCATTGAGGATATCTATCAAACCTCTATTGATATAGATATAACCTCCGGGCAAAGTGACCGCATTTAATTCCTTATCCTCTATTACCGCAAAATGATATTCTATATCCTGTCTGTCTGAAACTGCCGCAAGCCTTCTTCCTATGGCCTCTGCTCTTTTCTGTAAATTCTCATTTTTCGAAAGAGGTGTTTTCTTAAGGAGTTCCGGCGCAACGCCTCGACCGATAGAAGCTTCGGTCTGGCTGTTTATAAAGATCATCTCGTTTCTTTGCGTCGCCGGATTATAAATCGTAGCGCACCCGGAAAGTAAAAGCAAAAAAAGGAATATAAAACTCTTACGGGCGAAGCTTACCATATGAACTGAATAACGGTATTGGAACCTTCAGGAAAGACCCTTAAAGTAAAAAGGCAGGTGTTTTTCTTTACCGAAAGATTAAACTCCCCCTCCTCATTGCCGCCGATCACCTCAAAACCATTTTGCTTTAAAAATGACTTGTAAAATCCCACTACCTCAGAGACAGG
Source organism: Candidatus Omnitrophota bacterium (assembly GCA_018822885.1). Taxonomy (GTDB): domain Bacteria; phylum Omnitrophota; class Gorgyraeia; order Gygaellales; family Profunditerraquicolaceae; genus JAHJJA01. The sequence goes on from JAHJJA010000094.1 coordinate 1,964, forward strand.
CAGCTTTACCTTATAAGTCACCATACGCGCCTTATTAAGGCCTGGAGAGGATACCTCTTTGGCGTTTGCAGGAAGCGGGATCAACGTACCAAATATCTCTATATCAGAGGCAAAAACACGGACGGATAAAGTTAAAATTAAGAATATCGCGGCAATCAAACCTCTTTTTCGCATTCAGGCCTCCAGGCAGGATCCACTATACAGATAAACTCTAGCTCCGTCTTTCCTGTATTTTCAATGAATTGTTTTGCGTGCGGCGGGATATAAATAATTGTATCCGGCTCAACTGTTTGAGCTTCATCTCCTACATGCATTACGCCGCTTCCTTTTATTATATAATAAACCTCGGAATAGGTCAACGCGTGAACCGCAGTTTTATTTCCGGAAGTAACCCTGGCTACGGCAAAACTATAACCAAGCTCAAGCTTCTCCTTTAACGGATTCAACAGCTCGCGCAACAAAGCGGTATCCTCAGCAACAAACTCTTGGCACTCCTTTAGTTTTCTTACTAACATATTTCCCTCTAATTAACTGACGAATTATATTAATATCATACAATCGGCTTGTCAATGCTTATCGAAATACAGGAGAGATTTTCTGCTTTTGCTTGAGCGCATAAAAAAAGCTCTCCGCACCATTACGAACGAACAGAAATTTTGGGCTGGCGTGGGTGTTTTTTAAGCAGCATGTAGTTTATGCGAGTACCAATCCTGTAGGGCACATTTAAATGTGCCCTACAAATAAAATCACATGCATAAATCGAAGCAGACGGCAAAAAATTTCGTGCCGAAAGCGAAAACAGAAAATCAGCTTCGATAGGGACAGTCCCCTTGGCCCGCCCGTAGATAAACGTCGGTGACAGTCCCTTCTTATCCCAAACTCTTGCGGAATCTAAGAGCGCTAAAGCCGATCACAAACAAACCCATGACCGCAAGCGGCAAAAGCTGGGACCAAAGAACCTCGATCCCAACGCCTTTTAAGAAGATACTCCTGATAACGACCAGAAAATAGCGCAAAGGGTTTAAAAATGTCAGCCACTGAATGATCTTAGGCATATTATTAATAGGGTAAGCGAATCCGGAAAGAAGCACAGCAGGCATGTAAACAAGAAAAACTGACATCATCGCCTCCTGCTGAGTCGAAGATACTGTAGAAATAAACAGCCCTATTCCCAGGGTGGTAAACAAATAAATACAAGTACCAAAAAGCAATAAAAGGAGGTTGCCGCGCAAAGGAATATGAAACCACAATACGCCAAGTATCGTAATCAGGGTGATTTGTATCAGCGCGATCACGGCAAAAGGAAGAAGCTTGCCCACAATAAGCTCGATCGGCCGCAGGGGACTGACGGTCAACTGCTCCATAGTGCCTATTTCCTTTTCCTTGACGATCGCCATAGCGCTCAATAATAGCGACATCATAGTGACAATTGTAGCAATGACGCCCGGAAGATAATAATTCCTTGAGATGAGATTCCCGTTAAACCAGGCGCGATCCCTCAAATCCACATACGGCACAGAAGGCGTAAGCCCCCTTTCCTCTGCCAACTGCTTCAAGAGTTCATACTTATATTTCCCTATGATCGTATTACTGTAATCCATGACGACCATTGCCGTATTTGAATCTGTTCCGTCGTAGGCAAGCTGGACAGCCGCGTCTTTGCCGGCATTAAGTCTGCGGCCAAAACCACGGTCAATGCGGATCACTACGCTTGCCAGACCCTTATCCAAAATATGATTCTGCTCCTTATCGCTATAGATATAATGCTCAGGCACAAAATATTTAGAATAGGTAAACTTACGTATCAATTCCCGGCTTTCCGCGGTATTATCCTTGTCATAAATCGCCGTGGGGATATAATTGATGTCTTTATTTGCGGCGTAACCAAACAAAAGTATCTGGATAAGCGGAGTGATAAAAATTACCGTCTTCATCCTGGGGTCACGGAAGATCTGCTTGAATTCCTTGACTAAAATAGCAAGCGCCCGCTCAAACATTTTCTACCACCTTTTTCCTGAATCTTCTTATGGCAATTCCGAGCATTATAAAACCAAACAAAAACAAAAACAGCGCCTCATCCCAGATAGTAACGATGCCGTTTCCTTTTAAGAATAGATCCCTTAATACAACGATGTAATAACGCGCCGGGATCAAGTAAGTGACTAATTGAAGGGCCTTAGGCATATTAAAGATCGGGTAAATAAAACCGGATAAAAGCAGTGTCGGTATAAGCGTTGTAAGACTCGCAAGCTGGCTTGCCATCAATTGAGTCCTGGCAACCACAGAGATCAGGATACCTTGCGATAGGGCTCCTGTTAAAAAGAAAGAACTCAAAATAAAAAGTAAGAGATAACTGCCCCTAAACGGAACCCCAAACAATATTCTGGCCATAAGCAGGGCTATTATAAGATCAAAGAAGCCGATGGCAAAATAGGGTAAAAACTTACCGATAACCAGCTCCGGGGCTTTTACGGGAGTAGAGATCAACTGTTCCATGGTGCCCCTCTCCCACTCCCGGGCAACGCAGATCGAAGTAAGTAGTGCCGAAATGATCATGATGATCATAGCGATGACCCCGGGCACGATATACCAGGTACTGGTCAAGGCCATGTTATACCAGACCCTTGGACGGACATCGACTAATTTCGGGGGCTGATAGCCATGCTGGGCAAACATCGTAGTCAACAGGTTGACATTGTACGCAGAGACTACCGAACGCACATACCCCATAGCGATAGTAGCGGTATTAGCGTCGCTACCATCCACCAAAAGCTGTAAAGGGGCCGTCTTTCCTGCCTCAAGATAATGAGAAAAATCTTTCGGGATGACTAAAGCCATCATAACTTGTCCGCTGTCGATCATCTTCTGGATATCCCGGTAATTATCCGTGTAGGCTACTATTTTAAAGTATTTTGAGTTTTTAAAATTGAGCAGAAATTCGCGCGTGACTTCGGAAGAAGCATCCTGGTTCCAGACTACAGTACGCACATGGTCAATATCAAGCGAGAGCCCGTAGCCAAAGATCAAAAGCATGAATATCGGGATCCCGAGGGCAAGGCCAAGACTACGCATGTCGCGCTTGATCTGGACAAACTCCTTCCAGGCTACTGCCTTAATTCTTTTTAGGCTCTGTCCGGTCATATTCTTCTATTGATGATACAAATACGTCTTCAAGTGAAGGAAGGATCTTATTAACGCTAAAATCACCTAACTTCTCTTTCTGCAAAAATTGTTTTATCGCTGGTATGGCCTTCAGGCCGTCATAGACGACTACGTGGATATTTGCTCCAAAAAGTGCGGCTTCCTTAACTCCCTCTATTTTACTGATCTGATCCAACCAAAGCTGGGAATCAGGTAAAGCGATTTCAAGCACTTCATTTTTCATGCACCGGGTCTTCATCTCTTGAGGGCTCCCCTGTGCGATGATATTACCGTGATAGATCAGGACCATCCGGTTGCTATTTTCAGCTTCATCCATATAATGCGTAGTGACAAATATCGTGACCCCGTTTGCGGAAAGTTCCTTAATAACACCCCAGAAATTGGCCCGCGTAATAGGGTCTACACCCGAAGTAGGCTCATCCAGAAAGATTATCCTTGGTTTATGCAGAAGCGCGCACCCCAAAGCCAGGCGCTGTTTCCATCCGCCTGCGAGTGTCACTGTAAGGTTTGATTCCTTCCCCTCTAGCCCTGCGGTCCTGATAACCGAATCAAAACGCTCTTTTTTTTCGCTTTTCGGGATCTTATATATGCCGCTATAAAAATTAATGTTCTCTTCTACGGTCAGGTCATTGTAGAGAGAGAATTTTTGTGACATATAGCCGATGTGCTCTTTGATCTTATGCTGCTCTTTAATAATATCGAAACCGCCAACTTTGCCGCTTCCGGAGGTCGGGCTAATGATCCCGCAGAGCATCCTTATCGTGGTAGATTTACCGGCGCCGTTGGGCCCTAAAAACCCAAAGATCTCTCCCCGTTTTACCTCAAAATCAATCTTATTGACCGCGGTAAAGGAGCCGAATTTCTTCTCTAAGCTCTGCACACTGACTGCGATATTATCATCCATAGGATTTATAAATTACACACAATGACACGTATTTTACTTTTGCAACACAGCATCCTCACTATCACATTCATTGATTATCTTAATAAACGCCTCTTCCAGGGTTTTTACTCCGCACTCCTTCTTGATTTTATCCGGAGACTCACAACGCAAGAGCTTTCCTTTATGCATAAGGCCGACCCTTGTGCAGCGTTCAGCTTCATCAAGATAAGCGGTGGAACAAAAAATAGTAACCTTTTCTTTTAGCAGGTCATAAAGAATATCCCAAAAATCCCTCCTTGAAACCGGGTCGACTCCGTTTGTCGGCTCATCAAGAAATAAGACCTTTGGGGTATGGATCAGAGCACAGGCAAGCCCAAGTTTCTGTTTCATCCCTCCGGAAAGCTTTCCGGCAAACCTTTGTTTAAAAGGCAGAAGCCCGGAAAAACCAAGCAGACGTTCAATATCCGCCTCCCGCTTTTCTTTGGCGACGCCGTAAACATCGGCGTAAAAATTAATATTTTCCAGGACCGTTAATTCCTCATAAAGCCCGAAACGCTGGGACATATAAGCGATGTTCTCTTTTAACGGCTCTGCCTCCTTTACCGTATGTTTATTGTAAACCCAGGCCTCCCCTGACGTAGGATCCATGATCCCGGTCAAAAGGCGCATGGTAGTGGACTTTCCAGCGCCATCCGGTCCGACCAATCCGAAAATCTCCCCCTCATTGACCTCCAGATTTAATTTATCCAAAGCAATCAGGTCCCCGAATTTACGGGTAAGGTTTTCGGTCTTAATAGTGATCATTTTTATTCGCTAAGGTAGGCGTCCGCAGGCATGCCTGGCTTAAGCTCAAGGCTTGAATTATCGACCCTTACCTTAATACGGTAGACAAGCTTGACTCTTTCTTCCTGCGTTTGGATAAACTTAGGCGTGAATTCTGCTTCGCTGGATACAAAAGAAACTCTTCCTTTATATTTTTTTCCGGGATAAGTATCAGTCATAACAAAAGCTTCCTGATCAAGCTTTACCCTGCCGAGGTCGCGTTCATCAATATAAGCGGTGACCCAGACATTATTAAGGTCGATCGCGGTAAAGACCGGAGCGCCGGGCTGCAAAACCTCTCCGGCTAATGCGCTTTTTACCAGGATATAACCGTTTAACGGAGAGATCAAATCAGTAAAACCCAATCTAGTCGTATTCAATTCCAGTGTAGCGCGCAGCTTCTCCACATTGGCTTTTGAGGAATCAAATTTGGTTTTGGCGTTGTCCCGGCTCTGGGTAGGAATTGAACCGGCCGCAAGCAATGCCTCGGCCCTCTTATAGTCAATAGCCGCCAACTCATGTTCATACTCTGCCTGTTTCATGGCTGCCGCCGCATTTTCGGTCTCCTTACTCCACTCATCGATATTAAGTTTGGCTACCACGTCGCCTTTTTTGATCACTTTACCTTCGTCTGTAAGAAGCTCCACGATTTGGCCCGAGACGCGAAAAGATAAACGCACATCATCACCCTCGATATTCCCCGAGACTTTTATTGGCTGGTGGACCTGCCTTTCCTTCTTTAAAAAATAAACGGTGGCCGCAGAGGAAATAGCGGCGATTATAAGAATGACGATTATAAGTTTAAGATTTTTTTTCACTACCCGCCTCCTTCCACACAAGTGGAACACCAGACTATCATTTAAGTCTGGGTGTTAACGACATAGCTCTTGCCCATGGTCCTATCAAGAGAAGCCTCGGCCATCAAATAATCATAAATGCCCTGCGCAAGATTATTCTGAATACTGCCCAAAGACACCTGGGCGTCCAATACATCTAAGTTAGTGCCGACCCCGTTATCATAACTGATATTGGCGATCTTTAATGCCTCTCTGGCCTCTTCCACATTATCCTTTTGGGAGTTAATGATCGCTTCCGACTCCCTTAGATTAAGGCAGGCCTGGCGGACATCTACGGCGATCTGATCCACTAAATTAGCTTTATCAAGAAGGGACTCGGCGTATCTAGACTTAGCCATATCGACCTTTGCCTTTGAAGAGGAGCTGTCAAAAATAGGCATAGACACCTGCACTCCCGCTCCCCAATTATTCTGTTTAGAATTAAACATGTTTCCGACATTATTGGAGCGGAACATATAATCGCCGGTTATGCC
>JAHJJA010000095.1 GCA_018822885.1 Candidatus Omnitrophota bacterium
ATAACTGTAACACCTTAAACCCTAAAGAATATGTATGTTGTATTGCTTGTGGAGAAAGACTCAAAGTAAAATGTAAAGAATGTTGAAATAGTTACGCTCATTCATTTGCATATTGTAATATCTGTGGTGCACCAAATATAGACTAAAAAACAGTGAATAACTAACAGTGAACAACTAACAATTATTGATTTTTAATTATTAGTTGAAATAATGTCTTCGTTGTTAGTTGTAAGTTATTAGTTATTAGTTTAAAATCATGTTTCTTGTCTTAATCAGGAAAAATAGCGGCACCCAGTTTGACCCCAGGTTAGTAGAGGTCTTTTTACGGATCGTTGACCGCCTTTATTAAGGCTCTTTTTATTAAAAAATAATTTAAAAAAGTATTTGACTTATGAGGGAAATGTGTTATACTTTTTGCCTTGTAAGTCAAAGTGACTATACGGCGGGAAAGCCCGCGCTGGGTAACAAAATAGGATTTAAGCTATGAAAAAAACTTATGTAGCCAAAAAGGAAGATATAAAGAAACAGTGGTATCTGGTAGATGCCAAGGATAAGATCTTGGGCCGGCTTGCTACTAAAATAGCAGTTATATTAAGAGGAAAGCACAAGGCTATATTTACCCCGCATCTGGATACTGGAGATGGCGTTATTGTGATTAACGCTTCCAGGATCAGGGTTACTGGAAGAAAACTTAAGCAGAAGGTGTATCGCCGTTATTCGGGATATCCCGGAGGTTTAAGAGAAGTCACCCTTGAGAATATGCTGGCGAAGAAGCCGGAAAACGTAATACGCCTGGCAGTCGAGAGGATGCTTCCCGGCGGTCCATTGGGCAGGGATTTGATAAAGAAATTAAAGGTATATGCGGATGATAAGCATAATCAGAAAGCTCAAAATCCGGTAGTTTTGGAGGTTTAATAAGACATGGAACAGGTTACGAAATATACAGCAATAGGAAGGCGCAAGGAATCAGTTGCCCGAGTGCATTTAATACCGGGCAGCGGCACAATAACTATTAATAAGCGCGCTTATGAAAAATATTTCTTGCGTGAGACCGATAGGATCATTGTTAAACAGCCTTTAGTAGTGACTAATAACGCGGCCAAATACAATGTTATCGGCAGGCTTAGTGGGGGAGGGCTTACTGGCCAGGCTGGGGCTTTAAGGCTTGGTATTTCCCGTGCTTTAGCTATCGCTGATCCTGATTTAAAGGATATGTTGCGCAAGAATGGATTTCTGACCAGAGACCCCCGCGCTAAGGAGCGCAAGAAGTACGGCCAGAAAGGGGCAAGGAAACGCTTCCAGTGGACTAAGAGGTAAGCCTATAGATTTAAGGTATAAATATTTAGAAGAATTTGGAGTAAATAAAAAGTCCCGCTAGAGAAGCGGGATTTTTTATTGAGGCCATAACTTACGGAGTCAGCCACTTTTTTTGCTGACGAACGTAAGTTATCTGGCCGAAATAATCCCGCACCTTGTAAAGGTGCGGGATACGTTGCTAAGCCGTCGGGAAATCGACGAGAAAAATACTTGACGTCGAGGGCATTTTCATTTAATATATTGAGAATACAAAGGAGAGCTTTGATGATAAACGTCGGGATTATCGGCGCGACAGGTTATGCCGGAGAAGAGTTAATAGACATTTTGCTGTGCCATCCTGAAGTGCGGATTACTAACATTTGCGCTAAGATACCCGAGCCTCAGTTGATAACGGATATCTTTCCTAAATTTAGAGACCGGATCGACTTGGTTTGTGATGAACCGGATTTAAAAAAAATCGCCAATGATTGCGACCTGATTTTTCTTGCATTGCCGCATACAGTCTCGATGGAGGTCGCGCCAAAATTACTTAGCGCAGGAAAGACTGTTATCGACTTAAGTGCGGATTACCGCCTGAAAAATACCTCGGTATACGAGAAGTTTTATAGTACCAAACATAAAGATAAAGAAAACCTGGCTAAGGCTGTATATGGTTTACCTGAACTTAACCGGGCAAAGATTAAGAATGCGAAGTTTATCGCTAACCCCGGTTGCTATCCGACAGCCTGTATTTTGCCTTTGGCGCCGCTTGTGGCTTTTGGATTGATAGATGCTGATTCTATTATCATTGACGCAAAGTCAGGGGTAACCGGAGCCGGTAGAAAGATCACCGCGGGATTTTTATTTTCCGAGGTGAATGAAGATTTTAAGGCCTATAAGGTCAATAATCATCAGCATTCCCCTGAAATAAATCAGGAGCTTTCTAAATTAGCGGGCAAAAAGATAGAGGTTGTTTTTGTGCCGCATCTTTTGCCGCTCAATAGGGGGATTTTGTCGACAATTTATGTGAATAAGGGGAATAAGGGAGCAAAGTCACAAGGGCTGACTCAACTTTACAAAAAGTTTTATAAGAATGAACCATTTGTGCGGATCAGGAAAGAGGGGGATTTCCCGAGGATAAAAGATGTGGTAAATACTAATTTTTGCGATATCTGCCTGAAAGAGGAGAAGGGCAGGGTCATTATCGTCTCGGCGATAGATAACTTATTAAAAGGCGCATCAGGCCAGGCAGTGCAAAATATGAATATAATGTACGGCTTCCCTGAAAAAACAGCTTTGTTGTAATATGAAGATATTTAAAAAGGCGATTCTGCCCAAAGGTTTTAAGGCTAATGGCCTTGCCTGCGGGATCAAGAGATCCGGAAAACTTGATCTGGCTTTGTTTTGTTCCCAAGTCAATGCAAAGGCATCATGCCTCTTTACGACTAATTCTATGCTGGCTGCTCCGCTTAAGCTTGCCAAGGCGTACCTTAAGAAAAATAAGGATTTCGGCGCGATAATCGTAAACAGCGGCAATGCTAATTGTTTTACCGGCAACGCAGGGCTTAAGGATGCAGAAGTAACTGCAGAAGCGCTGGCAAAGGAATTAGGCATTAAGAAAGAGAGCGTCTTGGTTTCTTCGACTGGGATCATTGCAAGGCGGCTGCCCGTAGAGAAGATAAAGAAAGCGATTCCAGGTTTGGTCAGTGATTTGTCGGAGAAAGGGATCGATAAGGCCAAGTTGGCCATACTGACTACCGACTTATTTGTTAAGGAGATCACCGTTAAATTCAGTGTCGGCAATAGGCTGATCACAATTTGCGGGGTAGCTAAAGGCGCCGGAATGATCGCTCCGAATATGGCCACCATGCTCGCTTATATTTTTACCGATGCTGACATCGCGCAGAACGCTTTAGATAAGGCATTAAGCTTATGCGTAAAAGATTCCTTTAATTGCATCACTGTCGACGGTTGTATGAGCACAAACGATACGGTGGCTATGCTGGCAAACGGCTGCGCGGGAAACTCGCGGATAGAGTTGCATAATAATTTTAATCTTTTTGTAAAGGCTTTGAATATAGTCTGCCTGGAGCTTGCGAAATCAATCGTTAAAGACGCCGAAGGAAAGACAAAGTTTATAGAGATCTCGGTTAGCGGCGCAAAAAGCAGTAATGAGGCTAAAATAGCAGCCCTTAGCGTCGCAAATTCAAACCTGTTTAAAACCGCTGTCTTCGGTGAGAACCGGAATTTTGGCAGGATCATCGCCGCAGTCGGCTCCTGCGGCCTAGGTATTAAGGAGGAAGAGATCAAGGTCAAGGTGAGTTCACTTAAGAAAAAAGAGGTCAAGGTGGATATTTTACTTATGCGGGGCAAGGCAAATGCTACAGTTTATACAGCGGACCTGACCCTGGAATACATAAAGATAAACGCGGAGTATAATTAAGAAAGGCAAAGATGGAAGAGGCAATCAGGAAGGCAGATGTTTTGATTGAGGCCTTGCCGTATATAAAGAAATTTCACAAGAAGAACATTGTGATCAAATACGGAGGCAGTATTTTAGGCGATGAGAAAATCCGAAAAGGGGTTTTAGAGGATATAGTTTTTTTGAGTTTTATGGGCTTAAGGCCGGTATTGGTACATGGGGGCGGGCCTAATATAAGCGACCGTATGCGCCAATCGGGAAAAAAGTCTGATTTTGTGGATGGGATGCGCGTGACGGATGAGGAAACACTTAAGATGGTCGAGGAGGAATTGCAGGAGTTAAACAGTCTTATCGTGAAAGAGATGAATGAAATGGGGGCTTTGGCTATCGGCCTCAACGGAAAAGAGCACAATATAATCCAGACTGAAAAGAAAAAAGCCAAGGTGGATCTGGGGTTAGTCGGACACATTACCGGGATCAATAAGGAGCCTATTTTAGAGGAGTCGCGCAAGGACAGGATAACGGTCATCCTGCCTATGGGTATAGGTAAGGATAAAAAAAGTTACAACGTCAACGCGGATGAGGCGGCAGCGCATATCGCAGGCAGCCTTGAGGCCGAAAAGCTGGTCTTACTTACCAATGTAAAAGGGATCATGCGTAATGCCGAAGACCAGAATTCTTTTATATCAACTTTGACTACGACGGAGGCGAAAGGTTTGGCTGATAAGAAGGTTATTTCCCAGGGGATGATCCCTAAAGTCCAGGCTTGCATAGATGCTCTTAAACATGGCGTAAAAAAGACACATATAATTGACGCTCGCACTCCGCACGGATTACTGCTTGAGATCTTTACGGATACAGGTATCGGAACGGAGATTGTGAAATAAATGAAAATAGAAGAGGTTTTTGAGAGTTATAAAAAAAATATTATGCCCACTTATACCAAGACCCCATTGATATTTGTGAAGGGTAAGGGCAGTAAACTCTGGGATATGCATAATAAGGTTTATCTTGATCTTTTCCCCGGCTGGGGGGTGGGAAACCTTGGGCATTGTCATCCTAAAGTCATGCAGGCGGTCAGGGATCAGATCTCTAAATTGATCTTCATCCCGAATAATTATTACCATATTCCACAGGCAAAATTAGCCAGGGAATTGGTTTATTGGACCTATCCGGCTAAAGTCTTTTTCTGCAATTCCGGAGCCGAGGCAAATGAGGGTGCGATAAAGTTTTCGCGGAAATTCGGCCAGGGAAAATACGAGATTATAACCTTTGAGAACTCCTTTCACGGAAGGACGCTGGCTGCGTTGGCTGCTACGGGCCAGAAAAAATATCAGAGTGGTTTCGAGCCTTTGCCCGAGGGTTTCAAAACCGTAAAATTCAATGATATCGAAGCCGTAAAAAATGCCATCACCGATAAAACGGCTGCGATAATGCTGGAATTGATCCAGGGGGAAGGCGGCGTAAATGTAGCAAGCCAGGAATTCGTCCAGGCTTTACGAAAGCTTTGCGATGAAAAGAATTTACTTTTGATTGTGGATGAGGTCCAGACAGGAATGGGCAGGACAGGAAAATTATTTTGCTATCAGCATTACGGCATCACTCCTGACGTCATGACTCTTGCTAAGGCATTAGGTGGAGGCCTGCCGATCGGGATGATGGTAGTAAGAAAAGAGATCGCTGATACATTACAGCCGGGTATGCATGCTTCTACATTCGGGGGAGGTCCGGTTATCTGCCGGGCAGCTTTAGCGTCGATCAAAGCGATACGTAAAGAAAAAATGCTTGATAACGCGCAAAAGATGAGCAGGTATCTTTTTTCCAGGCTCAATGCGTTTAAAGATAAGTATGAGGTTATAAAGGAAGTCCGGGGTATGGGCCTTATGGCCGGAGTTGAATTGGGTATTCCCGGGAAAGATATAGTATCGAAATGTTTGGAAGAGGGGCTTTTGATCAACTGTACCCATGATACCGTATTGAGGTTGATGCCGGCTCTTAACATCAAGAAGAATGAAATCGATAAGGCGCTTAAAATAATAGAAGGCGCGTTAAAGGGGTCAAAATGAAAAAAGATCTGGCTACAATAAAGGATTTAAGCAGTAAAGAAATCGAAGAGATCTTCGCGCTAACGGATAAGCTAAAAAAGGATAAGGCAAAATTTAGCAAGGTTTTATCCGGTAAGACCCTGGCTTTGGTATTCCAGAAGCCTTCAAACCGCACGCGTGTTTCTTTTGATGTGGGGATGTATCAGCTTGGCGGAAATTCGGTTTATCTTGCGCCTAATGAGATCAATTTGGGCGTTAGAGAGTCTATTGAAGACGTGGCAAAGACTTTATCCAGATATGTGGATGGGATCGTGCTGCGTACATTTGAGCATAAGAACGTTTTGGAGTTGGCAAAATTTGCCGCTGTGCCGGTTATTAACGGTTTATCTGATTTTTCCCATCCCTGCCAGGCGCTGGCAGATCTTTATACCATAAGGGAAAAGTTTAAAAAATTAAAAGGCCTGAGCCTGGCTTACGTCGGAGATGGGAATAATGTCTGCCATTCGCTTCTTTTTGCCTGCGCTAAGTGCGGATTGAATATGAATGTCGGTTCTCCAAAAGGATTTGAGCCTTCAGGCACAGTTTTGAGCGATGCGGGAGAAATTGCGAAAAAACAAAATTCTTCAGTCAGGTTATTTAACACATCCGTAGAAGCAGTTAAGGGTGCTGACGTCGTTTATACGGATGTCTGGACAAGCATGGGGCAGGAAGAGGAATCGGCAAAGAGAAAAGAGGTGTTTAAGGTTTTTCAGATAAACAAAGAGTTATTGAAGTCAGCTAATAAGAATGCGTTGATAATGCATTGTCTGCCTGCTCATAGGGGTGAGGAAATAACAGCTGAGGTTATAGACGGTCCTAATTCGGTCGTCTTTGATGAGGCGGAAAACAGGATGCATGTGCAGAAGGCGATATTGATCAAATTACTAAGATAAGCGTTGCGGCAGGGACTGTCCCCGTTTCTGGGGGACTGTCCCTGCCATGATAGATATGTGTTAATTGCTAAATAAGTGAAAAGGAAACAGAGAGGAATTTAATATGAAAAAGGTAGTACTTGCTTATTCCGGGGGGTTAGACACCTCTTGCATTGTCAGGTGGCTCGCAGAGCGCGGATACGAAGTGATCTGTTTCGTTGCTGATCTGGGCCAGGGCCTGGGCAAAGGCGAGGACCTCGAAGCTATTAAAGAAAGGGCGATAGCCGCCGGTGCGACAAAGGTCTACATAAAGGACCTGCAGGATGAGTTCATCGAAGATTTTATTATCCCTTCGTTGAAAGCAAATGCTATTTATGAAGGAAAATATCTTCTTGCGACAGCTCTGGGTAGGCCGTTGATAGCAAAACATCTGGTCGAGATAGCGCATAAGGAAAAGGCTGAAGCTGTTGCCCATGGGTGTACCGGAAAAGGTAATGATCAGGTCAGGTTCGAGGTCACTGTAGGAATACTTGATGCGAAACTCCAGATTCTAGCGCCTGTGCGGGAATGGGAGTTTAAATCGCGGGAAGAGGAAATAGAGTATGCCCAGATGTATAATATTCCGATCGATGTGACTAAAAAGAAGCCCTATAGTATTGACAGGAATATCTGGGGTATTAGTATTGAGGCCGGCGTATTAGAGAATCTGGAGCAGGAGCCTCCGGAAGACTGCTACCTTATCACAAAGAGCCCGACGCATCAGCCAACGTACCCTAAATATATTGAGATTTATTTTGAAAAGGGCGTGCCAAAGAAGATCGACGGTAAAGCCTATAAATTAAAGGCCCTGATCAGCCATTTGAATGAGATCGGCGGCCAGTTTGGCGTAGGTAGGAGCGATTTAGTAGAGAACAGGCTGGTAGGGATCAAGTCAAGGGAGATCTACGAGGCGCCCGCCGGGACGATCTTGCATTTAGCGCATAAAGAATTAGAAAGCCTTGTGCTTGACCGGGAATCAGCGCATTTTAAAGAGCTCATTGCCCTTAAATATTCGGAGTTAGTTTATTATGGGCTTTGGTACTCGCCCCTTAAGGATGCTTTGGATGCGTTTGTTAATTCTACTCAAAAATATGTCAGTGGTTCGATCAAGATGAGGCTATCCAAGGGTTCATGTGTAGCAGTGGCAAGGAAGTCGAGCCATTCGCTTTACAAAAAGGAATTAAGCACTTATGGTAAGGAAGATAAGTTTGACCAGAAATTGGCCGAAGGTTTTATTAGGATTTGGGGCATGCCCTATAAGAAGTAGATAGTTGAAGGGCCACAAGTTGTAAGTTGGATTTGACGCAAGGAGATAAGATAATGTCGAAACTTTGGGGTTCAAGGTTTACAAAGAAAACAAGCGCCTTAACTGATGAATTCACCTCGAGCATCAGCTATGATAAGCGGCTGGCAAAGTACGATATCCTGGGGAGTATTGCCCATGCCAAGATGCTTGGGAAGCAAAAGATTATTCCCGCTAAAGAAGCTGCATTGATTGTGTCCGGGTTAAAATCTATCCTGAAAGAGGTAGAGTCCGGGAAATTTAAATATGACTTGAAGGCCGAGGATATCCATTCTAATGTACAGGATGCGCTTTCAAGGAAGATCGGAAAAGCGGCAGAGAGGCTGCACACCGCCCGTTCACGCAATGACCAGATTGCCCTGGATGTGAAAATGTACATCAAAGATGAGATTGCGGCGCTGGATGGGCTGATCAGCCAACTGCAAAAAGCAATATTAAAATTAGCCAAGGTTAACTCCGGAATCATAATTCCGGGTTATACTCATTTACAGGTAGCTCAATGCGTATTATTTGCGCATCATCTTCTGGCTTACATTGAAGCACTTCAGAGGGATAAGGAGAGGTTGTCTGATGCGGCTAAAAGGGTCGATATTATGCCTTTAGGAAGCTGCGCTCTTTCCGGTACAGGTCTTCCTATAGACCGGGCTTTCGTCGGCAAGGAACTGGGTTTTGAGCAAATCACGCAAAACAGCATGGATAGCGTAAGCGACAGGGATTTTATTATCGAGATCTTGGCGGATCTATCCATATTGTCGGTGCATTTATCCAGGTTCGCGGAAGATTTTATACTTTGGTCTACAAAAGAATTCAATTTTATAGATATTGATTTTTCTTTTTGCACAGGCTCAAGCATCATGCCGCATAAAAAGAATCCCGATGTTTTAGAGTTGATACGAGGCTCAAGCGGCAAGGTGCACGGGGACCTGTCAAATATATTGATGCTTTTAAAAGGGCTGCCTCTTTCGTATAATCGAGATTTACAACTGGATAAACCGCCACTTTTTAATGCCATTGACACGGTCCAACAGCTCCTTGAGATCTTTATACAGCTTTTTAAGAATGTCAGGGTAAATGAGGAAGAAATAGCTGAAAAGCTGATGGATGAGTCCCTGTTTTCGGTTGATATTGTAGAATATTTGATCAAGAAAGGGATATCTTACAGGCAGGCCCACGATATTGTGGGCAAGATGGTGAAGGACTGCCTTGATAAGGGAAAAAAGATCTCGGATCTAAGCGTTCAAGAACTAAAAAAATATTCGCCTAAGCTTGATTCCGATGTGAAAAGGATCTTGAATGCCTGGCAATCGGTCAATCTTAAGACCTCATTAGGGGGGACGGGTCCGAAATTAGTCAAAAGACAGTTAAATTTCTGGAGC
>JAHJJA010000096.1 GCA_018822885.1 Candidatus Omnitrophota bacterium
CGATATTGCCCTTTGTGACAATCGGAGAAGGGGCAATGGTGGGTGCAGGCAGTGTAGTGGTGCATGATGTCCCAAAGGGGAAAGTAGTCTGCGGCAATCCTGCTAAAATAATCAAGTCGGTTTCGGATATTAAATGCCTGCTTTATCCCGGCAAGAAATACATCAATCTTATTTCTTCCAAATGACCCAGCCGTTACTGTCTGTAGTAGTCGTTAATTGGAACGCTAAGGATTTTATCGTCGGCTGCATTCAATCTATCTTTGCTAGTGATTACAAGAATCTAGAAATCATCCTGGTTGATAATCACTCAGAAGATGGTAGTATTGAATTCTTAAGAAAGTCTCTTGCTTTTGAAGTTTTATCTAAGATTAAGATAATCGTAAATGATAAAAATTTTGGAGCGGCATATGCTTTGGATCAGGGAGCAGAGTTAGCTAAAGGCAAATATTTGACATTTATTGCTACGGATACAAAAGTAGAGAGAGAATGTTTCAGTCAGTTGGCCAATTTATTTGAATCAGACCGGACAATTGGGGGAGCGAGCTCAAAACTGCTAATGATGGACGATCATAAGAGAATCGATTCAGCGGGTGAATACCTGAATCAATTCGGGCTTCTTATGCAGCGGCATGCCGGTTTTGAGATTGATAGGGGGCAGTTTAGTGAGGTGGCGGACATTTTCGGAGTAAAAGGCACGGCCCTTACAGTCAGAAGAGATGTTTTTTCTGAAGTCGGCGGGTATCCTAAAGATTATTTTATGTTCCTTGAAGAGACTGATTTGTGCTGGAGGATCTGGCTTTCAGGTAAAAGGATCGTGTTCTTGCCTAATGCGGTGATTTATCATGCTTCCGGGGTATCGATAAATTCGCATAAACATTCAAGCTACCTTGTGAAATATTACGGCTCTAGGAATTATATTTTTACTTTAGCTAAGAATTTAGGGACATGGCAATTGATTAAGATTCTGCCTTTACATATCCTTATGTGGCTGTCTTTGGCGTTTTTGTTTGTTTTAAAAGGACGCGCGCAAGAAGCAATTTATATAACAAAAGGTGTTTTTTGGAACTTTACTCATTTGGGAAATGTTTTAAAACAGCGCAGCCTTGTGCAGAAAAAGCGAAAAGTCAGCGATAAGGTACTTATGCCCAAGATATTACGCAAAGTAAAATTCTCATATCTATTTGACCGAGTGGGGATGTGGTAAAATGGTTTTGACTGGGATAGAAAAGCAAAAACTATTGTTACAGATGCTGGATAAATTTGATCCGGCTTCAAGTTTGTGGAGGACGATTGAAGTAGCCTGGGTCATGGATGTTTTGTCAGAACTTAAAGTTTGCGGTTTGACTCTTGATCTGGGTTGTGGAGAGGGTAATATCTCGGGGATGGCATTTAAATCAAGCAAAGTCAGTTTAGTCGGGCTTGATAACTGGCAGGAGTTGTTGTTTGAGGCAAAGCTTTCAGGAGTATATAAAAGCCTGGTTTTAAGCGATGCCAGGTTTATGCCGTTTAAGGATTCAAAGTTTGATAATGTTTTTAGCAATTCGGTAATCGAGCATATCGAAGATATTGATAAGGTGGCAGAAGAGGTATCGCGGGTTTTAAAACCCGGAGGTTTGTTTATTTTTACTGTTCCGTCAGATAAGTTTGGGGATTACCTGTTTTTTTACAGATTATTTAAGGGTCTGGGCCTTAAGAGGATAGCGGATTGGTATAAGAATAAAAGGATCGCCCTATTGGCCCATTACAATCTTCACGACAAAGATGGATGGGCAAAAAAGCTTGATGGCCTCGGGCTTAAAATCATTGAGTCGAGGTTCTATTTGTCGAAAGGCGTACTTTCTCTATGGGATCTTATTGCCGCTTTCGGGTTTCTTTTAAAAAAGCTTAACTTGAGGGGGGATTTACTCAAGGTTTCAGAGCAGATCCAAAAGAAAATATTCTATGCCTTTTTTAGAAGATTGATCACAGAAAAAAGTCTGAATAATGATTCTTCCGCCGGATTATTGGCAATTGCCAGAAAGCTAAATTAGATGAAGGGTTTTTTGCGCTGGTTAAATATTATATGCGATGACCTGGCCAGGTTTAACGAAGATATTGCCAAGTATGTCAACGGGAGGCTTTTGGATGTCGGCTGCGGAATAAAGCAGGATATCTTTAAGCCCAAAGTAAAGCGTTATATAGGTCTGGATTATCCTGATTCAAGCAGGGTAAACGAAAGATTAGAGATAAATAAAAATGATGTTTTTGGCACGGCGCTAAACCTGCCGTTTAAGACAAACAGCTTTGACAGTGTGGTCGCGTTGTCATTGTTTGAACATTTACCTGATCCGCAATGCGCGGCGAACGAAGCCTTTAGGGTCTTAAAAAACAGCGGCTATTTTGCCCTGACCGTTCCTTTTATGAATCGGATACATCTTGCTCCTTATGATTTTTTCAGGTTTACTGTTTATGGGATCAGGCATATCGTGGAAAGTGCCGGATTCAAGGTTATTAAAGTCGAAGACGGCGGAGGGATGTGGAAGATGATCGGAGCGCGTCTTGCCGGTTATCTTTATTCTGATATTATGGGGCTTGGTTACGGTGTCAGCGATCTGGATGTCAAGCCCAAGAAGTATTTGCTGCCGGTTTTTGCCCCTTTAATAGTATTTATTGTGCTTATTTGCAGGTTGTTGGATAAACTGCATTGCGTCAGGAAAGACACGTTGCATTATTATGTCTTATGTCAGAAGATATGAGAGACTCGGTATTTATTTCAATAGTGATCCTGAATTATAACGGAAAAGGTTTTTTGGAACCTTGCTTAAACTCTGTTTTAAACAGTGA
>JAHJJA010000097.1 GCA_018822885.1 Candidatus Omnitrophota bacterium
CACCGAGTTTTTAGCTACGCAGCAGGTGGATAAGTGGGTGTTTCAAAAGGAAAATAACAGGGTGATTAAAAAAGGTGAAAAGCCCGCTCAGGCAACACCGCTTTTATTAGGTATCACTAAAGCCTCATTAACCACCGAGAGTTTTATTTCGGCTGCAAGTTTCCAGGAAACTACCCGAGTATTGACCGAAGCCGCGACAAGCGGAAAACGCGATGAACTGTTTGGATTGAAAGAGAATGTTATAGTCGGACACTTGATCCCTGCGGGGACAGGTTTTCATACTCATAGAGCGATCGAAGTAGTCAAGGCGGCGGGAGCTAAAACAGAAGATAAAGAACCGGTCGCCGCAGAGAAAGAGGAGTAAAATAAAAGCATGCCCACAATTGCGCAATTAATCAAGTCAGGAAGGGTTTCAAAGCATAAAAAATCAAAATCTCCGGCTTTAAAGGCTTGTCCGCAGAGAAGAGGTGTTTGTCTTCAGGTGCGTACCATGACTCCGAAGAAACCTAATTCAGCGTTAAGGAAGATCGCCAGGGTCAGACTTACAACCGGAATCGAAGTCACTTCCTATATTCCCGGTGAAGGCCATAATCTGCAGGAGCATTCAATAGTTCTGGTAAGAGGGGGGCGCGTTAAGGATCTGCCCGGCGTGCGTTATCATATAGTCAGGGGCACATTGGACGCCGCAGGCGTGAACCAGCGTAAGAAATCCCGTTCTAAATACGGCGCAAAAATGCCGAAAGCTTAAATAAAAGGATACTGATAATGAGAAGAAGAAAAGCGCAGGAAAAAGTAGTATTGGCCGATCCGAAGTTTAATTCCAAGATCGTCGCTAAGTTTATTAATATGGTGATGCTCGCGGGAAAGAAGTCCATCGCGGAGAGAATGGTTTACGGCGCGTTTGAGATTATAAAGAAGGATCTTAACGAACCTGATATCTTAAAGATCTTTCATAAGGCTTTGGATAACGCAAGGCCGCGCCTTGAAGTAAAGCCTAGAAGAGTCGGCGGAGCCACTTATCAGGTGCCGATCGAAGTGCGTCAGGAGCGCGGGACTTCCATAGCATTGCGCTGGATCAGGGATTTTGCAAAGACTAAAAAGGGCAGGTCTATGAGCGAAAAACTCGCTGATGAGATCATGGCTGCTTACAAGGGTGAAGGTTCGGCAATAAAGAAAAGAGACGATACGCATAAGATGGCTGAAGCCAATAAGGCGTTTGCCCATTTCAGGTGGTAAGGGAATAATTAAATATGGCTACTAGAAAAATTCCATTAGAGACAATTAGGAACATCGGGATCATCGCTCATATAGATGCCGGAAAGACTACAACCAGCGAGCGTATTCTTTTTTATACCGGAAAGACCTATAAAGTAGGCGAGGTGCATGATGGCACTGCGGTCATGGATTGGATGGTGCAGGAGCAGGAAAGAGGCATTACTATTACTGCCGCAGCCACAACTTGTATCTGGAAGGATATTAATATCAACCTTATTGATACTCCCGGCCACGTAGATTTTACAATCGAAGTCGAGAGGTCACTCAAGGTATTGGATGGGGCTGTTGTCGTTTTCTGCGGGGTGGGTGGAGTGGAGCCTCAGTCAGAAACAGTTTGGCGCCAGGCGGATAGATACGGTGTTCCCAGGATAGCTTTTGTAAACAAGATGGACAGGGTGGGGAGCAATTATTTTGAGGTCATTGATCAGATGTACAAAAGGCTCGGGGCTAATGTGGCTACGATCCAATTGCCCTTTGGCAAGGAAGCTGATTTTAATGGGATCATCGATTTAGTAGATATGAAGCTCACTCATCATAAAGATGATTTAGGCAAGGATCTGGAAGTAAAGGATATTCCCGAAGATCTTATCGCAGAGGCACAGAAGTATCGTCAAATATTGATCGAGAAGCTTGCCGAGGTAGATGATAAGATGATGGATGATTTCTTGCACAGTAGAGAGATCTCTAATCAGGAGCTTAAGGATGCGATCAGAAGGATGGTCATTGTTAATAAGTTTGTTCCTGTATTGTGCGGATCTGCCTTTAAGAATAAAGGGATACAGTTAGTTTTGGATGCTGTGCGTGACTATCTGCCTTCTCCGATGGACCTTCCGCCTGTCAAGGGTACTAATCCTAAGACAGAGGAATTTGAAGAAATAGAAGCTTCGGATGATGCGCCTTTTTGCGCTTTTTGCTTTAAGGTAGCTACCGATCCTTACGTGGGTAAGATCAACTACGTGAGAGTCTACTCCGGCACTTTAAATAGCGGTACTTATATATTTAATGCCAGTAAGAGGGAAAGGGAGCGCGTTACCAAGATCGTAAAAATGCACGCCAACCGCCAGGAGATCGTAGAGAGTATTTCTACGGGAGAAATCGCAGCGGCTGTTGGCTTGAAAGAGACCAAGACTGGAGATACGCTTTGTAATGAAAATAATCAGATCCTGCTTGAGTCGATGCGTTTTCCGGAACCTGTTATTCAGCAGTCTGTGGAGCCGAAATCTAAAGATGCACAAGAGAGACTTGGGATGGCTTTACATAAACTAGAAGAAGAGGATCCTTCTTTCCGCGTGACCTATAATCAGGAGACCGGCCAGACTTTGATCGCAGGCATGGGCCAGCTTCACCTTGAGATCATTGTCGATAGGATTTTGAGAGAGTTTAACGTGGAGGCACAGGTTGGCACTCCCCAAGTCGCATATAGAGAGACTCTGACAAAGGCAGTAAAATCAGTAGGTAAATTTATTTCACAAAGCGGCGGCCGCGGACAATACGGGCATTGCGTTATTGAAATGGAGCCGCAGGAAACACCCGGAACCGGAATCACCTTTGAAGATAAGATCAAGAGCGGATCTATCCCTCGCGAATATATCCCCGCGGTAAAACAGGGAATTTTCGGCGCGGCAAAAAGCGGGGTCCTCGCAGGATATCCCGTAACGGATATAAAAGTTACTTTGATCGATGGTTCATTCCATGAAGTTGATTCTTCGGAATTGGCTTTTCAGATGGCCGGTTCCCTCGCATTTAATGACGGATTAAGAAGGGCGGGCCCGGTTTTATTGGAACCGATAATGGATATGGAAGTTATAGTTCCGGAGGAATTCATGGGGCAGGTGATCGGAGACTTGAGTTCTCGTCGGGGAAAAATAGTTTCGCTTGCTCAAAGGCTTAACCTTCGGACCATAAGGGCGAACGTTCCGCTGGCCGAAGTTTTTAATTACGCGACTTCATTAAGAAGCTTGACACAGGGCCGTGCTTCCTATACAATGGAGCCTTCCTTTTATTCGGAAGTGCCTTCACATATTGGGGAAAAAATTATTGCTGGCTTTTCTGTCGCGGGTCCAACAAGAAGAAGTTTTTAAATAGGAGGAGGTTTGATATGGCTAAAGAAAAGTTTGTAAGGAGTAAGCCTCACGTAAACATCGGAACCATCGGGCACATCGACCACGGAAAAACAACCTTGACTGCTGCTATCACGCACGTACTGGCAAAGCTCGGTAAAGCGACCGCGAGAGAGTATGCTGATATCGCAAAGGGTGGTACGGTAAGAGACGAGACAAAAGTCGTTACGATCTCAGTTGCTCACGTTGAGTATGAAACTGATGCCCGTCATTATGCGCATATTGACTGTCCCGGACACGCTGATTACATCAAGAATATGATCACCGGAGCCGCGCAGATGGATGGCGCTATTCTTGTAGTGTCTGCTGCTGACGGCCCTATGCCTCAGACCAGAGAGCATATCTTGTTGGCTCGTCAGGTAAACGTTCCTTCAATGGTAGTATTTTTAAATAAAGTTGACTTGGTCACAGACGCAGAGCTTCTTGACCTGGTTGAGATGGAAGTAAGGGATCTCTTGACCAAATATGGTTATCCGGGAGACAAGACGCCTATAATCAGAGGAAGTTCTTCAAAGGCAATGGCTTCCAGCGATCCGAATTCAGCCGAATGCAAATGCATTCTGGAGCTTATGAAGGCCTGCGATGAATTCATTCCGCTTCCAGTTAGAGACCTTGATAAGCCGTTATTAATGGCGGTTGAAGACGTCTTCAGTATTGAAGGCCGCGGAACAGTAGGCACAGGAAGGATTGAACGCGGTAAGGTCAAGCTCAATGACGAAATAGAGATTGTGGGTTTAAGGCCGGAAGTCAAGAAGTCGGTTGTTACCGGCATTGAAATGTTCAGGAAACTCCTTGATGAAGGCCAGGCCGGTGATAACGTGGGCCTGCTTTTAAGAGGCATTGATAAGGATTCTATCGAGCGCGGAATGGTTATCGCGGCTCCAAAGTCAATCACTCCTCATACAAAGTTCAAGGCTCAAGTGTACGTATTGACTAAAGAAGAAGGCGGAAGGCATACACCTTTCTTTAAAGGGTATCGCCCACAGTTTTATTTCCGCACTACAGACGTTACCGGAGCGGTCATACTCCCTGAGGGGGTAGAGATGGTTATGCCCGGAGACAACGTTGGTGTCGAAGTTGAGTTAATCACTCCTATTGCCATGGAGAAGGAATCCCGTTTTGCTATCCGCGAGGGTGGCCATACCGTAGGCGCTGGAGTAGTCACTGAGGTTATTGCTTAAACATGCAAAAGATTCGCATCAGATTAAAAGCATATGATCATCGGCTGCTGGATCAGGCAGTAGAGGAGATTGTTGAGACCGCAAAACGTACCGGAGCTAAGATTGCTGGTCCGGTACCGCTTCCGACAAAAAGGGAGATTTATACGGTTTTACGCTCTCCGGTCATCGATAAGAAATCGCGCGAGCAGTTTCATCTCTCAACGCATAAGCGCCTTATCGATATTTACGATCCCACAGCTAAGACGATCGATTCTTTGAGGAAACTGAATCTGCCCGCAGGGGTGGATGTTGAAATTAAATAAGTTAGCCGGTCTACCGGTTGACCTGTAAAAGCAGTTAAAACTGACAAGCAGGTTAACCGGTTGAGCGGATAATCAAAAATTATGGTTGGAATCATTGGTAAAAAAATTGGGATGACGCAGGTGTTCTCTGATGATGGCAGGCTTATCAGCGTAACAGCCATTGAGGCAGGTCCTTGTATCGTGTTAGCGGTAAAGGATAAGAGCCTGCAGGTTGGTTTTGAGGACATTAAGGAAAAACGCCTAAAAAAACCCGTAGCCGGTTATTTTAAGAAGATCAATATATCACCGCGCAAGGTGATTAAAGAAGTGATTAAAGAGCCGGCAAAGGAATACAAGGTAGGGGATGAACTTAAGGCGGATATATTTAAACCCGGAGATTTTGTCGATGTAACCGGTGTTTCGATCGGTAAGGGATTTCAGGGCGGTATGAAGCGTTGGAATTGGCATGGCGGGCCGATGACCCACGGTTCTATGTCTCACCGCAGAATCGGCTCTCTTGGATCCTCTACTACTCCTGGCCGCGTTTGGAAAGGGCATCACCTTCCCGGGCATATGGGGGCAAAGAGATTTACCACGCAGAATTTACTGGTTGTAAGGGCTGATGCAGAAAACAACATATTGTTAGTCAAGGGCGCTGTCCCGGGGCATAAAAATAGCTATTGTTTCATCAGGACCGCTAAGAAAAGAAAGCCGCTTGGTGAAAAACCAAAGCAGGCGGCGCAGGCAGGGGCAAAGAAAGGGAAATAAGCAAGAATAATGGAAGCGATTACTTTACCTATATATAACACTGAAGGCAAGGAAGTTGACAGCGTAAAATTAAATACAACTGTATTTGATGGCACTGTGAACAGCGCTGCGATATATCAGGCAGTCAATGCCTACAGGGCAAATCAAAGAGTCGGGTTGGCTGCTACTAAGACAAGAGGAGAAGTTTCCGGCGGCGGCAAAAAGCCTTGGAGACAGAAAGGTACAGGCCGCGCAAGAGTCGGCTCTAACCGTTCGCCTTTATGGCGCCATGGCGGCGTGGTTTTTGGCCCGCATCCACGGGATTATTCATATGTCCTGCCTCAGAAGATCAAGAACCTGGCTTTAAAATCCAGTCTTAACGCCAAAGTAAAAGAGAATAATCTGATAGTGGTTGATGATTTAAAACTGGCCGCGCCAAAGACAAAAGAAGCAAATAAGGTGTTTATTAACCTAAAGGTTTTAGATAAGAAAACTAAAAAGGGAAATTACGTGTTATTGTTGCTTGAGAAGCAGGACAAAGATTTAAAGATGGCTTTAGATAATCTTGGTTTCTTAAATGTGAATTTGGCAAAGGATACGCACGTATACGAGGTAATGAGCCATAAGAAGCTTATTATTACTAAGGAAGGCCTGACAACTCTTACAAGCAGGTTAAAAAATGGTTAATTCTTACGACATAATAAAATCTTTGATCAGGACAGAAAAATCCACTATTAGCGAGCCCGAAGGGAAGTACCTTTTTCTTGTGGTAAATTCGGCTAATAAGATACAGATTAAAAGAGCAGTAGAAGAGATTTACAAGGTAAAGGTAAAATGTGTAAATACCTTTATCTCCGAGGGTAAATTAAAAAGGGTAAGACATCAGTTAGGAAAGACTCCCGATTTAAAGAAAGCAGTCGTCACTTTAAAAGAGGGGCAGAAGATAACTGAAGCCGTAGCTTAGCTAACGCAAGTGAAGCTAAACTGCAGGGCTTCTATAAAACCATGGGCATAAAAAAATTCAATCCATACACACCATCAAGGCGCGCTATGATCAGCGTTGATTTCGCTGAAATCACTAAGACTAAGCCTGAGAAGTCATTGATATTTCCCCGCAAGAAAACAGGCGGCAGAAACTCTTACGGGCGTATCACCACAAGGCATATCGGCGGCGGGCACAAACAGATGATCCGCACGATTGATTTTAAACGCAATTTATTTGAACAGCCGGCCAAGGTAATTGCTATCGAATATGATCCAAATCGTTCAGCCAGGATAGCTCTTCTTGAATATGATAACAAGCTTAAGAAATATATACTTGCTCCGGACGGGCTAAAAGTCGGAGATATAGTTATTTCATCGAATCAAAAAGATACCGAGATAAAGACCGGTAACTGTATGCTTTTAAGGCATATTCCTTCCGGTACGTTGATTCACAATATTGAGTTAAGTAAGGGGCAGGGTGGACAGATTGTCAGAAGCGCAGGTTCCAGTGCGCAGATCATGGCTAAGGAAGGGGATATTGCGCATCTTAAGCTACCTTCCGGAGAAGTCAGGTTAGTCAGCCTTGATTGTCACGCTACTATCGGCCAGGTCGGCAACATCGAGCATGA
The DNA here is from genome assembly GCA_018822885.1 of Candidatus Omnitrophota bacterium. Classification (GTDB taxonomy): domain Bacteria; phylum Omnitrophota; class Gorgyraeia; order Gygaellales; family Profunditerraquicolaceae; genus JAHJJA01. The sequence goes on from JAHJJA010000097.1 coordinate 7,218, forward strand.
GGCGACTAATCGAGGCAAGGCAGGAAGAAACCGTTGGCGCGGTATCAGGCCGACGGTCAGAGGCCTTGCAATGAACCCGGTTGATCACCCCCACGGCGGCGGCGAAGGAAAATCCGGTCAGGGTAACCCGCATCCTGTTACTCCTTGGGGTAAGCCTACAAAAGGATACAGGACCAGGAAACCGAATAGATATTCTAATAAGTTTATCGTAAAGAGAAGGAATCCATAATTATGCCACGTTCATTAAAAAAAGGCCCGTATGTCGAGGAGAAGTTATTAAAAAAAGTTGAAAAGCTGCGCGGTACCGGGATACGTCAGGCGATAAAAACCTGGTCCAGGCGTTCGACGGTCATCCCGGAATTCGTTGGTTTGACTTTTGCGGTTTACGACGGCCATAAGCACATACCGGTTTTTGTAACCGAGAATATGGTCGGCCATAAATTGGGTGAATTTGCGCCTTCGAGAATATTCAGGAAGCACGGCGGCGTTAAGGC
>JAHJJA010000098.1 GCA_018822885.1 Candidatus Omnitrophota bacterium
CTCAAAAAACCTTACCGAATCATACCCCATAAAACCGACTAGCCCCCCGTAGAAACGCGGTAATCCCGGAACCTTAACAGCCTTAAAATCCTTCATTATTTTCTTAAGTTCATCGAGAGGAGACGAATCACTAATAGAGTTTTTTATTTTTTTGCCGTTCGAACGAATTATTTCTATCTGCCGAGCTTTGCTTCTGAATACGAGCGAAGGATTGCTTCCTAAAAAAGAATACCTGGCTATCTTCTCCTGTCCCTCTACAGATTCCAAAAGAAAGGCGTAAGCATTCTTTTTTATCCTTAAGAATGCGGAAACAGGAGTGTCCAAGTCAGCGTTGATCTCCTTATAAATAGGTATAACATTGCCCTGGCTAGATAACTTTAGAAAATCTTTAAGTGAGGGATAGAACATATTTATTTAATCTTTCTATAGAAACACGACCTGTTTCCCGTGTGGCATGCTACTCCGACTTGACGCACCTTAATCAAAAGAGCATCCATATCACAGTCATAAGCGATTGATTTCACAAACTGCAAATTCCCGGAGGTCGCACCTTTGACCCAATACTCCTTACGTGATCTCGACCAAAAACAGGTCTTGCCTACCTTTAATGTCCGGCGCACAGATTCCTTATTCATGTAAGCTACCATCAATACGTCTTTAGTCTTATAATCCTGGATTATCGCCGGGATCAACCCCTTTTCATCAAATCTCAAATCATTTAGCTTAAACTTCTGATTTTTCATAGCCTAACAGCTATCCCCCTCTCCTTCAAATATTCCTTGACCTGCCTGACAGAAAACTCCTGATAATGAAAAATTGAAGCGGCAAGGCAGGCATCTGCGCCGGAATTCTTAAAGCAATCATAGAAATGCTCCAGTTTTCCGGCCCCGCCGGAGGCAATCACAGGAATACTAACGGCCTCAGATATTGCCTTCGTTAAATCAATATCATAACCGTCTTTTGTCCCGTCAAAATCCATGCTTGTCAAAAGTATCTCACCGGCTCCGAGCCGGGCCGCCTTTTTAGCCCACTCAAGCGCATCAATACCGGTCGGGGTCCTGCCTCCGTTAATATACACTTCCCACCCAGCCCCTGCGTGCAGGGGCTGGATCTTCTTGGCATCAATCGCCACGACAATACACTGGCTTCCGAATTTCTTCGACGACTCGCTGATCAACTGCGGAAGTTTGACCGCAGCGGTATTTATCGAGACCTTCTCGGCACCTGCATTTAAAAGATCCCTGATATCCGCGGAATCCCTAATACCGCCGCCGACTGTAAAAGGCATAAAAATATTCTTAGCAATCTTCTCCACCAAGTCGACAAGGGTCTTTCGCTTCTCGTAACTGGCAGTGATATCGAGGAATACCAGTTCGTCGGCCTCCTGCTGATCATAAACCCTGGCCACTTCTACAGGATCGCCCGCGTCCCGCAGACCCACAAACTTCACACCTTTTACAACCCTGCCCTCTTTTATATCGAGACAGGGAATAATTCTCTTAGTCAGCATAAGTCAACTCATCAAAACCTATTTTACTCTTGTTTCCAAATACGGCTTTAGCACTTCCCAGGTCTTCTTGCCGACTTTACCATCGACTTGCAAATTATTGGCCTTCTGAAACGCCTTTATTGCTTCCCTGGTCTGTTTGCCCAATTTTCCGTCAATGGGCCCGGGGTCATAGCCGGCATTTTTTAAAGCAGCCTGTACCTGCTTGATCCTTGGCTTTCTTTTCATTTCTCCGACACACTTTTTACCTGCGGGCATTGATTGCGCTGTGCCTACATTTTGCCTGTTCGCCTCATCCAAAGCCTCACTCAAACTGCTTATCTGCGCGTCCCTTGATTGGACCTGAGACTCTAGAGCGCTTATCTGATTTCTTAATCCCTGCATTTCAAGCTCACTCTGCTTGCTTTTTGTGGTAGCGCATCCTGTCAAACCAAATGCAAAAACCGCTAAAACCAGTAAAACAACAAGTCTTTTTACCATAGCCCTTTCCTCCTTCACAGTTTTAAAGCTTGAGTTAAAGTAAACTTCCCCTCATACAAAGCCTTGCCGATGATTATACCGCTTAAACCAAGCTTATCCAGCTTCTTTAATTTATAAACATCCTCCAATTTCGATATTCCTCCGGAAGAAATAATTTTCAGCCCCGTCTCCTTTAGCAAGGCTTTCACGCCTTTGATATTAGGCCCTGTCAGAGTCCCGTCCTTTTGCGTGTCAGTATAAATAATCTGGGTAAAACCTAATTCCTTCAGATATTTTGCGAATTCAAGGGCCTTTATTCCTTTAGAACTGCTTTTCCACCCCTCTATCAAAACATCCCCGCCTTTAGCGTCAATACTTACGATCACCCTATCGCCAAATCTAGAAAAGGCCTTCTTCAAAAAAGATTTGTCCTGAACCGCTTTAGTCCCAAGGACCACCCTTCTGACCCCCCCATCAATAAGCATTTTGATTGTTTCTTCACTACGCACGCCTCCGCCGAATTCTACCGGAATACCGATATTACCGGCGATCTCCCGCGCCGTATTTAGATTCTTGGGGCTGCCGCTAAAAGCGCCATCCAAATCCACTATGTGCAAAAATTTTGCTCCCTGCTTGACCCAGTGCTTTGCGGTTTTAAGGGGATCCCGCGAATACACCTTCTTATCCGCCCTGCCCTGCACAAGGCGCACAACGCAACCGTCCTGGATGTCGATAGCCGGGATAATTAACATAATTTAACGAAGTTCTGCATCATCTTAAGCCCAACGACCTGGCTTTTCTCAGGATGAAATTGCACTCCAAAGATATTACCTCTGCATACTGCCGCGGCAAAATCATGACCATAATTACAAGCGGCTGCCATCACCTCATCATCTTCGAGAACCGGATAATACGAATGGCAGAAATATACATACGAATTATCGGGGATATCCTTTAATAAAAGGCAACCCTTATTTTTTATTTTAATTTGATTCCAACCCATATGCGGCACTTTTAAACCCTCTCTCTTAAATTTCACCACTTTGCCTTTAAATAAACCCAGACCTTTTGAATTAAGCGCTTCTTCGCTCTCTTCAAATAAAAGCTGCATACCTAAGCAAATACCAAGAAATGGTTTTGCGCTTTTTACAAAATCCTTCAATACAGGAATCAAGGCCTGCTTTTTTAATTCCAGCATCGCGTCGTCAAACGCTCCTACCCCCGGCAGCACAGCCTTGTCGCTTGAAAGTATATCCTTGGCCTTGTTAGTGACGATTACCTTTGCGCCAAATACCTCCAATGCCTTGGCAACGCTATGGATGTTGCCCATGCCGTAGTCGATTATCGCTATCATTTAATCTATGACGCCTTTTGTCGAAGGAACGCCGATCCTGCGCGGGTCAATTTGGGTAGCCTGATCGAGTGCAATACCCAATGCCTTAAAGACGGGCTCCAAGTTTGTATGCAAATCCGGATTATGAGTTGTAAGGTTAATATTTAGATTCATCCCTATCCTCTTTGCCAGGGATTCGAATAAATGATTAGCGTATTCAAAAGAGTAACGTTCGGATGTTTTAATTTTAAAAATTTTCGGTCCTTCTATAATAATCCCGCTGAAAAATCCTCTTCCGCTGATATCCACGCTCACATTAGCCACAACATCTTCCATGGGAACAGAGATAGAACCAAATCTCTTAATCCCCTTTTTATCGCCAAGGGCTTTTTTAAAGGCATCACCTAAAACTATTCCGATATCCTCATTGGTATGATGGATATCTACTTTAAGGTCTCCCTTGGCTGTGGCATCTAAATCAAATAAACCATGAAAAGCAAATAATTCAAGCATATGATCGAGAAAACCTATACCGGTATCAATCCTTGTCTTGCCGCTTCCTTCAATAGCCAATTTTACATTGATCTCAGTTTCCTTGGTCTTTCTTTTTATTGTTGCCTTTCTCATTTTATATTCCTCTCTCCCTGCCACCTACGACAAACAAACTAAATAAACCGCGCCTTGACCGAATCCAAATGCTTGCTCAAACCTTCAATAGTAGCAATTTTTTCTAACGGATCTTTTATCTTTTCAAGGGCTTTCTTTGAGTAGCTGATGATATGATTACTCTTTACAAAATCAAACACCGATAAACCGGAGAAAAATCTGGCTGTCCCGCCGGTTGGCAAGACGTGGCTTGGCCCGGCAACATAATCCCCGACCGCCGCGGGGCTGTAAGGGCCCAGAAATATAGCTCCGGCATTTTTTATATCCTTTAATATCCTGCGCGGATTATTAGTCATTATCTCAAGATGTTCTGAGGCTATTCTGTTAGCCACTTCCGCTGCCTGTCTTAAGTTTTTAGTCAGGATGATGTAACCGTTATCCTTGTCTAATTGAGATTTTACTTCATGGGCAAGGCTTTTAGAATTTGTGATTAAGATCGCCAGGCCCTTAGAGTGTTCTGCCTGCGCCCTCAAATCAGCGGTTATAAACTTAGGATCGCTCTTGTGATCCGCGATTATCACCAGTTCCGTAGGGCCGGCAACCATATCAATATCAACCTGACCAAAGACCTGCCGCTTTGCTTCCGAAACATAAATATTTCCAGGACCCACGATCTTATCTACGCGGGGGATCGTCTTTGTACCGTAGGCAAGCGCAGCTATTCCCTGCGCGCCTCCCACGCGGTAAATCTCATCTACTTTTAATAAATCAGCTACCACTAATATATGCGGATTAATAAAACCGTGTTTATCCGGCGGACTAACCAGGACTATTTTCTTTACTCCGGCCAATTTTGCCGGAAGCACGGTCATATAAACCGTAGAAACCAAAGGCGCTGTGCCCGCAGGAATATATACTCCCACCTTTTCCAGCGGAGTATAATTTTCACCCAAGATAACACCGTCAGGATCTTTTATTCTCCAGGATTTCCTTAGCGTTTTGCGATAGAAACGATTCACATTTTCAATCACAACCTTAAGGCTGGATACGAAATTAGGACTGATATTCTGATAGGCGCCGCTTATTTCGATCTCCGAAACCTTTAATTGCCGAGTAGTAAGTTTTACCCCGTCGAATTTCTTGGTGTATTTTAAAAGCGCCTCGTCTCCGAGAAGTCGCACATCATCCATGATCTTTCTGACCCTGTCCTCTACCCTGCTCTGTTTAAGCAATCCGCGGTTATAGACCTTGTCTAATTTCTTGCTGGTAAATTTAATGATCTTCATGTTTAGATTAGCTTTAAATTATTTCTTTTAATTTTAATATTGCCGCCTCTAGATTATCCGGTTTGGTACCGCCAGCCTGCGCAAAATCAGCCCTTCCTCCTCCGCTACCTCCGATAATAGGCCCTACTTCCTTGATCAGTTTGCCGGCGTCTACTCCTTTCCCACACAGATCCAAAGTCACCCCTATCACAAGCATCGCCCTATCCTTGGATCTTGATCCAAAAGACATGATCGCGTTATCGGTTTTTTGCTTGATCAGGTCCGCGTTCTTTCTTAGAAGATCCATATCCACACTCTCAAATATCCTGGCTATGAATTTTTTCCCGTTTATTAGTTCTGCGGCATTGATTAAACTATCCACCGACTCTTTTAAAGAATCAACCTTGCGAGCGTTAATCTCTTTCTCAAGTTCCTTAATGAGAGAGTTTCTCTTATCTAATTCCTGCGTTAATTTATCTACCGCAGCGCCGCCTAAACGAGCAGAGATCTCCGCCAAGGCCCCCTCTTCCTCTTTGACCGCCTTATAGGCATAGTTTCCTGTTGCCGCCTCGATCCTTCTTACTCCGCTTGCAACCGAGCCTTCCGAAAGTATCTTGAATAACCCGATCTGCCCGGTAAAATTTAAATGTGTGCCGCCGCAAAATTCTTTTGAAAGATCTCCCGTAGATACGATACGCACCTTGGCATCGTATTTCTCGCCGAAGAAAGCAAGGGCCCCTGACTTCTTCGCTTCAACCAAACTCTTCTGCACCACGCCAACCGGAAAATTCTCAATGACCCAAGAATTAACCACTTCCTCGATCCTGTCTAGTTCCTCTTTACTAACATCCTTAAAATGAGTAAAATCAAAACGCAATTTGTTTTCAGCGACCAGGGAACCCTGTTGCTGCACATGCATGCCTAAAACTTTTCTTAATGCTGCCTGCAAAAGATGCGTTGCGGTGTGATTTCTTGCGATCGCAAGCCTTCTTTCCAGATTTATCTTTGCCGTAACCGGATCATTCTTTTTAAAACTTCCCTCTTTCACCTTTCCAATATGCAAAATTATCTTATTGGATCTCTTGGTATCCGTAACCTCAAATATGTTCTTGCCTTTGACTATTTCTCCGGAATCTCCTACCTGACCGCCGCTCTCACCATAAAAACAAGTAGCATCTAAAATTATCGCGGCCTCTTCTCCGGGGCTGATTTTTTTTACCTCTGCCCCGTCTTTTAATATCTTGACGATTTTTGCCTTATTGGAATAAACCTTGTAACCTAAAAATCTGGTTTCTTTTAAGCCATGATCGATATCTTTAACGCTAAAAACATCCCCCTTCATGGCGCTTTGCGATTTAGAACGGATCTTTTGCTCATCCATACTCTTGTCAATAGTACTAAAATAAAGATTCTCATCAAATATTATTTTGTGTTTAGTATCCCACCAGTTTTTGGTTAATTCCAGTGGAATACCATACGTATCATATAGTCGAAAGGCTACTTTAGCGGCTGAAGAAGATGTCATTGCGCTAGCAATTATAAAACCGTCTGGTCCTTGAGGATCTTTTTTTGCCATATCCAATACTGGCTTATTCTCCATCCTTTCTAGCTTATCGCTTGAGTTCAAAGTAGCATTAAAATTCTTTTCTTCCGATAAAACAATCTCAGCGATATTTTCCTGCCGCAAAGCAAGATCAGGATACGGCGTTTTCATAACTTCCGCGACTACCGGGACTAATTTATACAAGAATTCATGTTTTGCCCCAAGCGCCCTTAAATGCAGTGTACTCTTACGGATTAATTTTCTGACGATATAACCACGCCCTTCATTCGAAGGCAAGACGCCGTCATAAATCGAAAATACTATGGCGCGTATATGGTCGGAAATTGCGTAAATCAAACCTTTAGGGACAGTCCCCTTGGCTTGCCCTACAATTGGAGTCGGGGACAGTCCCTGCTCGATCTCTTTTATTATCGGCTGGAACAGATCCGTCTCGAAATTATTCGCAGCACCCTGCATCACCGACGCTAATCTTTCAAGGCCCATCCCGGTATCGATATTTTTATTTGGAAGCGGTTCCAATACCCCGCCCTCTTTACGGTTAAACTGCGTAAATACCAGATTCCAGACCTCAATAAACCTGCCGCAGCTGCAGGATGGATCGCATAGCTTTTCGCCGCAGCCGATATTTTGCCCTAAATCATAAAATATTTCAGAGCATGGACCGCATGGGCCGTTCGGGCCCTTTTCTTTTGCCTCGGAAGGCCAAAAGTTTTCCTTATCCCCTAACTTGACGATCTTCTCTTTAGAGACCTTAACAATATCCTCCCAGATCTTATAGGCCTCTTCATCGTCTTTATATACCGAAACCCAGAGCTTTTCCTGGGGAATCCCTAACTCTTTGGTTAAAAACTCCCAGGCCCAGATTATGGCGTCCTTCTTGAAATAATCGCCAAAGGAAAAATTTCCCAGCATCTCAAAAAAAGTATGGTGGCCGGTAGTCTTACCCACCTTGTCCAGGTCATCGGTACGCAAACATCTTTGGGAACTAGCAGCCCGTTTAAAACCGGAATCATATCCTAAGAATTCCTTTTTAAATTGATTCATCCCGGCAGGAGTAAATAAAACCGTAGGGTCATCCTTTGGGACAAGCGAGTCGCTTTCAACGGCCTTGTGCTTTCTGGCTTTAAAGAATACAAGAAATTTCGCTCTTAGAATATCTGCAGTCATAATTGGTTGACCGTATCAATGATTGTTTCCGGCGAGAAACCGCGCCGCAATAAGTACGCGTAAACGCGGCTCTTAGCTTTTTTTGGCTCAATACCTTTTAATTTTTCAAACCTCTGCCTGGCCAGCTCCTCGACAATCCCCTCCTCGCAATACCCCTGCTTTAACCTAGCCAAACAAAACTCTATTGTTTCTTTACTGATGCCTTTTTGCCTTAATTCTTCTTTTATCTTTCTTAAACCAAGCGATCTTTTTAAACGCGAATCAGCCCAGGCCCTGGCAAAAAGTTCGTCATCCAGGAATTTCTTGGCTTTTAAAAAAGATAGGGCTTCTTTGATTATTTCTTCGGGGAATTTTTTCTGTTTAAGGCGTACGTAAATCTCCTTTTCACTGCGCAGCCTATATTTCAGTAAAAGGAAAGAATACTCTTTAGCCTTCTGCAAAGGGTCAGTCTTCAATCCCTTACTACCCCCTATTATTTCTCCTTCACTACAAAATAACCTCTTTGGGCCTTGATCAAAATATCGCCTTTGGCCGCCTTAGTGATCTTCTGATAATCAGCCATGGACTTTACCGGCTTCTTATCAATTTCCAAGATCAGATCCCCTGGGATCAAGCCGGCATTATCCGCCGGAGTTGACGGCTCGACATCAATAACGATCACCCCTTGCTTCTCATCGGTCCTATAGCGTCGGGAACTTTCTTCGGTCAATTCCTCAACCGATAATCCACGCCACTTCTGCCCTTCTACTTCGGCGCCAGCCTCACCTTCTTCTTCTACGGTCTCCGGCCTCTCTCCGACTTGAATGTCTAAGACGATAGCTTTTTTATCGCGGATAATATTTACTTTTACTTTTTTATTTACTTCTGTCTTTGAGACAGTACTGATCAGCTCTCTTACATTGTTTACAGACTTTCCGTCAAACTGCTTTATGATGTCCCCTTCCTTCATTCCTGCCTTTTTAGCCGGGCCATCCTCTAAAGCCTTTGCTACCAGTACTCCTGATTTATCGGAAAGGCCAAAGTACTTAGCAAGATCATCGGTCATATCCTGAACAGTTACACCTAACCATCCGTAGCTGATCTTCTTACCCTCAATAAGCAGAGATATAACTCTTTTTGCGCTGTTAATAGGGATAGCAAAGCCGACGCCCTGATAGCCTCCGGTCGTAGAGAATATCGCAACATTGACCCCAACCACCTCTCCTTTAAGATTTGCCAGCGGGCCGCCGGAATTGCCCGGATTAATAGCCGCGTCAGTCTGGATCAGGTCATTGTAATCTTTATCGCGCGGAAAAACCCTGCCCAAAGAACGGTGCAAAGCGCTGATCACGCCGCAGGTGACAGTGGGCTCCGGATTCTGCATTGCAAAGCCAAAGGGATTTCCGATTGCCACAACCCACTCCCCGATTTTTAGTCCATCCGAATCCCCTAGGCTGGCAACAGGAAGCTTGCTCGCGTTAATTTTAATCACCGCAAGATCTGAACGGGCATCCCTACCTTTTACTTCACCCTTGAATTCCCTTCCGTCAGAAAGGGTAACGGTAATCTTATCGGCGTCGTTAATCACATGTTCGTTAGTCAAAATATAACCTTCGGCATCGATGATAACTCCTGAACCGAGCCCCGACTGCTTAAATTCCCTATCAGGCACCTCTCCGAAATAATCATCAAAGAAACGGCGGAAAAAGTCATTCTCTCCGCCAAACGGAGACTCCTGCCCAAACGGCTGGTTAAAATAAAATCTCTTGCCCCCTTTGATTTTAGTTACATGTTCTGTACTGATAGAGACCACTGCCTTACCGGCTGTTTTTGCCACATTAATAACAGCGCCCTCTAATCCGCTTGATATCGAACCAGCGTCAACTTCCTGTTTTGCACTCTGCGCCGCGCTAACCTGCGTCTCGGCGTTCTGGCTTTGCGCGGAAGAAAAAATATCCAGCTTGAGCGTCAAGGCAACGCCAAAGACGATACCAATCAATAAAAAGGCTGCCCCGAAAATAAGATTCTTTCTTTTCATCTCTCACCTCACCCTTAAACAAATCTCTTTCTATCCTACTCCGATCTTCTTTCTGACCTCTTTTTCGATCTCTTCCAAGAGCTTCGGCTTTTCTTTTAAAAGCTTGATCGAAGCATCGCGGCCTTGACCGAGTTTCTCATTTCCAAAAGACATCCACGTTCCACTCTTTGAAATAATCAGGAGGTTCACTCCGGCATCAATGACAGCTCCTACCTTAGAGATACCTTCGTTGTGCAGGATATCAAATTCTCCCTCGCGAAAAGGCGGAGCGACCTTATTCTTTACTACTCTGACCCTGACCCTTCCGCCGATGACATGATCCGCCTCTTTTAATGAGGCGATCCTGCGCACATCAAGCCGCACCGATGAATAAAACTTAAGCGCGCGGCCTCCGGGTGTAGTCTCTGGAGAGCCAAACATAACACCGATTTTTTCCCTTATCTGGTTGATAAAAATAACACAGGTGCGTGATTTACTTATCGCCCCGGTTAATTTACGCAACGCCTGCGACATCAGGCGCGCCTGAAGCCCTACGTGAGAATCCCCCATTTCACCTTCTATTTCTGCGCGGGGAGTAAGTGCTGCGACAGAATCAATCACCACTAGATCCACTGCATTTGAGCGCACCAAAGTCTCGGCTATCTCAAGCGCCTGCTCTCCGGTATCCGGCTGGGAGATCAAGAGTTCCTCCAGATTCAACCCGATGATCTTTGCGTAAGTAGAATCAAAAGCATGTTCAGCGTCGATAAAAGCCGCGACACCACCTTTTTTCTGGATCTCTCTTATAGCCGTAAGCGTCAAAGTGGTTTTTCCGGACGCCTCCGGGCCAAAGATCTCGACAACGCGGCCTCGGGGTAGTCCGCCGACACCCAAAGCCCAGTCTAAGGTAAGGGCCCCGGTAGAAATAGAATCAACATGAACCTTAGTCTCGCCTCCGAGTTTCATAATCGAGCCTTTGCCAAACTGTTTTTCAATCTGAGAAAGTGCTAACTCCAACGCCTTGTGCCTGTCAGCGATATTATTCGCCTCCTCTTTTTTCTTATCTATTGTAGCCATAACAACCTCCGATCTTAGTTTTGTGGTTTTAAGAACTAGTAATTATAACCTACTCACCCCCCGCCTGTCAAACAAATAATCTAATAAGCATATCTACCTCCTTCCGCTATCAATAGACGTAACTTTCGCCAAAATCTAACACCTTTATTTTTACCTATTATGCACCCCTTACACACCTCGCAGGTGTGCGACGGTTCTTTACCTTGACAGGGGCTCTGAATTATGTTAAATTTATTGCTTATGGAAGAGCTTACTAAGATAAAACTTGAACTTGAACGCACCAAAACCGAGCTTAGCATCCTCTATGAGATCTCCAATGCTATGCGCACAACGCTCAAACTGGATGAGATCCTTTATATCATCCTTACAGGGGTCACCGCGCATATAGGCCTTGGTTTTAATCGCGCCCTTCTTTTCCTAATAAACGAGAAAGACGGGCTTATCGAAGGTAAAATGGGGATCGGGCCTGAGACCGGTGAAGAGGCAAATAGTATCTGGAACAGGATTGAGCACGAAAAAATGGATATGGATGACCTTATCAGCGCCTATAAATTCTCAAACCGGTCTCTTGAATCCAGTTTTAACCAGCAGGTGCGGAATTTGCGGGTCGCGCTTAAAGAAAAAGGCGATAATCTTCTTACGTTAGCCGTGCTTGAGGGAATGCCGCTGCACCTTACCAAAGAAACTGTTCAAAATTATAAACATACCCAGATCATAAAACTGTTAAACAGCGATGAGATGGTCCTTATACCCTTAAAGGCTAAAGATAAGGTAAACGGTATTATTGTCGCGGATAATTTTATTACCAGAAAACCTATAACTAAAGATGACCTGCGTATGCTGATAATGCTCGCTAACCAGGCAGGCCTTGCGATAGAAAACTCTCAGCTTTACGAAAAAACAGTGATGCAGGCGCATAGGGATTCGCTTACCAACCTTTGGAACCACGGTTATTTTCAATACCTCCTGCAGTCAGAAATGGAAAAGGCCAGGGCATCGCGTATCCCCCTTACCCTCTTAATGTTTGATATTGATGACTTTAAAGTTTATAACGACAGCTTAGGCCACCAATCAGGAGACAGGATCTTAAAAGACCTTGCTTTGTTGTTAAAAAATCAGTCGCGTAATATGGATTTTGTCTGCCGCTACGGAGGAGAGGAATTTACGATGATCCTGCCTTCAACAGATAAAAAAGAGGCGCTCCTGCTTGCGGAACGCCTAAGAATAGATATTGAAAAAAACCATTTTATTCACGAAGAGATATTGCCTAATAAAAAACTGACTGTCAGCATAGGCCTGGCTTCCTTTCCCGAAAACGGCCTCACCCCATCTGACATAATCAACTCCTCTGACAAAGCTTTATACCAGGCAAAAAACAAAGGCAAGAACAACACCGCCGTTTACTAAATCAAACAACCGTTATACGCTGACTACTAACCCTAAACTGGTTCTGCCATTGCCGCATCCGCGGCGTCCAGCTGTTCGGCTGCAGTCTCTTTTTTCTCTTTATTCTGGTTACTCTGAGAAAACTTCACCGAAACGATCTTTGAGATACCTGATTGCTGCATGGTGATCCCATACATCACATCGGCGTTGGCGATTGTCCTTTTGTTGTGGGTGATGACTATAAACTGGGAGTCCCTGGCAAACTCGCGCACCATCCTGCCAAACCTATCCACGTTTGCCTCATCAAGGGCAGCGTCAATTTCATCGAGAATACAGAAAGGCGAAGGCTTTACTTTGAATATCGCAAAGATAAGCGCTATCGCCGACATCGATTTCTCTCCTCCCGAAAGCAGCAGGACATTCTGCAGCTTCTTGCCCGGAGGCCGGCAGATGATCTCGATCCCTGACTCAAGCGGATCCGATTCATCAGTCAAAAATACCTGCGCGTCTCCGCCGTTAAAAAGCTGACGGAAATAATTGCGGAACTCCTCACGCACCTTTTCAAAGGTCTCAAGGAACATCTGCTTTGTTGTACGGTTGATTTTTAAGATCGCCTGATGCAAAGACTCTTTAGCCGTCAAAAGGTCGGTCTGCTGTTGGACAAGGAAATCATAACGCTTCTTAAGTTCATCATACTCTTCAATAGCGACCAGATTAACGTTCCCGTAAGAATCTAGCCTGCTTTTTAGCGCACCTATCTCCTGGGCCAAAATAACAGGATCCAACCCCTCTACTACCTCTACCGGCAGCTCCAAATCGACCTTGTAGGCATTGAGCATCCTATCTTTTAAAGTGCTGAATTTATACTCTACATCCTTATCCTGCATCTGCAATTCATACAACTTGTCCTTTAAGCCAGAGAGCTCCTTTTTGCCGGTTTCTATTTTCTCCAATGCACCGCTCATGCCTTCTGAGATCCCAAGATATTTCTCTTCGGAATCCTTAAGCGAAGCCTTCTGAACCTCTATTTGGCCGCTGAACTCCGCGACCTTAGACTCACACTCCTTTATCTCCGCCTCAAGGGATTCTTTCTTGGCATCCGCATCTTTTATCTGATTTTGGATATTCTGCAGGCTCTCCTGATCGTGCCTATATGTATCCTCCAATAACTTAAGCGTCACTTCATCAGAGACAATGCGCTTATTTAAAGAATCCAGTTCGGTCTTGGTCTGAGTAATCACCACTAAGACCTCTTCCCTAAGCTTGCTGTTGTTAGAAATCCCATCTTCTTCTTGCTCTATCCTGTCCTCCGTAGAGAGAAGCCTGCTGTTCAAAGAAGATAGATTCTTCTCAGCGGCAATCAAATTATTATCCAGGGCTTCAAGCTCCTGATGCACATCTGTTAACTCTAGGTTAATAACATCATCCTCCTCCTTGATCTTATTAAACTGCTCAAGGATGGTGGCGCGGGAGGTCTCTTTATTCGCAAAGTTGATCTCTTGGGCATGCATCTCTTCCTGGAGACCGCTTAAATACCTGCTTAGTTCCTCAATACCGCTTTCCTTGGCGGCTTTGGCGGCCTTAAAAGAATTCAACTCCTCTTGTATTTTAGCTATCTTCTCGTCGATTTTGCGGGTATCAAGTTCGATCGGTTTTGCCTCTCCGGAGACTTTGATGCTTGCCGGATCAAAATAAGCCTTGTCCTCATCGCTTAAATTAACGCTATCCTTTATTTTGATAACAAGGCCCCCTAGATTATCTTTAGGCAGCTTGTCGAGATAAATTACTGCGTTCATCGACTCATCAATATCTTCGTATTTAGACTTCAGCGCTTCCAAAAACTCCCTATGCGATTCAAGGGCCATATTTTGGCGCTCTAAATTTACGATCTGTTCATTAATAGAGCCTAAAGAACTATTCTCGGTATCGAGATCTACTTTTCTGACATTTATTTTCAGGTTGATCTCATCCATCAACTTCTTTATGCCTTCTACCTCGCGCGTAATCGCCTCAAGGTTAGCCTCGATAACAGACCTCTCTTCAAAAACCTTTGCCCTTTCAATCTCAAGGCGTTTTTTCCGCGCCGCAAATACCTGCTTTTTAGAATTCAGGTCGCCGATCTGATTCTTGGTATTAGCTGATTGCGCCTCAAGATCCATGATCTCCTGTTTTGACTTTGCAATCGTATCCAGCGCTGACTTTATCGCTTGAGCCAACGCGTTGATGATGGATTCCTTTTCATTTAACAAAGAGGTCTTCTCGTCAATAGTCTTTCTTAACCCGCCGTACTCCTCTCTTACCTTGTTTAATTTTTCCTCATCCTGATTCAGCTTATTCTTTATCTGTTCGATCTGCTCCTGAAGGTACTTCTTGGTGCCGGCTAACTGGGCAGCCCTCTCCTGATTAAATTTAATGTGCTCGTTGTTCCTGACAACAGAGTTCTCCATGTTCATGATCTGATTCTTGAGCGCCATCATGCTTTCTTCAAGGGACTTTAGCTCCTGCTGACGGCTTGAGATCTTTGCTTCCTCGTCCGAGATAGCAGCCAAAAGCTCCATTGAACGCACCTCTTGAGCCTTGATCTGATTTGCTACCTCCTCTTTCTGCTTTAACAGCTCGCTTCTTTGCAGAAAAGATAAATTCGTTTCCTTTGTTTTTAATTCCTCAAAGACCTCTTTGTACTTACGCGCCTTGTTTGCCTGACGCTCAAGCGAGCCGATCTGGCGCTTGACTTCAGTGACGATATCATTGACCCTCAAAAGATTCTGCTCGGTATCTTCAAGTTTCCTCAAGGTCTCTCTTTTTTGCGCCTTGTATTTGGTGATGCCGGAGGCTTCATCAAAAACTAAGCGCCTGTCTTCCGGCCTTGAGCTTAAAACCAAATCGATTTTTCCTTGAGCCACGATCGAATAACTCTCGGCTCCGATACCTGTGCCCAAAAGCAGATCCAGAATATCTTTGAGGCGGACCTGATTCTTATTTAACAGGTATTCGCTTTCTCCCGATCTAAAAAGCCTGCGGGTGATCGCTACTTCGTTATTATCAAAATTAAAAAATCTATTTTCATTATCAAAAGTCAGCGTGACCTCTGACATGCTCACGGCCTCTTTGGTGTCCGTGCCGTTAAAGATCACATCCTGCATTTCCGCCCCGCGCAATGACTTTGCGGATTGCTCTCCCAGGACCCAGCGGATACTGTCAAAAATATTTGATTTTCCGCAACCGTTTGGGCCTACGACCGCAGTGATGCCAGGCTCAAAATGTAAAGTGGTTTTTTCGGCAAAGGATTTGAAACCGCATAATTCTAATTTTTTAAAATGCATATTTTCTCTCCCTTTTAATGGTGTGATTGGGTATCAAGCCAAGCGTCAATTTTATCTTTTTTAAAACGCCACTGCCCGACTAACTTCACCGCCGGGATCTTGTTATGCTTAAGCCAGTCATAAATAGTCCTGCGCGTGACCTTAAGATAGCCTGCTAATTCTTCAATAGTCATTAACCCGCTATTAATCATAGTAATCAAAGTATACGAAGAAAATCGAATTTTGTCAAGGAGAATCTTTACATTCTTTGACATACATAGGTGAAAAAAATAAATCTACTGCTAAAAGCTGTAGATTTAGGAAGAACTTACAATTTTCCTATTCCTTATATCTCTTTGATTAACAATAGGTTATGTAATTACCTCTACCAAAGATAATCCTGCATCGCACTGTCCGCTGCCTCTGCTTCATACTCCGGCTCTATCAAAGGCTTGTCATAAGGAGGAATAAGGCAGGTCAATATGTCAAACAATCCTCCGAAGCCTCGGACTATAGTCTTGGCAGTACCTTCTATCAACCCTAGCGTGACCCCAACCACAGGATCATGCTTCTTAGAAAGCTCTGCGAACTTATCAGGATAAGCAGTCCAACAAGTCGCCGTATTAACGATTCCGCGGCCAAGTTTATTTAGTGGAGTTTTCGCGTAATCAATCTCCTCTGCAAAAACACTCCCTGCTATGCAAAAGATTATAAACAATATTCCAGCAATCAGAATTGTCTTGTTCATATAACACCTCCTTCTGATCCGAATAATAGACACAAAAAGCCCTAAAGGCAATTTCCTTTAGGGCTTCTCTCTCTTTGGCAACTGGCTACCCTCTTCGGGGCCCTATAGTTTTGCGTCCTAAGATTGCTCTTAGTTTGCCTTTTGTCAGTGAGTTCACCCAGCCCTTATACCCAAGGGTTGGGTGAAAATTGTAAAATGTAACTTTACATAAAAAGCATAACATATATTTGAGCTTATTTCAAGGAGGGGATAAGTCTCTTTATCTGCAGTTTTAGCTTATCGGGATCGTGGCGGACAAGTTCTGTCTCATGGCCGACGTCCGCGAGGATCACCTTGGCCTTAGTCAGATGTATTATCTCATCAAGGCTGCCGGATTCAACAGGAGCCTGCTGCTTATGGGCATATTCTTGGATGGCTTTCTTTGATACCTTCGTATTAGAGATAATAATATAATCCAGACAGTCAACGCCTAAATATCTAGTCAATTCTTTGATGTGGTCAGCAGCGCTGAATTTGGCTGTTTCTCCCGGTTTAGTCATCAGATTGCAAATATAAACTTTTTTTGCCTTGGATTTCTGAAGCGCCTCGCGGATATTCTTCACTAAAAGATTAGTGATAACGCTGGTAAAAAGATCTCCGGGGCCTATTGTCACAATATCGGAATTAAGTATCGCAATATAGGCGTCGAGATTACCGGTAACCTGAGGCAGATGCCAGAGGTTTTTAATATGCAGATCGGGGTGCCTCCCCTCTGCAAGGTCAATAGACGTCTCGCCTTTAATAACTGTGCCATCCTCAAACAGCGCACAAAGTGTATTACTGGTGTTAGTGACCGGCAGCACAATACCCTGGGTATTCAGGATATCTCCCATTGCCCTGACAGCCTCTGACATTGAACCCTTGATATCGGAAAGAACAGTAAGAAATAGATTCCCGAAATTATGCCCGTTAAGCCCCTCCCCCTTCTCAAAACGGTAACGCATGACCTCGCTCATAAATTCCGGGGCATTTGAAAGCGCGGCCAAGCTTCGACGCAGGTCGCCAGGAGGAAGCACTCCAAAAGAAACCCTGAGCCTTCCCGAAGAGCCGCCGTTATCGCTCATACTTACGATTGAAGTAAGCAAAACACTGGGAATAGTTTTAAGGGCCATTAAAAGAGTAAACAGCCCTGTGCCTCCACCGATACAGGAGATCCTCGCTTTATTATTTAACACAGCGTTGAAACGGGCGATAAAATCGCGGTAATGATAAGGCGTTAAAATATAGTCGCTTACACCCAGGCTCTTTGCCTCAAGGATATTAGAGGTCTTTTTATTGGAAGATACAATTATGACCTTTTTCTTTACCTGCTGGCAAAAATTCAAGATAGATAAATACAACTTCCTATTTTTTGCGGCAAAAGAGTCGCTTAAGATAATAACGCGAAAATGCCTGCGGTCTATCCTCTTGATAAGCTTATGGACATGGGGCTCGTTTTCAATATCAAGCGGTAAGCGGCTTAAGATATTTTCTATTTCAGCGATGAATTTCGGATTGCCCGCAATCAGGATCTTCTTTTGCATTTTTTCCTTTCTTACATAAATATACTACATTACCCTAAAAAATCAACCTTTTTGCTCAAACTCCTCCGGAACATCGCTTGAAAACTCAATAAATTTCCCGGTAGACGGATGAATAAAGCCAAGATACTTGGCATGCAAGGCCAGCCTCTTAAAGTCGCTGTTCTTACCGTATTTGGTATCCCCTAAAATAGGATGTCCTATAAAAGCCAGGTGCACTCTCAACTGATGCGTCCTGCCGGTAAAAGGCTCAAGCTCTAAAATAGAGGAGTTTTTACCTCGTTTAAGCGTCCGATAGTATGTCTTTGCGTACTTTGTATTTTCTCCGAAACCAACAGCCATATTCTTTCTTTTTACCGGATGCCTACCAAGCGGAAGCTCGATCACATGCTCATCAAACTCCATCCTGCCATTGACCAGGGCGACATATTTACGCTTAATGGAGTGATCGGCAAATTGTTTTGTCAAAGCCAGATGCGCGGCATTATTCTTGGCGATGACCAATAACCCCGAGGTTTCCTTATCAAGCCGATGCACGATCCCTGGCCTTAGAGGATTGATATCGGATAATTTCTTAAAACGATACAAAAGCGCGTTTACCAGCGTGTGCTGATAATTACCCGGAGCAGGATGCACCACAATCCCGACCTGTTTATTAATTATCGCCAGATCATCATCTTCATAAAGGACTTCCAGAGGGATCTCTTCTGCAATAAGGCCGATTTCTTTTTTATCTTCTATTAAAAGCCTGAACTCCTCTCCAGTCTTTACCTTATGATGCGGTTTAGGACGGACGCCAGCCAAAGTAACCTTGCCCTGTTCGATCAATCCCTGTATAGCGGTCCTTGAGAGCCCAAGTTTTCTTTCATTGCAAAACTCGGCAATAAAAACATCCAGACGCTTTCCGGATCTTTCCGGGGAAACTGTAAGAAGATGAACTCTGCTCATAATATAGCCGGTGTGACTTTTTAGCCTTTAATGCTCTGTGACCTTGCGGCCTTTCTTATTCACCATGAAAAAGCCGGTTATCCCGATACAAAACACAACAATGCTTAAGAGTTGGAACAAAGTCAGCCCCCAGAGGACCTGCGGATTATCTGCGCGCAGGAATTCAATAAAGAATCTTTTTATTGAAAACAAAAACAGGTAGGCGAATAGGATCTGGCCTTCGTGATGCGGCCTTCTCTGAAGCGTTCGTAAAAAAATAAAAATAATCAAGAGAATAAAAACAGAAATTAGCTGCGTTGGTATGAGTACTGCCTTATGCGCCGGAAAATAAAACCCGAACTTTGAAGGCTTTCCATAGCAGCAGCCGTTTAAGAAACAACCGATCCTGCCTATTGCATGGCCCAGGGCGACAAAAGGAATAATCACGTCAAGGAATTTAAGGACAGGGATATTTTTCTTTTTTAAATACCACAGGCCAAAAACAGTACCTAAGACCAGGCCGCCAAACCAGGAGAGCCCTCCGTGTTGAAGCAGGATTATCTCTAAAGGATTCTCTAAGTAGTAATTAATATTTTCGATTACATAAAACAGCCTCGCCCCTATAACGCCTGCGATAAAAACAGTAAATCCGAAATTATAAACTACATCAGGGTGGAAACCCTGCCTTTTAGCAAAAAGCGCGGCTAATGTTACGCTTAAAATAAAGGCGATCACCAACATCAAACCGTAAGAATAAATAACAAATGGCCCGATCTTGCAGATTTGAGGATACATATTTTAAATTAAAGATTTTTTGTTTTTGGTCTTTGGTCTTTGGTCTTTGGTTCTTATAATTGTCCACGCTAACAAGATTGCCCCGACTGTGACCGCGCTGTCGGCAATATTAAACACAGGCCAGACCCGAAAATCAAGAAAATCGATCACATAGCCAAATAATAAACGATCGATCAGATTCCCCAGGGCCCCGGCAAGGATAAGGCTTAAAGCAACTTCATAAAGCCTGCGGTGTTTTTTGCTTCTAAGCTCAAAGAAGATCAAAACCGCTGCGATTATCGAAGAAAAAATAAATAAAGGGATCTGGTTTTTAAGAATGCCGAACGCGGCCCCTCTATTATGTATGAGCGTAAAATGAAAAAAACCCTTTATGACCGGGACAGAATGCCCATAAAATAGATTCTTGGCGGCGATAAATTTGGTAAGCTGGTCTAAGGCAAGAGTTGCGGTTACGATGATAAAGACCATCAGCGGGGAAAATTACCTTTTTTCCTTTTTTTCCTGGCATTTGACGCAAAGACGAGCGCTGGGTACTGCCTTAAGCCTGTTTTTTGCTATCAAGCTCTTGCACTCCTCACAAACACCAAATGTCCCGTCTTCGATCTTCTTTAGTGCGTCGTCAAATTCATAAAGAAGCTTCCTGTCGTTTGAAGCAATGCCCATTGAGAATTCCCGATCATAGGTATCTGTAGCTACATCAGCCATATGATAGGCATAGCCGGAGATATCTCCGGAGGCCTCTTTCTGGGACTTCTTTAAGGTATCGTCAGCGATATGCTTGATATCATCAACGATCTCTTCCTTTCTTTTTAAAATGATCTTCTTAAATTCTACCAAGTCTTTTTTGGTGTATTTCTTTTTCAATTTTATTTCTCCTCTCCGACTGCCTCAAGGCAGTTTTCGCAAATATCAGGATGCGCTATGGATTTACCGATTGAATTGCTGAAATTCCAACAACGCACACATTTAATACCCTCTGCCTTCTCTACGCTGATGGCAAGATCCGGGTATTTCTTACTAATTAAAACAGGATCCAAATCCTTCTCTTTAACAAGATTAATCTGCGATACCTTGAATATCTCGGTCAGATCCCTCTTTAAACCGTCTAAATAATTATAACGGATTTCGTTATTTGTCAATAGATTTATTCTGGCATCAAAGGAGCTGCCTATTTCTCCATTGCCGCGCTTCTCTTCCAGGGCTTTGGCGATCTCCGGTATCAGCTCAAAGATATCATCGAGCTCAGTCTTGGCAAATTGAGGATTAACTGCTGGCCAGGGTAATAGATGCGTACTAGGCACAGAAGCAGAGTGCTTTTCTTTAGGCATATTCTGCCATATTTCATCGGAGGTAAAGACAAAAATCGGAGCGCTTATCCTTGCCAGCACGCTTAATGCCTCATAAATCACTGTCTGGACCGCCCTTCTTTGCAATGACTTTGCGCCAAAAGTATATAACCTGCCTTTAGCCATATCAAGGTAATACATTGAGAGATCTTCATTGCAAAAATCATAGATCCCTTTATACGCCTTGTGGAACTCAAATTTCTCATAAGCACGAGTGACTTTTTCGATGGTCTGGTTAAGCCTATTGAGTAACCACTTATCTATCTTTTTTAATTCAGAGTAACTGATTTTATCTCTACCAGGGTCAAAATCATAAAGGTTACTCAAGATAAACCTGGCAGTATTCCTGAACTTGCGATATGCCTCCGAAAGCCTGCTCAATATCTCCTTTGAAATACGTATATCCTCATTGTAATCGCTCGAAGCCACCCACAAACGCAAGATATCTGCTCCGTAATCCTTGATAATATCAAAAGGAGAAATAACATTACCCAGCGACTTAGACATCTTCCTTCCGTCGCCATCTACGACAAAGCCATGCGTCAAAACACTTTTAAACGGAGGCTTGTTCTCAATGCAAACCGAAGGAATAAGCGAAGATTGAAACCATCCTCTATGCTGATCAGAACCTTCCAAATAAAGTTCAGCCGGAAAATCCAATTCTTTGCGTACCTTAAGCACCGAGCGGTGGCTCACTCCGGAATCAAACCAGACATCAAGGATATCCGTGCCTTTTAAGAACTTATCGCCCTTGCAATGCGGACACTTAAATCCTGCGGGGACGAAATCTTTGATCTCCCTCTCAAACCAGCTGTCAGACCCCTCTTTTTCAACAAAGCGGATAAAATTTTCAATGACTTCATCAACTAGCAACTCCTCGCGGCAGCCTTCGCAAACAATCGCAGGAATAGGCACCCCCCAATATCTCTGACGAGAAAGGCACCAATCAGGCCTAAGCTCAACCATCGCAGAGATTCTTTCCTGGCCTGCTTCCGGGATCCAGGTGACATCTTTATTGATCGCCTCAAGCAATCTCTTTCTTAAATCTTTATGCTCAAGGCTCAAGAACCATTGTTTAGTGGCGCGAAATATTATAGGATTCTTACAGCGCCAGCAATGCGGATAGGAATGCTGGATCTTAGCGCTAAACAACAATGCGCCAAGATTTGACAATTTTTCCAGAATCACCTTATTCGCATCATGGACATTCAACCCCTTAAACTCTCCGGCCGTATGATCAAAATTTCCTTTATCATCAACCGGCATTACAATATCAAGTTTATATTTTATGCCGGTAAAATAATCGTCATTTCCATGGCCGGGGGCGGTGTGCACCAGACCGGTTCCCTCTTCTCTTGAAACATAGTCAGCCAGCACAACCTTGCCTTTTCTTAAACCAAAGGGATGAGAATAAACTAAACCCTCTAGTTCCCTGCCCTTAACTTCTTTTATCAATTCATAGTCCTGGATCCCGCAGCGCTCTAATACTCCTGCCAAGAGGTCCTTACAAACAATCAAATCCCCCTTATCAGTTTTAACAAAACAATAATCAAACTCCGGATGGACTGCAACTGCGACATTAGCGATCAAAGTCCAGGGTGTCGTGGTCCAGATCAACAAATATTCATCCTTTGTGCCCTCGAGCTTGAATTTGACAAATATCGAGGGCGAGGCATGATCCTCATACTCTACTTCGGCTTCCGCAAGCGCAGTCTCACATCTATAACACCAATTAACTGGCTTCAGGCCGCGGTAAACATACCCCTCTTTGACCAAATCCTTAAACGCACCAAGAATACCCACTTCATAGCTTGGGGCCAAAGTTAAATAAGGATTTTCCCAATCTCCAAAAACTCCGAGCCTGATGAATTGCTCTTTCTGCTGGCCCACATATTTCATGGCATAACCATGAGCCTTTTTTCTAAATTCGATCTGGGAGATCTGATATTTGTTGATCTTAAGTTCTTTGAATAATTGATGCTCGATAGGGAGGCCGTGGCAATCCCAACCGGGCACATAAGCAGAATCAAAACCCTGCATTGTCTTAAACTTTACTACAATGTCTTTTAATGTTTTATTAAGAGCGTGCCCGATATGGATATCGCCGTTAGCATACGGAGGGCCATCGTGCAATATATACTTCGGCTTGCCGCTTGATTCTTGGCGGGTAAGCCGGTAAACATCCTTCTCTTCCCACTCTTTCAATAAGAGCGGCTCGCGTTTAGGCAAGTCCGCCTTCATCGGAAAGTCAGTTTTTGGTAGATTTAAGGTTGATTTATAGTCCATTTTGAGATCTTTTATTTTTATTTTTGATCTTTGATTTTTTATCTTTTATCTAATATATTTACCTACTATTATATCCAGGTCCTTCTTTGTCTTTGCCGAAATAAGGGATCGATCGGTAATGATCGCGTTCTTAAGCGCGTCTTTACAAACGCAACTCCTTTTCTCGGGGATATTCTTTATCACCTCACGCAGTATCTTCTTGGCATTATCTATATTTTTATTCAGATTGCCGATGACCATCTCAACGGTGATCTTTTCGTATTCCGGATGCCAGCAGTCATAATCAGTCACGCATGCCAAGGTAGCATAGCATATTTCTGCCTCACGCGCCAACTTTGCCTCCGGCATATTAGTCATGCCTATCACATCCATCCCCCAGCTGCGGTAAAGATTAGACTCTGCCAAGGTTGAGAATGCCGGGCCCTCCATATTAATATAGGTACCTCTCTTATGCATCTTTACTTTTATTTTCTTGCCAGCCTCATAACCAGCATCATAAGTAAGCTCGCTTAACTGAGGGCAGACCGGATGCGAGAATGAGATGTGCGCGACGACACCATCCGTAAAGAATGACATTTCACGAGCATGATTTGTGCGGTCAACATACTGATCGACTACTACAAAATCAAGGGGCTTAATCTCATCCTTAAGGCTGCCGCAGGCAGTAACCGAGATGATCCTGTCGACTCCCAGCTTCTTCATCCCGTAAATATTAGCACGATAATTAATCTCTGTCGGGGAAATGCGGTGGCCTACGCCGTGGCGCGGCAGGAATACGACCTCTTTTCCTTCTAATGTCCCGACGATAAACTTCTCCGATGGATCCCCGAATGGAGTATCGATCTCTACTTCCTTTATATTCTTTACTCCGTCTATTTTATACAAGCCGCTTCCGCCGATAATGCCTATTCGTGACATAGCTTAACTCCCTTTAGATAATTCCTTTGCGCGCGTTAGCGCCGCCTGCACAGCCTCTTTTAATGTACCGCCGCTATTTAAAACTTTTAGCCCCGCTTCTGTGGTGCCGCCTTTTGATGTGACAAGGTTTCTTGCTTCTTCAGCGTTAATCTTAGTTGCCTCTAAGAACTTAATACTGCCCTTAACCGTAGCATCAGCAAGAATATTAGCCTGGGACTGATCAAATCCTATAAAAATTGCCGCCTGCGATAACTCTTTAGCAAAATTACTTGCGTACTCTGGAATATTTTTATCGTTTATTCCCTTGATACCATTAAACAAAAACCCCGGCCCGCTACCAGAAACCGCAGTAGCAGCATCCATAAGATTTTCATCCAAAATAAGCGTATTTCCTAAATTTTTGAACAAGTTTTCAACTTCTTGCAGATCACCATCAATAGCAAATCTACCTCTGCACAAACAAATCATACCCTGGCCGATCTTTGCCGGCAAGTTTGGCATAACGCGGATCACCCTTACACCAGAAAGCTGTTTCTCAATATAAGCGGTAGGAATACCTGCGGCAATGGATACAATGAATTTTCCCTTCTCGTTACCTTTGATCTTAGCCAAAACCTCATCAAAATCTTGCGGTTTTACTGCTAAAATTATCGTATATGCTTTCTGAAAAAGATCATTGATATCTTTGGCAATAGCTATACCCGAAAGGCTGGCTGTTTTGTCCTGGTCCTTTTCAAAGACCACAACCGAGAATTTATCCTTTAGGCGCTCGGCAATGGCCGAGCCCATATTCCCAAAACCTATAATGCCTAATGTTTTTTTCATGCAAAAATTACCCTGCCTAAGCGAATAATATTCGCACCTTCTTCTATGGCAACCTCAAAATCATCGCTCATGCCCATAGACAACAATAACTCACCATTAATTTCATCTCTTAACTCCCTTAATTGGCGAAAATATGGCCGCACGAGCTCAGGCATATCAACCAAAGGCGCTATAGTCATTAAACCTTTAACTCTTATATTCTTAAACTGTGCAATCTGTTTAATAAACTCAAGGGTTTCTTCTGGATTTACGCCAAATTTAGTGGCTTCAGGAGAAGTTTTTACCTCGATCAGGCAATCCTGGACCTTACTAATCTTAGCAGCCTGCTTGTCAATCTCCCCTGCCAAACGAAAACTATCAACCGAATGGATCAAATCAAATATTTTAAGGGCGTCTTTGACCTTATTCGTCTGCAAATGCCCGACCATGTGCCACTTTAAGGCTTGTCTGTCTTTAAAGGCATTGTATTTCAAAAGAGCTTCCTGGATCCTGTTCTCTCCAATATCTATAACGCCTTGCGAGATAATCTCTTTTATCTCTCCGATACTTCTATTTTTTGTTACTGTAATAAGGGTAACGGCATCCGGGCTGCGCCCGGCTTTTAGGCAAACCGCGGCAATACGCTCCCTGACTCTCAAAAGATTATCCGCGATCATCAATAGCCTCTTAAACTAAAATATTATACACCAGAAATCGGCGGGGTCAATTAGAAATACTCCTGATAAACCTCTTTAAACCTATTTACAGCTTTAAAAATGAGGTTTTTAGCAGGCTGGGCGGTAGACGAAGTCAACGCCGGCCTCTTGGTCACGGCTTCTAACAATATCCCAAGGCAAGTCATATAAGTAAGGTATTTTTGCCCTGCAAGTTCCTCGTTTTCTTTTACTAAGGAAGCCGCCATAGGATGGGATAATTTTGCGATTTTTACGGGGATCA
>JAHJJA010000099.1 GCA_018822885.1 Candidatus Omnitrophota bacterium
AGAGCCAAAGCAATTTATTAAGCTTGTCAATGAAAAAAGCCTGCTTCAGGATACTGTAACGCGCGTAAAAGGGCTTATAAAACCAAAGAATATTTATTTCATTACAAATAACATTTATTTTTATGAACTAAAGGAGCAGATCAAAGGCCAGGGTATCCCTGATGAAAATATATTGCTTGAGCCGGAGGGCAAAAATACCGCTCCTGCGATCGGTTTATGCGCCAGGCTTATAGAGAAGAAAGATAAGGATGCTGTGCTAGTGGTTTTGCCATCTGACCATTACATTAAGAATACGAATTATTTCAAGGATTGCTTAAAAAAGGCTATAGGACTTGCTAATGACGGTCTTTTGGTGACGCTGGGGATAAAGCCTGCTAATCCTTCTACGGGATACGGATATATTAAGATAGATAAAAGATTAAAAATTAAAAATAAAAAATATAATGCCTGTATGGTCGAAAAGTTCCTTGAAAAACCTGATTTGGAAAAGGCAAAACAATATTTTCGCGATAAGAGGTTTTACTGGAACAGCGGGATGTTTATTTGGAAGGCCTCGGTTTTCATGGATGAGGTGCAAAAATATCTGCCGCATCTTTATGCGCAGTTAGAGGCCATACATTCAAAGGATGATATCCGCAAGGTCTGGCGGCGTATCAGGCCCATCTCGGTAGATTACGGTATTATGGAGCATTCCAAGAGGATTGTTTTGATACCGGCGAGTTTTTATTGGACTGACCTTGGAAGCTGGGAGGCCTTAAGCGAAATATTTCCCAAGGATGCCAAGGAGAATATATTTAACGCGGATTGCCTGGATATCGGCAGCGAGCGTATCGGGGTCTTCAGCAAGGGAAAGAGGCTTATTTCTACTTTGGGCCTCAAGGATCTGATCATTGCCGATACCGCGGATGCTTTACTTGTCTGCGATATCAACAGGACGCAAGATGTCAAGAAGATGGTAGAGAAGCTGCGTTCTTTAAAACGCAAGGAGCATCTGGTGCATCTGACTGAAAAAAGGCCATGGGGCTCTTTTACTATTTTGCAGGAGGGATTAGGATTTAAGATAAAACTGATAGAGATCGCGCCGAAGAAACGCCTAAGCCTGCAAAGACATAAAAAACGCGCTGAACATTGGGTGGTTGTTTCCGGGCAGGCAAAGATCACTATAGGCGGCAAGGTATTCACGGCTCATAAAAACCGCAGTGTATACGTGCCTATGGGTTTTAAACACCGCCTTGAGAATACTACCCGAACGCCCGCGAGGATCGTCGAGGTCCAAGTCGGCGCTTATTTAGGCGAAGATGATATTGAGAGGTTCGAGGATGATTTTAAAAAGGAATGCCGGACAGCGATATAACCAGAGGATCCTTATTATAAATCCTTTTGGGATAGGGGATGTCTTGTTTACTACCCCCTTGGTGAGCGCTATCAGGCAGAATTTTCCCCAGGCCTTTATCGGTTATTGGTGTAATGAGCGCGTAGAGGCTGTTTTAAGGAATAATCCTGATATAAATAAGGTTTTCGCGCTTTCCCGCGGAGATATAAAAAAGATCTACAAAAAGTCCTGGCTTAAAGGGGTATCTGAAAGCCTGAAATTATTTCGCGCGCTCAAAAAAGAAAGATTTGACACTGTGTTTGATTTTTCCCTGGACCATCGGTATGGGCTTGTCTCCCGGTTGATAGGAGCAAAGCAAAGAATAGGCTTTAACTATAAAAACCGCGGAAAGTTTCTTACTAAGAAGATAGATATTGATGGTTTTCATGGTAAGCACATCGTAGAATTTTATTTAGATCTATTGCGCATCTGCGGGATAGAGCAAAAGAGCGCTGATTTAAAACTAGGCGTATCAAACCCGGCAAAAGAGAGCGTGAAGAACTTGTTAGGGCGCTTTGGGGTAAGAGCCGGAGATATGGTAGTAGGTATTGCTCCTGGCGCAGGAGGCAGTTGGGGGAAAGACGCGGTTTTGAAACATTGGCCGGCGTTAAAGTTTGCCCTCCTTGCGGACAGGATCCTTGAAGATCTTAAGGCAAAGGTCTTGATAATCGGAGATGAATCGGAGAGGCCGATCGCGAATACGATCTTTGAGGCTATGAAACACAAGCCTATAGATTTGACAGGTAAGACTTCGCTCGAAGAGTTTGCTGCCATTATGGGCAAGCTAAAGGTTTTGGTTACTAATGACGGCGGGCCAATGCACATGGCTGTTGCTTTGGGCACAAAGACAGTTTCGATATTTGGGCCTGTTGATGAAAAAGTCTACGGGCCGTATCCAAAAACCGAGCAACATATAGTCGTCAAGGAGGAGATATTCTGCAGGCCTTGTTATAAGAATTTCCGCATGCCTAAGTGCCAGCGGGATAGGGAGTGTATAAAATCAATAGAGGTAGATAAGGTATTTGAGGCGGTGAGAGAAGTATTAAAAGCTTAGGGACAGTCCCCTTGTTGTGTTTAATAGCACGTCGGGGACAGTCCCTGTGAAATGGAGGGATAATGATACCGATTTTGGATTTAAAGAAACAAATTGCGCCTATCAGGGGTGAGATAGACGCCGCGATAAAAAAGGTGATTGATAACACAAGCTTTGTCTTAGGCGAAGATGTCGCTCTGTTTGAAAAAGATTTGTCCGATTACAGCGGTGCAAAATCCGCTGTAGGGGTGGCTAATGGCACTGATGCCATAAAATTGGCCTTAGTCGCCTCCGGGATCAAGGCAGGCGATGGCGTTATTTGCCCAACATTTACTTATTACGCGACCGCCGGAGCGATAGCAAGCTGCGGGGCCAGGCCGGTTTTTGCTGATATCGAGCCGGATACTTTTAATATTTCATGCGAATCTATTGAGAAGGCGCTCAAAGATAAGGATAAACTTAAGATCAAGGCGGTCATCCCGGTCCATCTTTATGGGCAATGCGCTGATATGGATAATATCATGAGTATTGCAAAGAAGCATGGGTTGATCGTGATCGAGGATAATGCCCAGTCATTCGGAGCGGACTATAAGGGTAAAAAAGCGGGGACGATCGGGGATTGCGGCACCTTAAGTTTCTTTCCCGGAAAAAACCTGGGTGCTTTCGGCGACGCGGGAGGAGTTCTGACTAATAGTAATAAGATCGATGAAAACTTAAGGATATTGCGCAATCAGGGGAACAAAGATAAATATCTTCATTTAGTCTTGGGTTTTAATAATAGATTAGATTCGCTGCAGGCTGCAGTCTTAAGGGTGAAGTTAAAATATCTTGATGGCTGGAATAAAAAGAGGCAGGAAAATGCCGGATATTATAATCAGCAGTTTAAAGGACTTGATCTCAAAGTCCCTTATGTACCGGAATTTACTACGCACATCTATCATCATTATGTTTTGCGTCTAAATGGCCCAAGCCAGGGCCTGATAAAACACCTGAATGACAGGGGTATTGACTCACGCGTTTATTACCCTGTCCCTCTGCATTTGCAGGAATGTTTTAAATATCTGGGTTATAAGAATGGGGATTTCCCGGAATCGGAGAAAGCTGCCGGGGAGACGCTTTCAATACCGGTGTATCCGGATCTGACTAAGGAAGAGTTGGATTATATCGCGCAAACAATCAAGGAGTTTTTAAAATGATCAATTTATCGGTTGTTATTCTGACAAAAAATGAAGAGAAGTGTATTGCAGAGTGCCTTGAATCAGTAAAATGGGCTGATGAGATAATCGTGGTTGATGACGAGAGCTCTGATAAGACGGTCGAGATAGTAAGGCGCTATACCGACAAGGTTTTTTTAAGGAAAATGGATGTGGAGGGCAGGCATAGGAATTGGGCATACGCAAAGGCAAGGAATAATTGGGTCTTGAGCCTTGATGCCGATGAGAAAGTCTCTGATGGGCTAAGGCAGGAGCTTTCGGAAGCAGTAAAGACTAATGATTTTGCAGCTTTTGATATTCCCTTACGCAATTATATCGGCAGTTACTGGGTGAGATGGGGCGGTTGGTATCCCGCTTCAAAGGTCAGGCTCTTCAGAAAAGATAAATTTAAGTATGAGGAGGCAGAGGTGCACCCCAGGGTTTTTATTGATGGAAAATGCGGGCATTTAAAATCCGATATAATACACAAAGGTTATCCTGATCTTGAGCACTTCTTGGGCAGTATAAACCGGCAGTCGACGCTTGAGGCGGTAAAATGGATAAACACAAACAGGAAGATGCCTTTGGGCAGGATCATCTGGCGCGCGGTGGACCGTTTTTTCAGGAGGTACGTCGGAAAAAAGGGGTACAGGGACGGGATGTACGGTTTTATCATCGCCTATTTTGACAGTTTTTACCAGATCATCAGCTACGTAAAATTCCGGGAGATGCAGATCAAGGTCAAGACCCGGTCTTGACCTTCTGTTCTAGTGTTAAGACCGGGTCTTGATAAGGGAGTCAGAGCAAATAGAGGAGAATATGAGGGTAGTATTTCTTGATAGAGACGGGGTAATAAATAAGGATCCGGCTGGCAAAATGTATGTGACAAAATGGAAAGATTTTTCTTTCCTGCCGCGCGCCAAGAGAGCAGTTTGCCTTTTGTGCAAGAATGGTTTTAAAGTGGTGCTTATCTCTAATCAAGCCGGAGTAGGAAAGGGGCTTTTCAGTAAAAAGAAACTGGCTTTTATAACCGATAACATGCAAAAGGCCCTAAAAAAATCCGGGGGAAGAGTCCATGGAGTCTTTTACTGTACTCACAGAAGCGAAGATGATTGCAACTGTCGTAAGCCAAAAGCAGGCCTTATCCATATGGCTACTAAGCGATTCCCATGTGATTTAACCAAGACTTATTTTATCGGTGATACGATTAGGGATGTTATGGCTGCCAGGCAAGCCGGTTGTAGATCTATTCTTATCTTCACTGGTAAGGAAAAGCCTTCAAACAAAAAGAATTGGGAAACACAGCCAAAGCATACCTTTAGTGACCTGTATGAGGCGGTGGAATTTATCGTAGGAAAAAAATAATATGGATTACAGGGCAAAGGTTTTTATTGTGTATGCTTCAGCCGGAGCAGGGCATCTTAAGGCTGCGCAGGCTATTTATGACTGCCTTAAAAAACGCGGCTGCCCCGCGGATATTCGTCTCGTGGATATCCTTGATGAGACAAACTTTTGGTTTAGCGAAAGCTATACTTTCGGCTACCGCTTTCTCGTCAATCATGCTATTTT
This sequence comes from Candidatus Omnitrophota bacterium, assembly GCA_018822885.1. Classification (GTDB taxonomy): domain Bacteria; phylum Omnitrophota; class Gorgyraeia; order Gygaellales; family Profunditerraquicolaceae; genus JAHJJA01. The sequence goes on from JAHJJA010000099.1 coordinate 5,168, forward strand.
TCTTTGGCGCTTTTGTTTTCTGACGACATACGCTAAGGCGCTTCGCATTATAACCAGGCCTATTGCGATGATCCTGAACCGCTTCAGTTCGAAGAAGTTTTCCCAATACCTGGTCAAAGAAAACCCCGATGTGATCGTTTCTACTCACTTTGTACCTTCGGAAATCGCCTCGATCCTTAAGAAGAAAAAGAAGATCAAATCTTTTGTTGTTTCAGTTATCACCGATTACGGCGTGCATCCTTATTGGATAAGCCCGGGCACAGACCTTTATATCGCCGGAAGTAGTGTTACTTTAGAAAAAATTGTCCATGAGGGCGTGCCAAGAGAAAGGATCAAAGCGTTGGGGATCCCGGTCAATGAGAAATTCCTCAAGAAATTTAATAAAAACGCTCTCTGTGAGAAATTCGGGATACGCTGCGATGGCTTCACGGTGCTTTTGCTTACAGGTTCTTTTGGCATAGGCCCGGTAGAGGAGATGGTCGAATTATTGCAAGGTAAAGTCCAGATATTGGCAGTATGCGCTAGAAATAGAGGCCTCTATGAGAAACTGCAAAGAAGGAATTTCGATAATTGCCGCGCCTTTGGTTTTGTCGATAATATTGAAGAATTGATGGCTGTCTCGGACATGATCATAACAAAACCGGGAGGGATAAGTATCTCGGAGGCGCTTGCTATGGACTTGTATCCTATTTTTATTTCGCCCATCCCCGGACAAGAAACGGAGAATGTCGAGGTAATGGCGCGCTACGGAGTGGGTATCTTGGCCAAGGATATCGATTCAGTAGAAGAGCTTGTCCTTGGGTTAAAGGATGATCCTGAAAGATTGAAGGAATTAAGGGGGGTAGTCGCAAAGGTCAAAAAGCCCATGGCCGCGGAGGAGATCTGCAATGTTGTATGCGAAAGTTTCGCTGGGCCTTGCTGTTGATGTCCAGTTTGATTATTCTGTTCCGGAAGGTCTCTCAAAAAGCATCCGTAAAGGCGCGCGCGTCAAAGTAGATTTCTGCAATAGAAAAAAAATCGGCTACGTCACCGGGCTCACCAGGCAGACAAAACTTAAAGCCACAAAACCTATCATTGATCTGATCGATCGGCAGCCTCTCTTAGATGACAATATGCTTTCGGTCACTAAGGAGCTCGCGGATTATTATTGTTGTTCCTGGGGTGAGGCAATTGAAACTGCGTTACCGCAGGCATTAAGAAGAGGGGTAAGGTTGAAAGAGCAGGTGAAAGAACAGGTGAAAGAACAGGGACTGTCCCCGCTTTTTGGGGACTGTCCCTGTTCTTTGAAAAACGGAAACAGCCCCAGTTCTTTATTGATTCAGGATTTAGACGGACAGGCGCGCTGGGATGTTTATCTAAAGGAGATCCAGGAAGTTTTAGCTCGGGGCCTTCGCGTGATCCTTTTGATGCCGGATATAGAGTCGCTGGAACGCGCGCAAGAATTGATCAGCGCTAAAATAGATTGTTCAATAGGCCTGCTTTATCGAAAAGAGGCTGGCGAGTTAGAGGAGTGGTCAGCGATAAAAGAGGGAAAGAGGGATGTCGTCATAGCTACGCGTTCCGGGGTTTTTACCCCTTGCCCTGGCCTCGGCCTTATTATTGTTGAAGAGGAGGATAACTCTGTTTATAAACAGGATCAGGTCCCGCATTATCACGCGCGAGAAGTAGCTTTTATGCGTGCGAAGAAAGAGGGCATTAAATTAATTTTAGGGAGCCAGCATCCCTCTTTAGAGAGCATTTATTTAGCAAGAAAAGGTAAGTTTGAATATAGATTGATCCCAAGGAGTAAGTCTTATCCGGAAATCAAGGTTTCGGATATGAGATTCGGGTATCGGCAGCGTAAGCAGAACAATCTGACATTCTCAAAATATCTTGAGGATGCTTTTAGCAAAAGTCTTGCTGCAGGAGAGAAGTGTCTGCTTTTTATCAACCGTAAAGGGTTTGCTACTTTCGCCTATTGCCATAATTGCGGCGTAAGCCTGAAATGCCAGCGCTGTAACGTAAACCTGGTCTACCACTTTGATAAAAACAGCTTAAGCTGCCATTATTGTAATTATAAAATAGGGCTTCCTAAGATCTGCCCGGCGTGTAATTCGGGCTACATCAAATTCTCCGGAGCAGGCACGGAGAAGATGGAGAGCGAACTTTCAAGGGTGTTCCCGCAGGCAAAGATCCGCAGGTTGGATAATCTTGCGGACCTGGAATCCGATAATCCGGATATATATATTGCCACAAGCTATATTTTTAAGCGGGTAGGATTAGAGTTTGATTTGACCGGAGTGCTTTCAATCGACAATTCATTAAACAGGATAGATTTGCGCTCAAGCGAAAAGGCATTTGATTTATTGTTGGGTTTAGCCGGGATCACAAGAAGGGAAATGATCGTCCAGTCCGGCCTTTTAAGCCAACATTGTTTTCAGGCGCTGATCAAAAACGACATAAATATTTTTTATGATGAGGAATTGCGGCAGAGAAAGCAATTGGATTTTCCTCCCTATCGGCATCTGGCTTTAGTCAAATTGAGAGCAAAATTAGAAGAGAAAGCGCAAGGCGCAGGGCGTAAGCTTTTTGATTTTTTAAATAAGGCTAATACTGATAAATGCTTAAAGATTATTTCGGTCAATCCCTCGCAACCCTCAAAGCTGCGCGGGAATTTCTATTGGCAGATTTTGATAAGCGCGGACAGGGCCGTCAGGATCTCGGCGTTTTTAAAAAAGAACTTAAAAAATTTCAGGCATTCGGGTATAATAGTGACCGTGGACGTAGATCCGATATAAATAAAAGATTAAAATAAAAAATGAATATTATTTTTTTCGGAAGCTCGCAATTTTCAATTCCTTCGCTTAGGGCTATTCTCGATGCAGGTTATAAGGTTCCCTGTGTCGTCACCCAGCCTGACCGGAAAAAGGGCAGGCACCTTCATTTGGCTTCTACGGCTGTTAAGGAAGCCGCAAAAGCTTCTGGTCTATGTATTTTTCAGCCGGAGTCTGTCAATTCTAAGGAGTCCGAAAGTTTTCTTAAAAGCCTCGGACCTGATCTGTTTGTGGTAGTTGCTTACGGGCAGATCCTCTCGCAGGAGGTCCTGGATATCCCCAAGATCATGCCGATAAACGCCCATGCCTCGCTTTTACCAAAATACAGGGGCGCGGCTCCGATAAGTTGGGCGATTATAAAGGGAGAGAAAAAGAGCGGGGTCAGCATTATAAAAATAACCAAACAAATGGATTCCGGGCCGCTGTTTCTATCAAAAGAAGTCTTGATAAAGGATTCAGATACGGAGCTTACTTTAGAAGAGAGCTTATCCGGGCTTTCAGCCCAGCTGCTTGTCCAGACGATTAAGAAGCTAGAAAATAATGATTATCGATTATGCGAGCAGGATGAAAAACTTGTGAGTTTTGCCCCAAAGCTTAAAAAAAAGGACGGCTTAATAAAGTGGGGTCTTAGTGCTATAGAAATTAATGATCTTGTAAGAGGGTGCATTAGCTGGCCCGGTGCCTATACCTATTATCAAGGTAAGATGGTCAAGATATATTCTTCTTTGGTCAGGTCCCTGGGGGATGAGGCGGCCAGCCAGACAGCCGGCACAACGCTGGAAGTATCGAAAAACGCAATAGCCGTAACAACAGGAAAGGATATCCTGGTAATAAAAGAGTTGCAGCCTGAAGGCAAGCGCAGGATGACAGTCGCGGAATTCATCGCAGGACATAAAATCAAATGCGGTGAAAAGCTTGGGTAAAAAAATGTTGCGCATAAATTTTTTCATGCTATAATCTTTAACTATGCCAGAACTAAGAAAAGATCCGATCATAGGTAGATGGGTCATTGTCGCTACAGAGAGAGCGAAAAAACCCGATCATTATTTGGATCTGCCGCAGGAAACTTCTCCTGAATCATTCTGTCCTTTTTGCGACGGAAACGAATCAAGTACTCCTCCAGAAATCTACGCCTTAAGGCCAAAACATACTCATGCAAATAAGCCTGGCTGGGACCTAAGGGTCGTTCCCAGCATAGCTCCATTCTTGAGGATAGAAGGGGATCTTGATCGCCGTGGGAAAGGCCTTTATGATCTTATGAACGGAGTCGGCGCGCATGAAATTGTCATTGAAACAAATAAACATATCGCTAATATGGCTGATTTGGAGGAAAGCCAGATAGCCGAGGTAATAACCTGCTATATAGACAGAATGCTGGACCTTGAAAAGGACCAACGTTTTAAATATGTGCTTACCTTTAAGAATTACGGCCGCAGCGCTGGCGGCAGTAAATACGCCCATTCAAGATCGCAGCTTATCGCTACGCCTGTCAATCCGAAACGCGTTAAGGAAGAGTTAGTCGGTTCGCGCATTTACTATGACTATCATGAAAGATGCGTGTTTTGCGATTTAATAAGGCAAGAGTTGGATTCTAAAGACAGATTGATCCTGGATTTAGACGGCTTTATCGCCATAGCGCCATTTGCTTCGAGGTTCCCTTTTGAGATTTGGATATTGCCAAAAAAACACACTTGTGATTTTACCCGGCTTGATATGCCCAGTCGTCTTGAGCTGGCAAATATAATGAAAAAGGTGCTCATGAAATTAAAAGTCGGTTTGAGCGACCCGCCCTACAATTATGTTTTACATACAGCGCCTTTCCGCCGTCAAAAGCTTGGCTATTGGAAGAGCATAGATCATGATTATCACTGGCACATAGAAATAATGCCCCGGCTTACCCGCCTCGCTGGTTTTGAGTGGGGTACCGGTTTCTATATCTGCCCGCTTCCTCCGGAAGAAGCGGCGAGGTTTTTAAGGGAGATAAAGGTCTAAGATGTCTGAATTAAGAAGGGATCCTATCGGCGGAAGATGGGTGATCATAGAGACAAGCCATCCTGATAAGCCGACTGATTTTGATTATGAGGAGGGCCGCTTCAGGAGCGGGACCTGCCCGTTTTGTTACGGCAATGAGGCGATGACTCCACCGGAAATTGATTCTTTCAGGGAGCTTGCTACGTCAAAAAACTCTCCCGGTTGGAAGGTGCGCGTTGTGCCGAATAAGTTTCCTGTTTTGCAGGTCGAAGGGGATCTGGATAGGAGAGGTATAGGCATTTACGATCTATCCAATGGCATCGGAGCGCATGAGATCTTGATTGAAACGCCTTACCACGCCAAGGATATCCCTGATCTATCGAATAACGAAGTAGAAAGTTTTATTTCCATGTATTGCCGCAGGGCGCTTGACCTTGTAAAAGATAAGCGTTTTAAGTATATCATGATTTTTAAAAATTACGGCCCTGCTGCGGGTGCGTCATTAGAGCATCCACATACGCAGGTCATCGCTCTTCCTATGGTGCCTAAGAACGTAATGGAAGAAATCAAGGGTGCGCATAATTATTTTGAATACCGGGAGCGCTGTTTATTTTGCGATATCATAAGACAGGAGCTTCAAGAGAAGGAAAGGGTAGTTTTAGAGAATGCGTATTTTCTGGCCTTTTGTCCGTTTGTTTCTCGTTTTCCCTTTGAGGTTTGGATAATTCCCAAGAAGCACAGCAGTTATTTTTGTCATATTCCTTCTGAAGACATTCCTTTCCTGGCCTCTATTTTAAAAGATCTGGTAACGCGGGTAAAGAAGATTTTCCCGGGCGTTTCCTATAATTATATAATTCATTCTTCTCCCATAAACGGGGACGGGAGCACAGAGGGGTATCATTGGCATATTGAGTTTATGCCTAAGTTGACCAGGGTCGCCGGTTTTGAATGGGGTTCGGGTTTTTATGTAGTTCCTACGCCTCCGGAATTAGCCGCAAAATATTTAAGAGAAGCATCCGCATAAACAACCAACAGTATAACTGACAAACAAGGAGGAATAAGAAATGGCTGTTAAGGTCGGTATTAATGGTTTTGGAAGGATTGGGCGTTTAGTGGCAAGGGCGATATTAGAGCGCAAGAGCACCGCGCTTGACATAGTCGCTGTAAATGACCTGACTGACGCAAAAAGCAACGCGATGTTATTAAAATATGATTCAGTGCATGGACGTTTTCCCGGAGAGGTGAAGGTTTCCGGAGAAGATGCGATTTCCGTTGACGGCAAGATCATCAAGGTTTTGAGCAAAAAGGATCCCGGGGAACTTCCGTGGAAAGAGCTTGGTGTCGATATAGTGATTGAGTCAACCGGCTTATTTACTATAAAGAAAGACGGTGTCAATAAAAAAGGCAAGGAAGTCAAAGGTGCCGAGAATCATATTACTAAGGGCGGAGCAAAAAAAGTCATAATTTCCGCTCCGGCTGAAGGCGAAGATATCACTATAGTCATGGGAGTTAATGAGGATAAGTATGATCCTAAAAATCATAACGTCATCTCGAACGCCTCCTGTACTACTAACTGTCTTGCGCCTTTTACCAAGGTTATAAATGATAAATGGGGTATTGTAAAAGGGCTGATGACGACTATCCACGCTTACACAAACGACCAGAGAGTTCAGGATATGGCTCACTCTGATCCGAGGCGCGCCCGTGCGGCAGCGCTTTCTATGATCCCTACATCTACCGGAGCGGCAAAAGCGATATCTTTGGTTATCCCGGAATTAAAGGGAAAGCTTGATGGTTTTGCAATGCGCGTGCCTGTTGCCAATGTATCAGTGGTGGATCTTTCCTGTACTTTGAGCAAGAAGGCAACGGTGGAGGAGATAAACGCGGCTTTTAAAGCAGCGGCTGAAGGAAAGCTAAAGGGTATTCTTGGTTACACCGAGGATCCGGTGGTCTCGGTTGATTTTAATCATTGCGCTCTTAGTTCGATCATCGATGCCAAAAGCACTAAAGTGATCCAGGATGATTTTATCAAGGTCCTTTCCTGGTATGATAATGAGTGGGGGTATTCAAACAGGGTAGTGGATTTGTGCGAATACATTGTCAAAAAAGGCCTGTAATAGAAAATAACGATTGAGAAAAAAGGGGACAGTCCCCGCATTCCGCGGGGGCAGTCCCCTTTTTTGTTCAGCCCCTTTTTTATGAATACTATTTTAGCTCTCACGATCTTAGTCATCGGCTCAAGCGGTATTGCCGCGCAAATCATACTGCTTCGCGAATTACTGGTAAGTTTTTATGGCAATGAGTTGACTGTGGGGGTGATCCTCGCGAACTGGATCCTTATCGAAGCCATAGGCGTATATTGGATGGGGAGGATCCTGTCACGGGCGAAGAACCCGGTAAATCTGTTTTTCATATTGCAGTTTATATTTTCATTAACGCTTCCTGCCTCGGTGTATTTTGCCCGGACATTCAAAACCTTCTCTGGTATCCCTTTTGGGGAGGGTATAGGCATATCAGC
>JAHJJA010000100.1 GCA_018822885.1 Candidatus Omnitrophota bacterium
GCGCACGCCGCGATGGCCCATCATCGGATTTGATTCGTGCAGGTTCTCTGCGCGCTTTGCGAGCTCTTCCATTCCTATATTAAGATCCTTGGCCAACTGCTCAAGTTTTTCCTTTTCGCGGGGAACAAACTCATGCAAAGGAGGATCCAGTAATCGGATGACAACAGGGTATCCATTCATTGCTTCAAGCGTCCCTTTCATATCTTTCTTGACATACGGGAAAAGCTCACTCACCGCTTTCTTTCTTTCATCAAGAGTCTTTGAAAGGATCATTTTGCGTAAGACAAACAAAGGCTCATCAGAACCCTTGCCGTAAAACATATGCTCGGTCCTAAACAAACCAATACCTTCAGCCCCAAACTGCCTTGCCTTTGCCGCGTCTTCCGGGGTTTCAGCGTTTGTGCGGATACCAAGCTTTTTGACCGCTCCGCAAAGATTCAAGAAATCAGTCAAAAGTTTATTCTCCTCTGTCGCGTCCATCATCGCGAGTTTCCCGTCGTAGACATTACCTTTTGTGCCGTTTAATGTGATCCAGGCGCCTTCCTTTAAAGTCTTGCCGTCTACGATCAACTCCTTCTTATCATTATCAACGTGCATAGCGCTACAGCCGACAACACAGCATTTGCCCCAGCCGCGCGCAACAAGCGCCGCGTGCGAAGTCATGCCTCCACGAGCAGTAAGTATGGCCTCTGCCGCGCGCATTCCTTCAACGTCTTCCGGATTTGTTTCTTCGCGTACAAGTATTACCTTCTTGCCCTGCTGTCTCCATTCAACCGCGTCTTTTGCGTTAAATACTATCTGTCCGCATGCACCTCCGGGTCCGGCTGGAAGGCCTTTTGCCAACGGCTTATGCGTCATTTCGACTTTAGGGTCGATTATCGGGTGAAGTAATTCATCAAGCTGTGAAGGAGTAACGCGCATTACAGCATCATCCCTCTTGATCAATTTCTCTTTTATCATATCAACAGCCATACGCACAGCAGCCGGTCCATTACGTTTTCCAACCCGGCACTGGAGCATAAACAAACGCCCCTTTTCAATTGTAAACTCAATATCCTGCATGTCGTGATAATGCTTCTCAAGGCGTTTCTGAATATCGAAAAGCTCTTTATAGCAGGCGGGCATCGCCTTTTCCAAAGTGACCAATTCTTTATTATGATCTGATTTAGATTTTTCATTGATGGGCGCGGGAGTGCGGATACCCGCGACTACATCCTCGCCTTGAGCGTTAATCAAGAACTCTCCGTAGAAATACGGCTCTCCGTTACCGGGATTCCTGGTAAAGGCTACGCCGGTCGCGGAATCGCTTCCCATGTTACCGAAAACCATGGTCTGGACGTTTACCGCGGTACCCCACTCATCCGGGATCCTTTCGATGCGGCGATAGCTGACCGCGCGCTTTCCGTTCCAGGAAGCAAACACAGCTCCTACGCCTCCCCAAAGCTGCGGCATAGGCTCGTCTGGAAATTCCTTGCCCAGGACTTCTTTTATTCTGATCTTAAAAGCGGCGCAAAGCCTTTTTAAATCTCCTGTAGTCAGATCCGTATCATTCAAATAACCTTTTTCTTTCTTCATTGTGGCCATGACTTTTTCAAGCTGCTTACGGATACCCATGTCGTCTTTGGGCTCAATGCCCGCTGCCTTCTCCATGACGACATCTGAATACATCATAATAAGCCGCCGATAAGCATCATACACAAAACGCTCGTTGCCTCCGGACTGTTTAATCAGGCCGGGGATAGTTTTTTCTGTAAGCCCCACGTTAAGGACCGTCTCCATCATACCGGGCATGGATTTACGCGCTCCTGAACGCACGGAAACTAAAAGCGGGTTGTTAGAGTCGCCAAACTTTCTGCCCATAAGCTTCTCTACCTGCGCCAAGGCTTTATTGACCTGTTCTTTTAATTCCTTAGGATAAGTCCGTTTGTTTGCGTAATAATATGTGCAGACATCCGTGCTTAAGGTAAATCCCGGGGGAACCGGAAGCTTCAGATCTTTACCGCCTGCCATCTCCGCGAGATTCGCGCCTTTGCCGCCGAGCAGGTTCTTCATAGACTCATCGCCGTCTGCCTTACCTCCGCCAAAGCTGTAAACATATTTCTTTGCCATTACTTTTAAAACCCTCCCTTTCTTGTTAAAACTAAGAGTCACAAAATCACTTAGCTTAATTTATTCAAAAGATATTCCTTTATCCTATCTATCCCGATTCTTTCCTGCTGCATCGTGTCCCTATCGCGCACAGTGACCTGATTATCCTCCAGAGACTGTACATCCACAGTAACGCAATAAAGCGTGCCGACTTCATCCTGTCTTCGGTAAAGCTTACCTATTGCTCCTGTATCGTCGTAAACCGCGACCATGCTTTTTTTGAGGTCCCGCGAGATCTTCCTTGCTAATTCCACGATCTCCGGCCTGTTTCTTAAAAGCGGCAGGACTGCTACTTTTGTCGGAGCCAAATCCTTATGTAACTTTAAAACCACGCGAATATCATCCTTGACTTTTTCTTCGCAAAAAGCATCCACCAAAAACGCCAATACAGTCCTGTCCACTCCGCCTGAAGGTTCGATTATATACGGATAAAACTTTTGCTTAGCGGCATCGTCAAAATACTGCAGTTCCTTACCGCTTATTTTTGAGTGCTGGGCCAGGTCAAAATCAGTCCTGTTAGCAATGCCCTCAAGTTCCGACCATGTCCCGTCTGCTTGAGCCCCTCGCGTAGTAAAAGGGAACCTGTATTCAATATCCACGCAGGCGCGCGCGTAGTGAGCAAGCTCCTCTTTTTCATGAGGGCGTTTACGCAGATTATCCTTATTAATACCCAGATCAATATACCAATTAAAATGCGCTTCGATCCACTCCTCGAGTTTTTTGTCCGCTTCTTCCGGACGCACAAAATATTCTATCTCCATCTGCTCAAACTCGCAGGTGCGAAAAGTGAAGTTTCCGGGAGTAATCTCATTGCGAAATGCCTTGCCGATCTGGGCAATACCAAAGGGAAGCTTTGGATGGCGCGAATCAAGAATATTGGCAAAATTCACAAACATCCCCTGCGCTGTCTCGGGACGTAGATAGACGACGCTTGAGGCATCCTCGATCACACCTCTATGCGTTTTGAACATAAGGTTAAAAGGACGGGCTTCGGTCAATTCTCCGCCGCACTCCGGGCAAACCTTGGCTGTTTTTAAATCCTCGGATTTAAAACGCTTCTTGCACGATTTACAGTCGCTTTTTAAATCAAAAAAATTCTCCACATGTCCGCTTGCCTCCCAAACCTTCGGGTGCATAAGGATAGCTGCGTCCATGCCGAATATATCATCGCGCTCATAGACATTCGCCTTCCACCAGGCGCGCTTAACGTTATTTTTTAACTCAACCCCAAAGGGACCATAATCCCAGGTGTTGGCAAGCCCGCCGTAGATGTCAGAGGATTGAAAAATAAACCCCCGCCTCTTGCAAAGAGAGACGATTTTTTCCATAGTATCAGCCATAGATGAATATTTTTAGCTCAAGTTAGGTCAAAAGTCAAGGAGAAACTTCCACCGTCGAAATTATAGCGTACACCTTTTGCAGGTCTAATCTGGCTCCCAGGTCCTTTATATATATCTTATAAAAGTTCCCCTTTTCATCAAATATATTACAGTCAAAAAGATTGACCTTTTCGCTAAGATTGTAATTCAAGAAACCTCTTTTCTTCTCTATCTGAAATTGCGCCATAACCACCTTATCCTGATCCCCAAGGTTTGGTATAAAGATGCTTTTCATAATCACAAAAAAGGCATCAGCGATATCTTTAATATCATTTATATCCGCGTTCATTGTCCGGTTAAGAAATTCAAAATCATCCTTGACCTGGCGACTGGTCACCTGGGGAAAAAGGCCAATAAAAAAACCGGGGTTTTGGTGAAGCAAATAAATAGTTGCTTTTTGATGCTGGTGTTTTCTTTTAAAATAGATCCTTTTTATCCTTTCCTGCACTACGTCAAACTTTTTTGGCAACTGCACCTTCATCTTGGGGAAAGTGTAAGGTATGTAATCAGAGATTAACTTTCTATCCACCGCCATTTCTTCTATTTTTACTTGAGGCCATCTGCAAAGTATAGGTATGCTTTTACAGTCTCCGATGCCGGTAGTAATGTATAACTTTAATATGCTTGGACCGGAAAACTTCGCCACAAACAACACGCAAAGCACGAAGACTACCGGAATAATTATGAAATTTGTCAGCTTCTTATTCATCTTTTAATTTTTTAAGTTCATCTTCCTTTATAGAAAATGTATGCTGCTCGGAAGGGAATTTTTCGCCTTCCACCTCATTTTTATACTCTTTGATCGCCTCCAGTATCATCGGAGAAAGATCGATATATTTCTTTACAAATTTCGGGGTATAGCGTTCAAAGAGCCCAAGCATATCATTGATGACCAAAACCTGACCGTCGCAATTCACCCCGGCTCCGATGCCGATAGTAGGAATCTTGAGTTTTTGCGAGATCATTTCAGCGAGCTTTTCCGGCACGCACTCAAGGACGATCGCGAAACAGCCGAGTTTTTCAAGTTCTAATGCCTGCTCAATAAGCCGCTTTGCGGCTTCAGCATCCTTACCCTGCACCTTAAAACCGCCGATCTTATCAGCGGTTTGAGGCGTTAAACCGATATGCCCCATAACGGGTATGCCGGCCTTAACTATTTCTTTGGTCACCTGCGGGCATTTATCAAACCACTCCAGTTTCACGGCATCGCATTTGGCCTCATCAATAAAACTCTTGGCGTTTTTAACCGACTCCTCTGTATTGACCTGATAAGAATCATAAGGCATATCTCCGACGACAAGAGCCTTTTTTACCGCCCGCGTCACTGCCTTAGCATGATGAAGCATCTCTGTCATCCCGACCTTGGTCGTAGAATCAAGCCCTAAGACTACATTAGCCAGCGAATCTCCGACTAAGATCATATCGATCCCTGCCTTATCAACCAAAGAAGCCATCGGATAATCATAAGCTGTGAGCATGGTGATCTTGCGCCCGCCTTTTAAAGACCTGACATCCTGTACTGTGATTTTCATCTTATATTCTTATTTTAGGAAACCTGTAAAAATCAATGCAACCGAAAGCCCGACCATAGACAAGATCACAAACACGGAGATTATATTATAAAGCCTTGAGTTAGTATATTCGCCCATCAAACGTTTGTTATTGACCAAAAGCAGCATAAAGATCAGCACAAACGGAAGCAATATCCCGTTTGTTGCCTGTGAGATAAGCATTATGGGGACAAGCTTTACCCCCGGCAAAAGTATTACTAAGGCGCCGATAGCGATTATCGCGGTGTAGAGCGTGTAAAATTGCGGGGCCTGCCTGAAGCGCCTGTTGACGCCCACTTCCCAACCCATACCCTCGCATACCGAATAAGCCGTTGATAAAGGAAGGATACAAGCGGAGAAAATCGAGGCGTTTAACAGGCCGAAGGCAAAAAGGTAAAAACAGTATTCCCCGGCTAACGGTTTAAGCGCGAGCGCGGCGTCTTTAGCGGTCTCGACTCTTATGCCGTTCTTAAAAAGCGTATTCGCGCATACTACCACGATAAAAATAGCCACGATATTCACTACAAACGCTCCGACAATAGTATCCATGCGGCTGTATTTGTAATCTTCGATCTTTATTCCCTTTTCTACCACAGAGGACTGCTGATAAAACTGCATCCACGGAGCTATAGTCGTGCCTATGACTCCGATAAGCATAAGTATATAGGCCTTATCTAAATGTAACTGCGGCCTGACAGAACTGACGACTACTTCCTTCCAATCAGGCTTGGAAAGGAATCCCGAGAAAATATACGAAAGATAAAACAGACAAGCCACTAGAAAAACCTTCTCTACTGATTTATATGTACCCTTGACTATGATCCACCAGACAAATACAGCGCATGCCGGCACGAGTATATACTTACTCATTCCGAATAATTCGGCGCTTGCGGCGATACCGGCGAACTCGGAGATCGTGTTAAAAAGGTTTGAGAAGATCAAAACCACCATCGCGTAAAATGTCACGCGTACCCCAAACTCTTCTCTGATCAGATCAGCCAGTCCCTTTCCTGTGACTATCGCCATCCTGCTGCACATCTCCTGAATGACAATAAGAGCTATTATAATAGGCACGAATGACCAGATCAAAGTGTAACCAAAGTGCGCCCCTGCCACAGAATATGTCGCTATGCCACCGGCATCATTATCAACATTAGCGGTAATAATGCCCGGGCCCATGACCGCGAAAAAGATGAGCAGGTTTCTCCAGGATTGTTTAAATTTATTTTTCATTTAACGGGTTGAAAATTGATCTTCGAGAGCCTTCTCCAGGCCAAGGCGATAAGCTGGCGCAAAATATCATCTACTGTGATTATCCCCTGCATAACATTATCATCATCGACTACCGGAATAGCGGAGTATTTATATTTTTCCATAAGATAAGCTACTTCCTTCACGCTCGAATTAAGATTCACAAAAAATATCTTAGGGAATGCCGCTTTTTGAACGGTATCCATAGGATTAGCCGAAATCAGGCGACGGAAGTTAGTCGCTCCTATCAAATGGTTTCCTTCATCCAATATGTAAACAAACTGCGCCGGCTCGCTTTTAAAAGTCCGCTCTCTTATCTGCTTTAGCACTATCTCGATTGTGGCGTCCTTATGAAACGCCAGATATTCGGTAGTCATAAGCCCGCCTGCTGAATCGCTGGAATACCCTAAAAGCTGGGCGAGTTTTTTGGAGTGTTTAGTCTCTACAAGATTGAGGAATTTCATGATCTGGTCCTTAGGCAGTTTTTCAAGAAAATCAGTAGCCTCATCAGAAGGAATACTGTTTAAGAGGCCGGAAATATCCTTGTCATTAAGCTCCTCTATCAGCAGTTTCTGGGTCTTAAAATCAATATTTACAAAGATCCTCGCCCTGATACCCAAATCAAGTGATTTAAAAAGCGCCAGCTGATGATTGACGTTTAAATCAAGAAAAATATCTCCGAGGTCAGCGGCCGGGATAGCGTTAAACTGCTTCTCCGGTACATCGATCTTGATAGTCATGCTGGCAGGGTTAAAAGAAAGCGGTTGAATATATTTCCAGGAGATCAGGTGCTCCTCGGTTAAATAAGGAGATTTTTTATTAAACATCCTGACCAGAAAATCCGCGATTTCTTCGAACCCAAGCCGTCTTAGAAGGCCCCTTGTGCTTATGTCCGCGTGCGCCACCATCAGCGCGTGATCCACGAAAAGCAAGTGGACATCATTTACGCGTATTACCTTATGATCATGCGTATCTACTACCTGCTGATCAAGGATATCCCTGCGCAGGCTCAATTCCTCTTTATTGTTATGTATTTCGTTAAAACTGATCTTTGAACTTTCTATTTTTAGCCAAGTCTCCTTTGTATCGATCTCAAGAATATCCTGCCAGGCGATAGCGGCATATTTACGGTTAGGAAAACCCGTGCGGACTACGAGAAAAGACGACTGCGGATAGACCTCCGAAGGCTTGACCACGATATCATAGATCTTGCCGACGTATTTGCCGTCTTTATCTACGACGATCTTGCCCATCAACTGAGATAAATATATGAACATGCGGGGATTTTCCATTTTTTTATCGTCCTATTATCTCTACTTTCGTGCCAGGGAACTTTTTAGCCAGCCTTAACCCTTTTTCTTTACCAAGTACAAATACAGCAGTAGCTAAGGCATCAGCGGTTGTCGCCTCCGTGCTGATCACAGTCACCGACAAAATACCAGAATCAGCTGGGTATCCGGTCTTAGGGTTTAAAATATGACTGTAACGCTTTCCTTCTTTTATAAAAAACTGTTCGTAATCTCCGGAGGTTGCTATGGATTTATTTTCTAGCCGTAGTTTATCCGATAATGCATTCGAGCGGGGCCGCCGTACAGCCACTTTCCAGGGAGTATCGCCTTTTTTTCCTAAACAATAGATCTGGCCGCCCGCGTTAATAAGACAGTCCTTAACACCTTTTTCCTTTAATTTATTTATTGAGCAATCAAGGGCGTATCCCTTGGCAATGGCCCCTAAATCAATCTTGATTCCGGGGATTTTAAATTTTACCACATTATCGCTGTTATTCAAATCTATTTTATCCATCCCCACGTATTTAAGGGTGCTTTTTATTTCGCTTTCGGTCGTAACTCTGAACTTTTTTTCGTTGAATCCCCAAATGTCAGCAAGCGGCCCCACAGTCACATCGAATGCCCCTTCGCTTAAATACCAGAATTCCTTTGATTTTGCAAGTATATATAAGGTTTCCGGACTGACTCGCAATCGGCCTTCATTATTCAACCTGGAGACCTCGCTTTCAGCTTTATACTTACTTAATAACCCCTCGATCCTGGATATTTCATCAAAGACAATACCGGAAGCTGACTCATCAGGCGAAACCACCTCGACGAAAGTGCCCATCATTACGCGGGTTTCTTTGTATAACTGCGGTCTTTCGCAACCTGGAGATATAAATAGAAGAAAAGAAATAGCGAAAATAGAGATTGCTTCGCCCCTGCGGGGCTCGCAATGACAGCCCCTGCGGGGCTCGCAATGACACAGTCGAGGAGTCGTCATGATTTCTTAATCGCCTTTAAAAGTTGCGTAACGGACAGCGTATTCAGCACATCCTCCGGGCCCAACCATCCCCGCCGGGCTGTCGCTACGCCAAGCTTCATCATCGCAAGCTGTGAGGCCTCATGGGAATCAGTTCCTATAGCGATCCTCACTCCCATCTCTTTTGCTCTCCTGGCATTGTGGTCATTGAGATCAAGGCGATTGGGAAAAGCATTGATCTCAAAAGCAGTATTAGTTTCCCTTGCCGCCTTAAATACCTCCTCAAAATCTATATCGTAAGCATCCCTTGCGCCCCAGAGCCTTCCCGTAGGATGCGCGATTATATGGACATATTTATTTTTGCAGGCATTTTTGATCCTTCTTGTCAATTGCTCTTTTGACTGCCTAAATCCTGTATGGATAGCAGCAACCACTAAGTCAAATTGGCTTAGTATATCATCTTTATAATCAAGATTGCCGGCAGAATCTATATCCACCTCTGTGCCATATAAGATCCTGAAACCTTTCATCGTCTTGTTTAAACCTTCGATCTCTTTTTTCTTCTTCTTTAAATCAGAAACGCTCACGCCCCCCGCCACCTTTAGGCTCTGGGAGTGATCGGTGATCGCAATATAGGAATATCCTAATTTTTTTGCGGCTTGAGCCATCTCTTCTATCGAATTACTGCCGTCAGACCAATCAGAGTGCGCGTGCAAATCTGCTTTTATATCTTTTATTGAGATAAGGCGCGGTAATTTTGATTTTTGCGCAAGCTCGATCTCACCGGTATTCTCCCTTAATTCAGGCTCAACGAAATCCATTCCAAGAGCCTTGAATATCTCCTCTTCGGTTTTACCGCAAAGAAACTTGCCCTTACGAAACACCCCGTATTCGTTGATCTTTAAACCTTTTTTTATCGCTATCTGCCTGATCTTGATATTAAAATCTTTTGAGCCTGTGAAATACAAGAGCGCGGCGCCAAAAGATCTTTGCTCGACAACACGGCAATCTACCTGCACATCATCTTTTGTGCGCACAGAAGACTTAGTCTCTCCTGCGGCTAAGACTTCCCTGACCGAAGGAATATTAGCAAAAACCCCCATCACTTTCTTGGGTTTATCAGAAATAACCAGTATATCAATATCCCTGACTGTCTCTTTTTGGCGGCGCAGGCTGCCGGCGGCACCTATCTTTTTTACTTCGGGAAGATTTTTAAGCGAGCTTATAAACTCTTCAGCCACAAAGCCGGCTTGAGCAAGATTCATCCGTTCCTTACCCCTTTTGACTAATTCGATACCTTTTATAATATTGCTAATGGTCTTTTCTTTGATACCTGCTAGCCCTTTAAGCCTGCCTTTCTTTATTGCCTGCCCGAGATCATCTAAATTCCTTATTTTCAACTTATCAAGCAATAGCTTCGCAGTCTTAGGCCCTACCGAAGGTATTTTTAAAAGCTCAAGCATACCTTCAGGGATGCTCTTTTTTAAATCAGAATAAAATTTCAATTTTCCCGTAGCAACGTATTCCTGGATCTTTTGAGCCAGGTCCTTTCCTATGCCGGGGATAATAAAAAGGCGGCCTTCCTTTATATAATTTGCGATATCCTCGGTAAGGCTGTCTATATTCTGCGCTGCCCGCTCATACGCCCTTATCCTAAAGGGATTATCCCCCTTGATTTCTAAAATCTCGGCGATATTGCGAAAAATTTGGGCGATCTCCTGATTTATCATAATCCCATTTCTTTCAAAACCTCATTATCCGGCTCAAGTTCCCTTGCTTTTTTTAGAAAAAACTCATAATCCGCCAAGTCGCCGCTTTTTTTGTATGCCTGTGCCAGGCGGGCGTTTGCCGAGGCAAAATCAGGGGCGATTTCTACAGCAAGTTTTAATTCATCGATCGCTTTATTCAAGTCTCCTCCTATTACCGAAGGCGCCAGCAAATAAAAACTTCCCAAAGCAAAATGCGCCTCAGGAAGTTCCGGAGCGATCTTGTTGGCTTGAATAAGATAACCCTTTATCTTTGTCCCAAAGCGGATCTTATCAAAAAGCCAACCTTCGCTTGAGCGCTTTTTGTTAATAGTGCCCAGCATGATTAAAGCAAGCGCCTCGTCCTCTCTGTTCTTCTTAGGATTCTCTAAGACCTTATTAATAAGCCTAAGGGCTTCATTAGCGCTTCCCGTCTTATATTCAATATAAGACATGCTTATCATTGCCGGCAAGTATTCAGGGTCACTCTTTAAGACCTGATTTAAAATCGTTTCGGATTCATTGTACTTGCTTCTTCTTCTTAATATCTCTGCCTTAGCCCAAAGCGCTTCGGTGTTAGAAGGCTCCCTGACAAGCACCTCTTCAAATATGGCAAGCGCCTGAGCGTCTTTTCTGTTTCTCAAAAGGACCATCGCATCCTTTAACGACACTGGTGGTTTTACGAATTCAGTCCTCACGGCAGGGGCCTGTTTTAGGCGGAAGAACTTTTTATTAAGGCGCGGTATCAGCACAACCGCCCAAAAAACCACAAGCAGAACTACAAGGATTTTTCTGATCATATTAAAGTAAAGATAGTTTAAGCCTTTATGCCTTTGCTTCCGTCACAAAATTTTTTGCCGTCTGCTTCGGTTTACGCACTCGCTCTCGGATAGCCTCTCCCAACATTGGGGACCTCCGCTCGCCGTAATCCCTCGCAGACCTGTTTCTAGTACTAGCGATGGCAAAAAATTTAATGTGCCGTCAGCAAAAGCATAAAGGCTTATAGATTAGTTCTATTTCTCTACTGCCTGATCATAGCTTGCTTCGATCGTCTTTACCAGATCCGCGAGCAGCGTATTCACAGGAACGGGGATGCTTAACTCTTGGCCGAATCGAACGATCACACCGTTTATAAAATCGATCTCGGTGCGTTTTTTCTTTAGGACATCCTGAAGCATTGAAGAAACGTTAGTTGCCGTCGCCTCACAGACAGATTCCACCTTTGCCAACGGGTCATCATAGATCAACTTGATGCGTTTTCTCTTAGCCACCTTTAGCGCTTCTGTCACTGCTGCGCGCAGGATCCTCTTACCGCCTTCGAACTCGATTAATCTGCCGTTTTTAAGGCGCGTTACAGCGGTAAGCGCATTTATTCCTGCATTTATTATTAATTTAGACCACATGACCCCCTTTATATCACGCGAAAACTTGATCTCAATACCCGCTTTATTAAATGTTTCACGGATTTCGCGCATCTGTACAGGCATCTTACCGTCGAGCTTACCAATAACAGTCTCGCCGCGACCGGCATGGCGTATATGGCCCACACCTACTAAAGTCGCTCCCATATTGGTTACAGCCCCTATCACTTTATCAGAACCGACTATCTCCGCGATCGCCTCAAGGTTACCTGCTCCATTTTGCAGCGTCATCACTTGCGTATTATCCCCTACCAAAGGCTTTGCATTATCCATGGCTTCTTTAGTGTTGTATGATTTGACACAAAGGATGATTAGATCAACAACGCCTATTTCAAGAGGATTAACGGTGATCTTGACTTTAGAGAGCCAGTTTCCGGAAAACCCTTCCATCTTTATGCCCTGGACGGATATCTTCTCGGCCCTTTCCGGAGTTTTATCCAATAACCAGAGGTCTGCCTTGGACTTTGAAAGAAGCGAGGCAAATAAACACCCTATTGCGCCCGGCCCAACGATCACTATTTTCATAACAGCCTCCCGTAAAATTACTTATTATTTTTCCTGAGGACTTTTCAACGCCTCTTCCTCGGAGCCAAATATCTTAAATATAGATATAAAACCTGCCATATCAAGCACCTTATAAACAAGCGGTTTTAAGGAGCACAAAACAAGCTCCCCGCCCATTTTTTTCAGTTTTTTGGCGACGACCAGCAGCACGCGCAGCCCTGCGCTTGAGATATATTCAGTCAGCTCAAAAACGCAGACGATTCTTTTAGCGCCGTTGTCGATCAGGCCCATAAGAGCCTTTTCGACCTCATCGGAAGTAAGCGCGTCGAGTTTCTCCTCCATCTGGACAACATTACAATCGTTTAAGCTTTTAATCTGCATTTTTTACCTCCATTTTACAAATAAGGGCATCTCTGATTCTTCTGTATATAGTGGCAATCTTTCCCGCAAGGCTCTACCTTTATCATGATCTCGCTTTCTGAAATATTGCGGGAGATATCTTTCTCCAACGCGATAGCTAGGGCATGCCCTTCTTTAAAAGGAATATCCTCCGGCAAGATCAATTTAAGCTCGACGAATTTCTTTCTCCCTGCAGAGCGGCTTTTCAGGTCCCTGAAATCACAGTACTTATGGCTGTATTTACCGAGTAATTTAATCACCTCCATCTTACTGCTTTCTTCTATAGAGGCATCCAGTAGTTTAAAGAACGCGCTTCTTGCGAGATTAAAAGAGGGAAATATCAGCATAAAACTGACTAATAGCGTAGCTACCGGATCTACAAACGCGTCAATTTTATTCAAACCGTTTAATCTCAAAATTATTGAGATTATGAATGAAATCCCGATTGCCAGCGATATAAAACCTTCAAGCCGATAATGCAGCCCTTCGGCGTGTATAGCCGGCGAAGAACTCTTCTTTGCTAAGCCAAGTATATAAAAAGCGCCGATAAAATTTATCACCACACTGATAATACTGCAAATGAACCCTACCCAGGGCATATTCGTGTGCTTTGGGTGAATAAAATTCATCGCTGCCTGGACAGAGATAGCCAATATTATTCCGATAAGGACAACTCCCTCCATCGCCTCGCAGACATTTTCAACCTTGCTATATCCGTAATTATGAAAAGGGTCGGCCGGCTTATCCGCTAATTTGATCGAATAATAAAGAATAATTGAAATAGCCAAAGCAACGCAAGATATACCAAGGTCAGAGAGGATGGCGAGGGAATTGACAAAAGGAAGAGCCGTTGCCTTAACCAGAAAAAGTATAAGATTGCCAAATAGGCTGATCTTTACACCCTGCACCATATAATCTTCTTTTTTAATAGATCACCTCACATTTACAGTGTTAAAATCTTCTAACCTATCCATTACTTTTTGCGACTTAAGCTCTCTTTCAAGGTGAAAATTCAAAAAGGCGTTCAATATAGACTCCAGTTCCCTTTTGATCTGGGGGTTCATGCCCAAACTAAGGTTTGTTTTTAGATCATTCTTCTCAATATGCAAAATAGTCGCAATCGTGCCGCGGAAGATAGTGCGCGCTGTTTGATCCTTATGAAAACACCTTGAGCACAAAAGCCCTCCCAGGCTAAGGCTGAATTTTGCCTCCCCTAAGATCCTGTTTGCGCAGATGACGCAGGAATCAAAATGCGGTTTAAACCCCGAAAGAGAAAGCATCTTAATTTTAAAAATAGTCCCGATCTTATCCGGATAATATGTGGACTCTAATTCATTAAGGCAAGCAAGGCTTAAAGCGAAAACCTCTTCATTCTTCTCCTCTTGAGGCATTACCACGGATAAAAGCTCCATCATAAAACTACCTATTGTTATTTTTACGATATTCTGCCTTGCGCGGTCAAAATTATTGCGCGCGTCTGCCTGACTCACCAGATGCAAAGAAGTATTTCTCTTTCTGTAAAAGATTATCTCATTGTAAGAAAAAGGCTCTAGGGTACTCGCGAATTTCTTAGGCTCGGTCCTTATGCCTTTAAGCAAACCGCTTACCTTTCCAAAATCGCGGGTAAAAAAATCCACTATCAGGGAAGTCTCTCTGAAATCCCTTTTTCTTAAGACTAAGGCTTCGGTTTTATCGATGGACATAAAAAATATTGCTCTTTTTTGCGCATGATGAGCCTGTTTCGGGGATTATTATCATCGTAACCCAGAATGTGCAAGACACCGTGTATAACGCATAATTCCAGCTCTCTTGACGGCGAGGTCTTGTAGATTTTAGCGTTGCGCTCGACAGTGTCTGTAGATATCGCGATATCGGCCAGCACTTCCTTCTTGTTTTCTGAAAGCTCAAATGCGATCACATCGGTCGGAGTATTCTTATGAAGATACCTTGAATTAAGAAGTTTGATCTGTTTGTCTCCTACGAAACAAACATTGATTCTGCCGGATTTTGATCTTCTTTCGCGCGAGAGAACCTTAAGGATTACTTCTCTGATCCTTTTCTGACTGATGGGAATCTTCTTTTGCAGGTTTCTTATGATGATTTTCACTGCTTGTGTTCTCTGGGTAAGTTACGCGGCTGTGATATATGCCGCCTAAGATCCTGACAAACACTTCCGATATCTTCTCGAGGTCCTTGAGAGTTAAATCACACTCATCAAGCTGTCTGTCAATGAACTTATTATTGATTATTTTATATACGACTTCCTGGATCTTAGCCGGAGACGGCTCCTTCAGCGCGCGGGTCGCCGCCTCTACTGAATCCGCCAATAAAACTACCGCTGTTTCTTTGGTGCTTGGCTTAGGGCCGGGATAACGAAAGCCCTCCTCCAGCACTTTCTGATCATCCTCAAGGTTCTCAAGCGCACGCCTGTAAAAATAATAGACAAGGCTGCTGCCATGATGCTGAAGGATAAAATCGATCAAGACCGGGCTAAACCGGTATTTTTTGGCAAGCTCTGCGCCATCTTTGACATGATTGATAATGATCATCTTGCTCATCATGGGAGATAACGCGTCGTGTTTGCTTAGCTCCTGTTGATTTTCGCTGAAATACTCTGCTTTCTCTATCTTTCCAATGTCATGATAATACGCGCCGATACGCGCTAGAAGCGCGTTTGCCCCGACTGCCTTACAGGCACTTTCAGAAAGATTGCCTACGATCAGGCTATGGTGATAAGTCCCGGGGGCTTCCAGGATCATGCGCTGTAAAAGCGGATGATTAAAATCAGCTAATTCCAAAAGGCTGACATTTGTTACTGTTTTAAACAGGTGTTCGAAAATTGGCAGGACCCCCAATACAACGAGGCTTGAAACAAAACCATTGATAAGTATTATAAAGTACTGGTTGAGCATAGAAAACTTAAAACTCTCAAGCAACATTAAAGCCAACGCCTGCACAGCCGAGACAATGATCCCCGCCCTTATAATCGTCGAGCGTTTACGGGCATCCAAAACCAGCATACTCGACAAAGAACCGCTGATCAGGAATATGATCGTCAGAATAAAAGAATTCCCTGCTATAGAACCTAGCGCAACGGCGCAAGCCAATGAAAGCAAAATAGAGATCTCAAGTTTATTAAAAAGCAAAGTAGCTATCATGGGGATAAGCGCGAAGGGAATATAGTAAGGAGAGATCTGTTTTCTGACGATCACAAAACTTGCCGCAAAAACAATGACAAAAAGAAAGATGAGGTTAAGCAGGTTGAATTTTTTTAGGTCCGGGCGCATAAACTTCAGGTAAGCGCACAAGAAAATAAGAAACAGCGTGACGGCGATATTCACCTGAAATATCGTGCTGATACCTATTGCGACCGCAGACCAGAAAATAAAATTTAATTTATCACTTATCTTTAGATTTGTCATAAGCCTCGATTATCCTTTGCACCAGCGCGTGCCTCACAACATCCTGGCCGGTAAAATAAATGAATTTTATCCCCTCTATCTCTTTTAATATCTCCTGCGCCTGAAGGAGCCCGATCGGCTTGCCATCAGGCAGGTCGCTCTGGGTGATATCCCCTGTTATAACGGCCTTGGAATCAAATCCAAGGCGCGTAAGAAACATCTTCATCTGTTCGGCTGTACAGTTTTGCGCTTCATCAAGTATGATGAAGGCATCGTTTAGCGTCCTCCCCCGCATGTAAGCAAGGGGAGCGACCTCTATGATCCCGGTTTCAAGGTATTTCTCGATACGCTCTGCCTCCATCATGTCGTAAAGCGCGTCATAAAGCGGCCGTAAATAGGGAGAGATCTTTTCATACATATCTCCGGGCAAAAACCCCAAAGACTCACCTGCCTCGATCGCAGGGCGCGTCAGGATGATCCTGCGCACCTCCTGCTTTTTTAACGCCTCTACAGCGCAGGCCATTGCAAGATAAGTCTTGCCAGTGCCTGCCGGGCCGATACCAAAGATAATATCAAATTTCTTTATGCCTTCAAAATACTCCTTTTGGCCCTTTGTCCTTGGTCCAACCTGTTTTGTTATTGAAGGCCTGACCGGCTCAAACTCCCTCTTTTCAAGAGCTTTCTTTGGCTTTTCCTTTTTAAAAGCAAGTATCAAGCTATTAAGATCAGAACGCCCAAGCTCCCCTTGTCCGGCACGTATCGCTTCGAGGATATAATCAATAAGCTCACCCGCCCTCTTTATATTCGCTGAAGTGCCGCTTACTTTTAAATGCTCTCCGCGGACAGTAAGCTTCACCTTGAATTCTTTCTCTATTGCCTTAGCGAATTCATCGCGCGGCCCAAGTAAAATTTGGACTTCCTGATGAGTCTGGAGCTTGATTATCTTTTCCATATCCCTTTCTTTTATTTTAAGTTTTCCTGCGGCTCTTCCATAAGCGTATTTCTCGATGTAACGGGTATCTTCAATACCTGTCCGGGGCGGATCTTATCCGGACCCTTTAAGGTATCTTTATTCGCCTCGTAGATCTTCAAATACTTTTTGCTGGTGCCGTAATATTTTTGAGATATCTTCTGCAATGTATCATTTTTCTGCACGGTGTATTTTTCAAAACTCACCGAAGGAGCGGCTTCTGTTTCGACTGTCTCGGTCATCAAGTCCTCGCTGAAATAATCCTGTCCTTCAGGAGAGATTACCTCTTCCTGTATCGAAGTCTCGGTGACAACTTTCCTAGCCGGCTTTTGTTTTTCCGTCTTCATAGGAGAGCGCAGTTCGATCTCCACTACTTTAGTCGTGCGCGTGGTCGGCCTTTGTCTTTCTTCTCCTGCCGGGCCGCTGCCCATAAGATAACCGCGGTTGCCGCTTGTTAAATTCTGGTCGACCCTGTCTTTGGCCACAGTGTATGTCCTGACAGTGCATCCGGACAAGACAAAAACAGAACCCAATGCTAATGCCTGAACCAAATTCAAACTTTTCATGCCTCCTCCTTTTTGATTTTAAGTTTTACGCTGTTTTACCGTCAAACCCAGTTCCTTTAACTGCTTCTCATCTACATCCGAAGGCGCGCCCGTTAACGGACAAAGCCCGGCGCTTGTCTTGGGAAAAGCTATGACTTCCCTGATACTTGCCTCTGCGGCTAGAAGCGCAAGCAGCCTGTCCACGCCAAAAGCAAAACCTCCATGCGGCGGAGCGCCATACTCAAAAGCCTCAAGCAAAAATCCAAAACGCCTGTACGCCTGATCTTTATCGATACCGATTATTTTAAAAATCTTTTCCTGCAACTGTTGCTTGTGGATCCTTATCGAACCGGAACCTAATTCTATCCCGTTTATGACCAGATCATACGAACGCGACTTCACCTTTTCAGGAGATGATTCAAGGATCTCTAAATCCTGCTGGCGTGGAGCGGTAAAAGGATGATGCTCGCTCTCCCAGCGCTTCTCTTCATCGTTATACTTAAATAAGGGAAAATCCACTATCCAGGCAAAGGCAAAATCAGTGCCAAACTCTTTTCTTAGATCCGGCTTATCGCTGCCATATTTACTCATCGCCTCTTGATAAGTGATCCTCGGGAAAGGGGTCTTGATCTCTATACCTTTCAAATCCTTTATGATCAGCCTCATTAATTCTTCCAATAGAGAAAAAATATCCTCTTCATCCACAAAAGACATCTCAAGGTCAAGCTGGGTGAATTCAGGCTGACGGTCAGCGCGCAGGTCTTCATCACGGAAACATTTTGCGATCTGATAATATTTTTCGATCCCGGAGACCATGAATATCTGCTTGAACAACTGCGGCGACTGCGGAAGCGCGTAAAATTGTCCGATATTAAGCCTGGAGGGAACAAGATAATCGCGCGCGCCTTCAGGGGTAGACTTTGTAAGGATCGGAGTCTCACATTCGATAAAATCATGCTTATCCAGATAATTACGGATGACTTTGTAAAGGTTGCTGCGCAAAATAAAATTATTAAATACCTTCTTTCTCCTCAAATCCAGATAGCGGTATTTCAAGCGCGCCTCTTCAGTAACCTCGATATTATCCTCGATCTCAAAAGGCGGCGTAAGGCTTGGATTTATGACTTCCAGTTCCTTGGCCAATACCTCCACTTCTCCGGTAGGCAATTTAGGATTAATAGTATTTGCCGGCCTCTTATTGACCAGGCCCTTTACTTTTATGACAAACTCCGAGCGGATATCCTGGGCTGTCTTATAAAATTCTCCGGCGTCCTTCGGGATAAAAACAACCTGTGTCAGGCCGTATCTATCGCGGATATCAATGAAAATAAGTTTTCCATGGTCGCGGCGGTTTGCCACCCAGCCGCAAAGCGTTACTTCTTTCCCCGTATCACTAGCATTCAATTGTCCGCAGTTGTGAGTCCTTAGCATTTCAGATCCTTTGCTAAACTTTCTAAAGCAACTTCCTTCTGTTCCCCTGAAACCATATCCTTTACGGTTATAACACCGTTTTTCAACTCGTTTTCACCTAAGATCAGGACTTTATTCGCCCCCAAATCATTTGCCCTGCGCATTGCGGCTTTCAGAGACCTACCTTCATAATCAGTATCACAGGCTATTCCCTTTTCACGCAAACTTTCAAGCAGTTTTATGCCTTGTTTTTTTGCTTCTTCACCCAGGCTGATCAAATAACTAAGCTTCTTACTTGTGACTTTCTGACCTTGTAACTTTGTGACCAATAACAATCTTTCTATTCCAAACGCAAACCCGATAGCTCCCATATCCGGGCCGCCGAGCTCCTTTACCAGATTATTATACCTTCCCCCGGCGCCTAAGGCATCTTGAGAGCCTAACTCCGGATGAGAGATCTCAAAAACTGTCCCGGTGTAATAATCAAGCCCCCTTACAAGATGTGGTGTATATTCAAAACCGATACCTAGCGAGTCAAGCCCCTCTCTCACTTTTAAGAAATGCGCCTTACATTCAGGGCACAAGTAAGAATCCTTCAGGTCTATTTTTTCAACGACATTCTTGCAAGTTTCATTCTTGCAATCCAGGATCCTTAGAACATTGCCGTTATAACGGACCTGGCAATCCTGACAAAGCGCGCCCAATTCACCCTTTAATCTATCACGCAACAGTTCAGTCAATCTTGCCTTATCTTTCAGGCAGCCAAGGCTGTTAAGTTTTATCTTATAACCTTGGATTAAAAACCCTTTAAGCAGATAATCGGCAAGAGAGATGACCTCCGCATCCAACTCGGCCTCAAACGAGCCTATTGCCTCACATCCAATATGATGGAACTGTCGCAGACGGCCCTTTTGCGGCCTTTCATGGCGGAACATCGGCCCGATATAGTAAAGCTTGGAGAAACCAACGGTTTTATCAAGGCTGTTCTCTATGTAACTGCGCACAATAGAAGCAGTTGCCTCGGGGCGCAGGCAATAGACATCCTCGCCGCTTTTGGTCAGAAACATCTGTTTCTGGACGATCTCTGTAGATTCCCCCAGCGAGCGGTTAAAAAGAGAAACATCCTCAAGCGCGGGAGTACGGATTTCGCTGTAATTATAAAGAGAGAAAATATTGCGGCTGGTTTCTTCTATTGACTGCCAGAGCGAAGTTTCATCAGGCAAAATATCTTTAGTTCCCGGAATATGTTTGTACATTAAAAGGTCGGATCCTTCTGAATTATTTTAGGTTTTTTAAAGCTTAAAGAGAGTTTATTTTATTTTCTGCTTCATTTCCAAGCCAGCCTTGAAGACAACCACTTTTCTCGGTGGGACAGGGATTACTTCATTGGTGCGGGGGTTTCTGCCTGTGCGGCTTTTCCTTTGTTTTACTTTAAATACGCCGAAATTGCGTAATTCTATCTTTTCCCCTCTGATCAGCGCTTCAACAATGCAGTCAAAAGTCCTCTGCACGACTTTTTTCACATCTATCTGCTTTAAACCGGTGTCATCCGATACTTTTAAAATAATATCCTTTTTGGTCATTTTCAGGCCTCCTTCTCTGTAAGTATAATAACAACAAAAAGTTACAGTGTCAAGAGGATTATTTACTACAGGGCTAAAGTCAAGCGCTCTGCCCCAAGCAAGCTCTCAATATCCTGGATCAGCTTCTCATTCGGAGACACATAAAGCGACTCGCCTACAACCAATTGCACTCGGGATTTGGCCGGAGTATCCACATGCAAGTATATCGGAACGCTTCCGCGAGACGCAGAAAGCAATTCCCTTAAGCTATCAAAGATATTTTCTCTTACTCCCGAGATATTTATGCTCATTCCGGAGATCAATTTATATATTTCATCTATAGGAAACAGGTCATTTACAATGATTTTAGGAGTATCCTCCTTCAAATTAATGATCCCCCTTAACATGACAACGGTACTTAGCTGCAAATAACGGGAAACCTTCTGGTAGGTACGGGGAAAGACCAGCGCCTCTACGGAGCCATCAAGGTCTTCAACCTTAAGAATCGCCATTTTCTCCTGCTTGGCGCGCGTTGTCGTCTGTTTTATCTTGGCGATCAAAGCCACGAGCTTGATCTCATCCTCATCTTTATGCGTATGCAAAGTCGCGATAGACGTAGAAGCAAAACGCTTCAATTGCCTGGAGTAGCGCGCAAGAGGATGTCCGCTGACGTAAAAACCCAGCATCTCCTTTTCAAACGCCAAAAGCTGCGGCTCCGGCCACTCTTTTACGTGGGGGATACTATTGGACGACTGCTTAAAGCCATTATCGGCAGAGCCCGCGTCAAAAAATGAAAGCTGTCCCTTTGCCCTTTCCCTTTGCTGCCTGGAAGCGGATTCAAGGATCATCTCGAGTGCCGCGATCATTTGCGCGCGCGGCATATTAAAGGAATCAAGCGCGCCGCATTTTATCAGGCTCTCAAGCACTTTTTTATTCGCAAGGCGCAAATCAATACGCTTTGCCAGATCCTCCAAGGTAGCAAATTTACCGCCCTGTTTTCTCGCCTGAACTATTGATTCTGCGCCCCCAGCGCCCACATTCTTTACCGCTAACAGGCCATAGCGAATCGTACCCTGATCCACAACACTAAACAAAATCTCGCTTTCATTTATATCCGGAGGTAAAACCTTGAGGCCCATCCTTTCGGCTTCATTGATATATTCAACTACCTTATCGGTATTATCCCGCTCTGATGTCAAAAGCGCAGTCATAAACTCAACAGGATAATTTGCCTTCAAATAAGCTGTCCGATAAGAGATCAGCGCGTAGGCGGCTGAATGTGAATTATGCACGATAATCCCGTTAGCAACAAAGTTATGTATGCCTTCGATCTCTAAATCATAGGTCTCCTGCCTGCCCATATACTCAATCGCCTCTACCCTATCCCAAACTATATCAGAGTTGACAAACCTTAACAATCTTGGCGACTCAAAAAAATGAGCCAATTGCAAAATAGTATTTCTCCTGAATCCCTTTTTATGTTTTTTCTCTCCACCGTAAAACTCCTTCATGCAAATACCGGTTTTTTCCTCAAGTTCAACCCAAGTCAACCCAAGTTTTTCCTTTTCCTCCCTCACCAGCTGTTTTATCTCGGGTGGCAAAGTATCTTTACTTTCTAGTTCCGCCGGAACATTTTTATAATAATCCTTTATTGCCGAGATTTGCTCATCTCTACCGATTATAAATGGGCATATCTCTTGAATAAATGCCTTTATGCTGGTAGAGCCAAAAAGATAAAGCGTAAAACCCTGCTTTAAACTTTGTGTATCCTTGTATTGATACTTAAACGTATTTTTTGTCAGACGGGTCACCATACCAAATCTCAAAAACAGCTCCTGCATCTGCTGACAAAGCCTGTAAGAAGAAGTGGCATAAAAAGGAACCGTGTTATTTTTAGAAAAGATAAAACCATCCCCGGACCACATCCTCCCTAAAAACAAGGCAAGCTGCTGTTTGTTTAGGCTAAAAATATCTTCGGGAATGAATTTTTCCGTAGCTTTCTTATAATGCAAGCCCAGCTCTTCTACCCAGACGCGGACGCCGCTCTTGGTGCTGTCCATTAATTTGACTGTCCCCTCATTCCAAGGAGATTGCCCTTTATAGAAACGGCAATCTTTACCTGTACCAGCGTACACTTCAAAACGGCCGCTCCTTTGCCTAATAGTAGGGATCGTATTATCAAAGTTCTTGGCATTAGCCACAAAATCATCGACTAATTTTCTATCGTTATTGTAAAAGGAGACTCCGCTGGGATGGCAGGTGTTACCTTCAGAAAGGACCCACGCCAAAACAATTATCTTATGCTCGTCAAGTCGTAACGTGCCCTCAAAAGGAGTGATCCTGTTTAAAGCGATTCTCTGGCCGATGCGCAGGTCCCCTAACTCCTGCCAGCCGTTAAAAGTAAAAAACGGGTGGTTAGAAGTCGCTATGATCTCTCTGCCTAAACCTGTTTTTAATTTATAAACCGGCTTGATCCCGTTATAGACGACGTCCTTTATCTTAGTTTTTACTATTCCGAGATTTTCATCACAGCTTAAAGTAAATCGCGCGGATGCGCTTTTCTCAAAAAGGCCTTTGACTGTGACCGGCTTTCCCGTATCAGCATCTATGATTTCAGTAGAACCGGCCACACATTTATTGAATCCGTAACCCGAAAAATATTCGATCAAATCAAAGATCTTTGAGGCGGTGGATTCCCTGATCTTATTCTTCACGCACCCGGTTACAAAATTCTTCCTCTGTTTCTCCATGACCTCCGGGATTTTTTTGCCCATGGCCTTACGCAAAAGATCCGCCTGCGCCAGGCTAAACCCGGCAAGGCTGGATGCGACCTGCATGATCTGCTCCTGATAGACCATGATCCCGTAGGTCTCTTTTAAGATCGCCTCTAATTGCGGCAGTTCGTATTTTACCGGAATCAGATTATGCTTTCGCTTCATGAAATCATCAAGCATACCTGAGCCGATGGGGCCCGGACGATACAGTGCAAGGAGCGCGATCAGGTCTTCAAAACGCGTTGGCTCGAGTTTCTTTAACAGGTCGCGCATCCCTGAACTTTCAACCTGAAACACCCCCATTGTCCGGGAGGCGGCTAAAAGTTTAAAGGTCTTTTCATCATCTAAAGGAAGGTTCTTTATATCTATTTTCTTGCCGTGAATCTTCTCAACGAGTTTTACCGTCTCATCGATCACCGTAAGCGTGCGAAGGCCCAGGAAATCCACTTTTAACAAGCCTATCTTCTCCAGGGTTCCCATACTGTAACCGGTTGTGATCTGGTCGTCACCGGTCTTAAATATCGGGGAATAACTATCCAGCGGCTTGTCCGCGATCACCACTCCCGCGGCGTGCATTGAGGCATGGCGGTTTAATCCCTCAAGCGTCAAAGCCGTATCCACTAATTTAGTCACCTGCTGGTCTGTCTTGTAGAGATTCCTTAACTCGGTCTCTCCTTCAAGGGAATCCTTTAAGGTCAGTGATGGGTCAGGTGAGATCATCTTCGCGATACGGTCCACATCAGCGTAAGGCATGCCCATTACCCTGCCCACGTCGCGCACCACCGCGCGCGCCTGCATCGTCCCAAAAGTGATGATCTGGGCGACATTTTCCTGTCCGTATTTTTTCGTGACATAATCAATGACCTCCTGCCTTCTTTCATAGCAGAAGTCAATATCAATATCAGGCAGGCCCATGCGTTCAGGATTAAGGAAGCGCTCAAATAAAAGCCCGTATTTTAACGGATCAATATCGGTTATACCTAAAAGA
>JAHJJA010000101.1 GCA_018822885.1 Candidatus Omnitrophota bacterium
GATTTTTGAAGCTTGATAAACTCTTTGAGAAGCTCCAAAATATAACCCTGAAAAAAGCTTCTATAAATATACCCAAAGACATCTTTGACCTCTCGTTCTTTCTTCCTCTAAAGATAATCGGATACTCTATGATCTTAAAACCTTTTAAGAAAGCTCGATATACCATTTCAATCTGGAAAGAATACCCTCTTGAAGTCAAAGTTTTGAAATCAATGGCCTCTAAAACCTTTCTTTTGACAACCTTGAATCCGCTGGTCGAGTCATTTATAGAGAAGCCAAGCATAGTTTTTGCAAAAATATTACCGGCCCTACTCATTACACTTCTGCCAAGAACCCAATTACAGACCCCTCCTCTCTTTACATATCTACTACCAATTACTAGATCTGAATTTTTAAGCAAATCAAGCATTGCCGGTAGACATTCCGGATCATGTGATAAATCCGCATCCATCTGAACAATTATGTTATAGCCTTTTTCCAAAGCGTATTTGAATCCGTCAACATAAGCGCTGCCTAATCCTAGTTTTTCTTTTCTGGTCACAAGAAACAATAAAGGGAATATTTCCTGCATCTTTCTCACTATTTGAGATGTCCCGTCAGGAGAATTATCATCTATAACCAAGAGCGAATAATTCAAGTCTAGAGAAAATACTTCCTTGATTAAAACGGGAATATTTTCCGCTTCATTAAAGGTCGGAATTATAATTATAATCTTTCCTTCTAGGTGCTCCAACTTAGAATTTGAACTGTAATTCACTGCGCAAGAATAATGCTTCACTCTTATTCTTATAGAAATCTCCTGGGATCAGATATTCCGCAAGAAAATAGGTAGATATATTATCACTAAAAGAATACTCAGCCTTTAGTTGAGGAAGATGCCCCCTGTTTTTACCGGTTCCCGAAAAGATACTGCTGGCTGCGACCTGTTCATTAGCCCTAAGAAAATTATACCAGAGCGTAATCTTTGTTTTCTTGGACGGCTTAAAAGAAAGTTCGGTCCTCCAGACCTGCAAATTAGTCCAATAACCGCTTATTCCTGTTTCAGCGCTCATACTTAACATATATAATTCCGATATCCAGGGATAGCGAGAAAACAAAGGATCCCAGGATTCGACTTTATCAGTTTTCTTCTTGTCGCCAGAAAGATAAATATATCCGGCTTTCAATTCAGGCTTCCAAGCGGAATTATAAAAATTCTTCTCCAAATAAGCATACCCGCCGAGCCCCTGGCGATCATTATCTCCGTAATTGCCAAACTGGGAAGCAAGTTGGCCCTTTAATGCCCAAGAACCAAAAGCGTACTTTGCGAATGAGCCAAACGTATTAATCCTTCCTTTTGATGCCTGATACCCTGAGCCATTGTCTCCGCTTTCAATCTTATAGATATAATACATTTCTAGAGCAAGCTGCCTTGTGCCCTTCATATCATAAGATGGATTCCCTGCATACTTCCAATAAAGCGAATATGCCTCTTCATCGGTTGTATTGAGCAGTTGCGGGATTTTATCGGAGGCCGGTTTATTATACGCGGCTAACTCTTTTCTATTGATTACCGGCAAGAATCTTTCATCCCTAGGGTCATTTATATAAATCATATCCACGCTATTGTTTGGATCAACACGTAATGTAGTCTTAGAAGCATTAAAATAGTAAGTCCTTGAGCCATCCTGCGGCGTACCGTCCGCCAATAAAAATCCTTCTCCAAAACCTCTAAGGTCCTGCCTTCCAAGACATAAATCTAATGGCTGGCCTGCAATATTTTTTATATTAAAATAGAGATTATCAAAAACTATTTCATCTATTTCAAACCGATAACCTTTCTTTGTGGGGCTCTTATCCGGAACCGAAGGAGTGCTTCCGCCAAAATAAGTATACGCCCGGAATTCATTTGTAAGTTTTCCATAAAAATTTATATCTTTGTTCAGATCCAAGTTCCCCCAAAGACTTGACTTTACACGAAAAAAGTTTCTATTATCCAACAGATCATTATTCATATCTTTCCAGTTCTTCCAATATTCATGCCTAATTCGAAAATAAGGCCCCCAGGTAAATTTGGTTTCTGCTAAGACAACACTGTAGAAATTACAAAATCCAGATAAGAGCAAAAAAATGGTAGTTGCAACGCTTACTAAAACCCTTTTATTATTCATATGGCATCCTTCCTTATAACCCAACAAGAGCAGCTGTTTTATTCTTGCCTTGAGATAAGCTGATAAATTGATTCTTTTCGAATTTATCAAATACTCCTATTGTGCATGTTTATTTTTGGGTAAAATAATCTTTATCACCCCCTTCAATTATTTTCTAAATCAAGACCTGTATATTTTAGAATGAACCTATGCTTGCCACAAGGATTATTTACGCTATCATGCCCCAAGGTAGAATTTCTACGAATAAAAACGTATTAAAGTTCTCTTTTAACTCGTATGTCTGCGATTGTCTATTGCTGAAAGTTACGCGGATATTCATATTTCAGAAATCGCCAAACATACAATAACCAGATACAGATAGAAACTAAAGGGTCAGAAATAAAGTTTTTTACGAAAAGATCGAATCTCTTGCTCGGGCAAAAATAACTCTTTTTATAATCATTTATGACCACCCTCAGAGAGGGCAAATTCTGGAAACTACTTATTCTGTCTTTGTACAATAAGTAATCAAGCCGCTTTTTTATTAAGCACCAAAAATAAATCATTAGCACAATTAGATCTTTATCGGGACAAAGAAAAACAGTGTCACTGGGAATATTTATTTTATGAAATTCAATCCTTTCTCCCGCATGTATATTAAGATTAATCAACGGGTAATTGATACCCGCTTCCAGGGGCATCCAGATAAAACTGCCAAATCTAGGATTTATTTCCATTAATTTGAGATTATTGTCTCTTGAGTCAAGCTTAAACTGCAAATTAGCGTAACCTATATATCTTATTGCTTTAAAAAGATCCCTAACTGATTCAAGATTATCTGGTGGCTCCTCCATCCTATGGGTCTCTGCAATAGTTTGGAAAACCCTCAATTCCGGCCTTCGAGATATCCAGTATGTACAAAAATCTTTTTTATATTCGTTATCACTATTAACAATGGCGCAAACAGCTAATATTTCGTTACCAGGAATAAATTCCTGAAGAATCAAATCCTTATGCTTTTTACTTATCATCTCATATTGAACCAAGAGCTCATCTTTATTTTGAATCTTTTGGATTCCAGATGAACCAAAACCAAAACAAGGCTTTATTATAGCCGGAAACGTGAATTGCAA
>JAHJJA010000102.1 GCA_018822885.1 Candidatus Omnitrophota bacterium
TAAACTCGCCAGGGATTTTCGCGATATCGCCGGCAAGGTCAATCAGATATTCGCAAAAGAAGCTAGCGAAGTCATTTTTATGGTATCCGGGATCCCAATGCTGGTAAAAGAAAAAGGTCACAAACAGCGCAAATGAGGCGACAATGAATAAAATCAAAGAAACGATTAGAAAAATCTCCGTAATCGATCAAGGGTTCGTCAATAAGACTCAAGAGCGACTAGATAACCTAACTAAACCATTGGGCAGCTTAGGAAGGCTCGAAGAATTAGCAAAGCAAATCTGCGGCATTACCGGAAAGACAAACCCAAGTGTAGAAAATAAGGTTATTTTTACTCTTGCGGCAGACCACGGAGTTACAGAAGAAGGGGTAAGCGCCTTTCCCAAAGAAGTGACCGCGCAAATGGTTTACAATTTTTTAAATGGAGGCGCGGGGATAAATGTTTTGGCAAATCATACCGGCGCAAGAGTCGTAGTTGTCGATATAGGCGTGGCAAGTGATTTAAAGCCAGACAAGAAACTAATTATAAAAAAAGCCGGCTACGGCACAAAAAACATGGCCCGCTGCCCGGCAATGATAAGAGAAGAAGCGATAAAAGCTATTGAAACAGGAATAGAGATATTTGAAGAAGAATTAAATAAGGGCATTGATATCATCGGCATAGGAGAGATGGGAATAGGTAATACTACAGCGGCAAGCGCGATGACCGCAGTCTTCACAAAAGAACCTATAGAAAACATTACGGGAAGAGGCGCTGGGATTGACGACAAATCACTGAAAAATAAAATAGAAATTATTAAAAAAGCGCTTGCTGTTAATAAACCCGATGCAGATGACCCGATTGATGTACTCGCAAAAGTCGGCGGTTTTGAAATCGGCGGGCTTTGCGGGATCATCCTTGCGGCAGCTTCCCATAAAATCCCCGTAGTTATCGACGGATTTATTTCAGGCGCGGCAGCGCTTATTGCTTTTAAAATTGAACCAAAGACTAAAGATTATATGATCGCAGCACACAGTTCAGTTGAAAGCGGACATAAATACATCCTTAAGCACATCGGGTTAAAACCCCTGCTTGATCTTAATCTAAGGTTGGGAGAAGGAACAGGCGCAGCTCTTGGTATAGGTCTAGCCGAAGCCGCGATTAAAATCTTAACGCAGATGGCCACCTTCAAAAGCGCGGGAGTTTCAGAAAAAAAGAAACAAGACCCGATCTTGTGAACAAAAAAACATCGTAAGATCGGGTCTTGAATATCAAAATGAAAAGTTTGTTAGCGGCGCTGCAATTCTTAACAATTGTGCCGGTTAAAATTAAACATATAAGAGAGAACACGGTATCTTACTCCCTGATATTCTTTCCTATTATCGGATTGATGATCGGCGGGATCCTTACAGGAGCTTATCTGGCACTGCTTTATTTCGGGTTTCAACAGTTAAGCGCCAGTATTATTTTGGTGATTTTCCTTATCCTCATAACAGGAGGAATGCACCTTGACGGCCTCTCTGATACGGCAGATGCTTTTATGAGCAATAAGAATAAGGAGGAGATGCTTAAGATCATGCGTGATTCGCATGCCGGAGTAATGGGAGTATTAAGTATCGTAAGCGCTATCCTTCTTAAAATAGCGCTTCTTATATCAATAAATATATACCTTCTACCTATAGCGCTAATTTTAACCTGCCTTTTAAGCCGATGGGCAATGGTCTTTCTGATCTTTTTATTCCCCTATGCGCGCGAGGAAGGAAAAGCAAAAAGCTTTACTAAAGGGATAAACTTAAAAATATTCGCGACAGCAACTCTGTTTGCTTTGGCATTATCATTCCTGGTCTGGGGTTTTAAAGGGCTTTTGATCCTGATAATCATCTCCCTGTTTACCTATATATCGGGCTTACTCATTAAAAGAAAAATAAGCGGTATAACCGGAGACACTATCGGCGCCGTAAATGAGATCACGGAAATTGCCGTGCTGTTTTGTATCTGTTTCTTACAAAGGAGCCTGTTATGAATAAACTGGCAGCAATATCTTCCTGGAGCGGCGGCAAAGACAGCTGCCTGGCATACTACAAGGCAGTTCAAAATGGCCTCAACGTAAAATGCCTCCTGAATTTTATTTCCAAGGAATCTAAAAGAGGTTGTTTTCATGGATTAGAAAGCAGGCTTCTTAAGCGGCAAGCTGAACTCATCGGAATACCTTTAACGCAAAAGGAAGTAAGCCCCGATATGCAAAAATATGAGGATGAGTTTAAAGAAGCAGTGGAAGGATTTAAAAATCAGGGAATAAATTCAATGGTGTTCGGTGACATCTACCTTGAGGAACACCAGAACTGGGTCGAACGAGTTTGCGCAGAACTCAAGATCAACGCGATAGAGCCCCTCTGGAAGAACGAGCCGGAAAATATTATCAATGAATTTCTGGGCCTTGGTTTTAAAGCGGTGATCGTCAGCTGTAAAGCTGATATCCTGGGCAGGGAGTTTATCGGAAAAGAAATAGACAAAGGCATAATCAAAGAATTTATCGCCAGGGGTATATGCCCTTGCGGAGAGAAAGGAGAGTTCCATACAGTCGTGGTTGATGGGCCGATATTCAAAAACAGGCTTAAAATTACAAAGTCTGAACCGATCCTAAAGGAAGGTTTTTGGAAACACTGGTTTTTAGACATTAAAGAATTTTCTTAACCTAATGCAATGGAAAACCGCTCAAGCGAAGGAAATCCCGGTTGAGATCCCGGGTACTGCCGCGCAACGGTAATGCCAAGAAATTGGTGAGTCCGGACGATCGCTTAAGATGGTAAGTACTTTCGCGATGAAAGGAAGGTAATTCAATGAAAAAAGTAATGAAATTTTATCTTGCGATTCTCACTCTGAGTTTTGTTTTTTTAGGAAACGCTGTAGCCCAAGAGCTGGAACTTGAGAAAATAGTTATCACACCCTCGAGAACAGAGGAATTGGCGTCAGAATCAGGGCGTAATGTGGATATCATCACATCTAAAATGATCGCTGATTCTCAAGCTAAAGATATCACAGATGTATTAGAAGGTATTAGCTCGATAAATGTCGGCAGTTACGGAGGACAAGGAGCGACAAAAACAGTAATGATGCGCGGCTCAACCGCCTCTCAAGTGCTGGTCATGATGGATGGACGGCCGATAAATAGCCCTCGAGACGGACAGGTAGATTTTAGTAACATCCCTCTTAATAACGTAGAAAGGGTCGAGGTCCTGCGCGGCCCGGCTTCAAACCTCTATGGTTCCTCGGCGATGGGGGGTACCATAAACATTATCACCAAAAACCCTCCCAGAGATAAAATGAAAACCGATTTCACAACCGGATTCGGGACTTTTAAAAGTTACACCGAAAAGCTTAATAACGCAGCGAAATTCGGGAAGTTCGGATATCTGCTTAGCGCAGAATACGACAGCTCTGCAGGCTTCAGGCAAAATTCCGACTTTGAGGCAAAAAGCATGAGCGCTAAGCTCCAATACGAACTGGCAGAAAATAATAAACTCACTATTAACGGAGGCGCCAGTAAAAACTCTGTGGGTACGCCCGGCCCCACGACTTCTCCTGATTACGACGACAGGCAAACGAGCCAAAAAAGCTTTATGGACCTAAGCTGGTCATTTAAACCCGACGAAACACTCGGAGTATCGGCAAAAATATTCAACAACTACGAACGCCTCCAGTTTGATGAAAACTCGGCATATTCTATTTTTGACACCGCCGGTAGTAAAAGCGTGCATAAAACTCAGGTAAGGGGCATTCAGACGCAATTAAACAAACAAATATTCCATAATTACGAGCTTATCTGCGGGTTTGACAATCTGTTTAATTACAATGACAGCACCCAGACCGCAAAACACGACTACACCGTTTACGCGGGTTATTTAGAAAACAAGATCAATCTGACAAAGGATTTAAAGACTTCCTTTGGCTTTCGCTTTGACGAATACTCAAATTTCGGCTCGCAGACAAGCCCGAGCGTATCGCTCAACTATAATTTCAAAGAAAAAACTAATATCCACGCGCTGTTTAGCCGCTCTTTCCGCGCTCCTACATTCAACGATCTATACTGGCCGAACGAAGGGTGGGCCGTGGGAAACCCCGAGCTAAAACCCGAAAAAGGCACCAGTTATGAATTCGGATTAAACAGTGAACTAAATAAATTCCTCAACCCCGCAGTGACCTATTTCAGAAGCACCTATGACGACCTGATACAATGGGCCCCTGACTCTACGGGCGTCTGGACCCCTCAAAATGTCAGTTCCGCACTTATCCAGGGCGTTGAATTCGTAAATACTATCCGCTTGAATAAACATCTTAAATTCACAAGCGGCTACACCTATCTATCCGCTAAAGACAAAGATAACCATAAATACCTGGTCTATCAACCCCAGCAAAAAGCGGATTTCGCTTTAAAACTTAACGGCTTTAAAGGATTCGGCGCAGAAATAAAGGGGCAACTTACCGATAGCAGATTTAACGACGCTGATAACACGCTCACGGTAAAAAGATTTTTCACTATGGACTTTAACTTATCCAAAAAGCTGAACAAAGGCACGACCTTTTATTTTTCAGTCAACAACCTCTTAAATGAAAAATACCAATTTATAAACGGATATCCCATGCCCGGGCTCTCGGTGAACGCAAGCCTGAAGTTTGAGATCTAAAAAAAGGGGACGTTTCTATTTTTTTAAACGCTTGAAAAAGAAAAAATAGAAACGTCCCCTTTTTTGTTACTTGCAAAGAAAGATTCTTTATGTTAACTTAATTTTATGTTCACCGAACGTTTATTCCAAATAGCGCTTTTACTTTCCGTAATCCTGCACCTGGCAATACTTTGTTTCCAGACGAATTTTTTGACTTCTCTCTCGATAAAACCGGAGAGAAAAATTGAAATCAGCTATGTTAAAAACTTCGCGCCAAGGAAGATTCCGGAGGGACAAAAGACCGGTAAAAAGGAGGCATTTATAAAAATCCCTAACAGGATAGTCTCCGGGCAAAAAAGCTCTTTTTCCGGAGCAAACAAAGAAGGCCCGTCTAATGGAAAACTGGGGAGGATCGTGATCCCCGACTCAGCCATAAGCAAACCGCGGATCACCAAACCGACTAACCTCGCCGTCAAAAAAAGGGTGATGATCTCTCCTCCGCAAAGTAATAAGATCGCCAGCATCCCGTACATCTCCCACTCCCAGATCGTGCGCGAAAAAATCAGGCGTACGCTTTATCAAAACTACTCCGGCAGTGACACCGGAGAAGCATACCTGTCTTTTGTAATCACCAGGACAGGCGACTTAAAAGACATAAAGATAATCGATGAAAAATCCACTGCCAGCCAATACCTGAAAGAGATCGCCCTTAAAAGCCTTAAAGAATCAGCCCCTTTCCCGACTTTCCCCAAAGACCTGGATTACCCGGAATTATCCTTCAATGTAGTTGTTTCTTTCGAAATAGAATAAAGTTGACACCTTTTATAATCAGTGGTATAGTATTTTTTTGTAATTAAACTAAGAAAGGGGATGATAATATTGTCGGAAATAGAGGTAAAAAGAGACGAATCTTTTGAATCAGCGCTGCGCCGTTTTAAGAAGAAGATCGAACAGGAAGGCATTTTGAGAGAAGTTCGCGACCGCAAACACTACGAAAAACCTAGCGAACGCAAAAGAAAGAAGACCCGGGCAAGAAGATAAAAATGGGACTTGCCCTTTCAACTTCTTGGAACGCTTTTCGCTATGA
Organism: Candidatus Omnitrophota bacterium; assembly: GCA_018822885.1. Classification (GTDB taxonomy): domain Bacteria; phylum Omnitrophota; class Gorgyraeia; order Gygaellales; family Profunditerraquicolaceae; genus JAHJJA01. The sequence goes on from JAHJJA010000102.1 coordinate 5,731, forward strand.
AAACGGCAGAAAACTGCTCTTTGAAATCAAGAAATTAGGGTTTGAAGAAGCGGAATTAAGCTTTAATCTCACTGCTTCGATCATAAAAGACATTGAAAAGGCTGTAAATGAAGGGTTGATAAAGATTGTCAGCCTCCATAATTACTGCCCGATACCGGCAGACCTTGACCGGGACGAAGCGCTTCCTGATTGCTATTCAATGTCCTCTACCTACGAAGAAGAGAGGGCCCTTGCCGTAAGATTCACCAAGAAGACTATTGACACGGCGTCTGTTTTGGGCGGCAAAGCAGTAGTTTTGCACTGCGGCAGGGTTGAGATGGAAGACGAGACCAGAAGCCTGATCCATTTGCGAAAGAGGGGCCCTGAAGAAGACAACAATTTTAAGGCATTGCGGGATACCGTAATTAAAAAAAGGGCGCAGTTAAGCCATGTTTTTCTTGAAAACGCCTTAAAGAGCCTTGAAGAAATAAACTCTTACGCCCAAAAGAAAAATATTCTTTTAGGGGTAGAGAACCGCTTTTACTACCGAGAGATCCCTTCACAGGATGAGATGGGGATAATCCTGAATAAGTTTGCCGGCAGTAATATTTTTTACTGGCATGATACCGGCCATGCCCAATTGACGGAAAACCTTGGTTTTTGCTTTCACAAGGACTATCTTGATCGCTACGGCAAGAGTCTAATCGGCATACACCTGCACGATATAGCCAGATTCCAAGACCACCTGGCTCCCGGCAAAGGAGAGCTAGATTTCTCGATCTTTACGCCTTACCTGAAAAAAGAAACCATAAAAGTAATCGAAGCGCATCAACCTGCCACCAAAAATGAAGTGATAAGCGCTAAAATTCTTCTGGAGGATATTTACGGTGCAGTCATCTAAAGTAAGGGAGCCGGTTGTTGCCGGACAATTTTACCCGGCCTCTGAACGCTCCTTAAGAAGCCAGATAGAATCCCTGATAGACAAAAAAACAGAAAAGTTTGATGCTATCGGATGTATGCTTCCGCACGCTGGTTACCCTTATTCGGGAAAAGTTGCGGCAGAAACTGTCAGCTCTATAAACATAAAAAAGAATATTATACTGCTCGGGCCGAATCATACAGGCTACGGCTCGGCCTTCAGCATAATGACTGAAGGAATATGGAAAACCCCCCTGGGAGAGGTAAAGATAAATTCCGCTTTAGCAAAAGCGATGCTGTCAGGGTCCAAATATCTGGAAGAAGACTATTTGGCTCACGCTTACGAACATTCATTAGAAGTAGAACTTCCTTTTTTGCAATATTTCAGTACGGATTTTGAAATAGTGCCGATTACATTCATGTCGCAAGACATAAACGCGCTTAAGTGCGTCGGAAAAGAAATCGCGGAGGCAGTAAATTTGCTCAAAATAAAAGGCTCGGTTTTAATCGTAGCCAGCTCCGATATGACGCATTATGAACCACAGGAAGAGGCCCTCAAGAAAGACAAGGAAGCCATAAAAGCGATCCTGGAACTAAACGAAGATAAGCTCATGAAAGAGACCGCCCGTCTTGATATAACCATGTGCGGTTCGGCTCCGACGGCCGTAATGCTGTCAGCGGCAAAATCTCTGGGGGCAAATAACGCAAAACTGATAAAATACCAAACTAGCGGCGATGTAACCAATGACAAAGACAGCGTAGTGGGTTACGCCGGAATAGTGGTCTATTAAAACTATGGAAGAGAATAAAAAGAAGGTCGACGAAAACTGGAAGGAACAGACAGGCAAAGAGAAGGTAGCGCCTCAGGAAAAAAAAGATTTTGTGCCCCCTGCGCCTGATTTTAACTTTTTTATCACCACCTTAGCTTTACAAGCAGCTATTGCCTTGGGCCAAATGCCAAATCCTTCGACCAATAAAACCGAAGAAGACCTCACTCAGGCAAAATTTCTCATTGACACAATAGGTATGCTTCAGGAGAAAACAAAAGGCAACCTGACTAAAGAAGAAGAAACCCTAGTGGAAAACCTTTTATATGAACTTAGGATGCAGTACGTCACGAAAACAAAAAACGCTGAACAAGGAGGCAAGCAATGATAGACAAAGAGCTGCTCGATATCCTAGCCTGTCCGGCCTGTAAAGGGGACGTAGAATTAAAGGAAAATAAGATCTGTTGCAAAAAGTGCGGAAGGAAATACCCGATCAAAGACGGAATCCCGGTCATGTTGATTGACGAAGCTGAAAAATGAAAAAAATTCTTGTTATTCACGGGCCGAATCTGGATATGCTCGGCCAAAGGGAGCCTGCGGTTTACGGCAGGACCACTTTAAAACAGATCAACGACGGCCTGGGGAAGATCGCCAAGAAGAAAAAGGTGGCCCTTAAAATAATCCAATCCAACCACGAAGGTAAGATCGTTGACCTGATCGGTAAAGCCAAAAATAAATTTCATGGCTTACTGATCAATCCCGCCGCTTACACGCACACAAGCGTCGCTATCCGCGATGCAATAGCAGCATCGGGAATCATCACTATAGAAGTGCACCTTTCCAATATCTACTCCCGAGAAGAATTCAGGCACAAATCGCTGATCAGCCCTGTAGCAAAAGGCACGATCTTAGGTTTCGGGCCCAAAAGCTATTTTCTCGGCCTTGAGGCATTAATCGATCTGATTTAATTAACCATGGCTTCCCGGATAAAACAAATCCTCCAAAAATTAGAACAGAGCAAACTAGACGGGCTGATCATAACCGACCCGTATAATATTACGTATCTCACTAAATATCTTAGCCGCGATTCTTTTCTCTTGATTTCAAAAAAAGGTACTGTTTTTTTCACTGATTTCCGCTACCTGGAAGAAGCAAAACAAAAACTAAAATCGGAGGCCTCGATCCAGAAGATTGACGGGCCAATTTACAGCATAATCGCGCGAACCTGCTTTGAATTAAAACTAAAACGCATAGGATTTGAAGAGAATAATTTAAGCTTTTACGGCTATCAAGAATTATCCGGCAGCCTGCGTAAAATTGCGCGATTAGAACCTGCAAGCGGCTTAATAGAAGAACTGCGCCTGACAAAAGACAAGGAAGAACTTTTAAAGATAAAAAGGGCCGTAAAAATAAATGTCGCGGCTTTAAAATTCATAAGAAAACATATCCGCCCGGGCAAAACCGAACTTGCTATAGCGGCTGAACTTGAACGTTTTATAAGGTATCAAGGCGCATTAAAAACAGCCTTTGATATTATTGTCGCTTCCGGCCCAAACTCATGCTATCCGCACCACTTCCCCACACAGCGGAAAATCAAGAATAACGAACCTGTACTTATAGATATAGGGGTGGAGTTCGAGGGCTATAAATCCGACTTGACAAGGGTGTATTTTTCAGGTAGAATTACTGTTCTTGCACAAGAGATTCTCGGAATTGTATTAAAGGCGCAAAGTTACGCCATAAAACAGGTTAAACCGGGTATTAAGGCCTCTGAAGTAGACAAGGCAGGCCGCGAAGTCATAGTAAATTCTGGGTTTGGGGCGCGATTTGGCCACAGTTTAGGCCATGGAGTAGGCCTTGAAATCCACGAAGCTCCCAAAATCTCCCCAAGAGCAGACATCCTGCTAAAGCCGGGGATGATCTTTACGGTTGAGCCCGCAATATACATCCCCGGAAAATTCGGCGTTAGAGTAGAAGACATGGTTTTAGTAACCAGGGATGGATGCAAGGTTTTAAGCCGATAGTAACCGTATAATCAGGACAGGAGGACAATCCAGGTGGCATTATCAATAAATGAAGTAAAGGCAGGGGTAACTGTATTAGTAGATGACCAAGTCTGGGTGGTAATCGATACTGACCATGTCAAACCCGGCAAAGGAGCCGCTTTTGTGCGCGCTAAGATGAGAAACATGAAGAATAACAGCGTGCAGGAGAGGACCTTTAGAGGCGATGAAAAGGTCGATCAGGCCTTTGTCGAGGAAAGAAAGCTGCAATATCAGTACAACTCCGCGCACATGTATCATTTTATGGACCAGGAGACCTTTGAAGAAATAGCCATACCAGAAGACTCTCTGGGAGAAAAAACAAAATTCCTTAAAGATAATATCGAAGTAAGCGGGTATTTCTACAAAAACGAAAGCCTTAACGTAAACCTACCCAATTCCGTGATCTTTAAAATCATTCACACCGAACCAGGCATCAAGGGCGATACGGCAAAAGGAAGCTTTAAGCAAGCGGAAATTGAAACCGGCGCAACAGTACAGGTCCCTTTGTTTATTAATGAAGGGGACAATATAAAGGTAGACACGCGCACCGGAGAATACGTCGAAAGGGTATCCCAATGAACATCAAAGAAATAAAGGAAATGCTCAACCTGATGAATGAAAACGGCCTGGTGGAGCTGGAGATCGAAAAAGACGGAACGCGCATCAAGCTAAAAAGAGGCGCTTCCGGAAACGAGTCTTTCAGCGGGCCGATAATTATGGAGAGGCACGCGCAATCAACTGAAACAGACGTAAGAAAAGTTGCCGAGCCCGTAAACGAGAGGGTTTCGACCAAAACAGTTGAGATCAGGGCGCCCATGGTAGGGACTTTCTACCGCGCGCCTGCACCGGAAGCCCCGCCATATGCAGAAGTAGGCCAGACAATAGAACCCGGACAAGTCATCTGCATCATTGAAGCAATGAAACTGATGAACGAAATAAAATCAGAGATCAAGGGAAAAATCCTGGAGATATTAGTCGATAACGCTGAACCGGTAGAATTCGGCCAGCCGATGTTCCTTATTGAACCGCTTTAAATGTTTTCTAAAATACTGATCGCAAACCGGGGCGAAATCGCCCTTAGAATTATACGCGCCTGCCGCGAATTAGGGATACGCACGGTCGCAGTCTTTTCCGAAGCGGACCGTAATTCTCTACATGTGCGCTTTGCTGACGAAGCTATCTGCATCGGACAGGCAGCCAGCTCGAGCAGCTATCTCAATATCCCCGCCATCATCAGCGCCGCTGAAATAACCGACGTTGAAGCTATCCATCCCGGATACGGCTTTTTAGCCGAGAATCCTCATTTCGCGGAAATATGCGAATCCTGCAAAATAACTTTTATCGGGCCGACCCCCGAGAACATCAGGCTCATGGGAGACAAGATGACAGCCCGCTCCACAATGCATAAAGCAGGCCTGCCTATTGTTCCGGGAAGCCAGTCGACCATAAAAAATAAGGAAGAAGCGCTTAAAACCGCCAAGCAAATCGGTTATCCGGTTATCATCAAAGCAGCCGCAGGCGGCGGAGGCAAGGGCATGCGCATCTGCCACAATGACCTTACTCTGGTCTCAAGCCTTATGACTGCTCAAGCCGAAGCAGAAGCAAATTTTGGCAACCCTAATGTCTACATAGAAAAATACATAGAAAAACCTCGCCACATAGAGATACAGGTCCTTGCGGACAAATACGGCCACTTTTTACATCTAGGAGAGAGGGATTGCAGTATCCAGAGGCGCCATCAGAAACTACTAGAAGAATCTCCTTCGCCCGCCGTAGACGCTAAATTGCGCAAACGTTTGGGGGAAATGGCCATCCGCGGCATAAAAAGCGTAAATTATGTGAGCGCCGGCACAATTGAATTTTTACTTGATAAAAATAATAACTTTTATTTCATGGAGATGAACACAAGGATCCAGGTCGAACATCCAGTCACTGAAATGGTGACCGGGCTTGACCTGATAAAAGAACAAATACGCATTGCGGCAGGAGAAAAAATAAAACTTCAGCAGGATGATATCCCGATAAAAGGCCATGCCATTGAATGCCGCATAAACGCGGAGGATCACACCAATAACTTCATGCCCTCGCCAGGAAAAATCGAGCAGTTAATACTGCCCGGAGGCCCGAATGTCCGCGTAGACACACATATTT
>JAHJJA010000103.1 GCA_018822885.1 Candidatus Omnitrophota bacterium
GCGCTGGCAGGATTACTTATGCATCCGGCAACTGCAGGCCCATTTGTGTTTGCCTGCGCCATGGCGCCTGCCCTGAGCGCAGTCGAAGGGCCGCTTGCGGCGGGGAGGAAGAAAGCGAAGAGAGGCGATTCTGGTAATCCTGCGAGTATCCAGTGGCCGGCGGCCCCCAATGGCGATAAGCCTGACCCTCTAGATAATGCATTAGAGCACTTAACCTATATCGGCCGTTTAATGGAAACGGTTAAGAAAATTAGTTACCAAACAGTAGTTGTCCAAAAGGGGCTTGGCCATTGGCATGTGGGTTTATCCGCGTTATTTCATGATGCCGTTAGTAATTTGATAGTTATTGTATACGATCTTAATAGGATAAAGGAAAAGAAGAAAACTGTTTTAAGTAAAAAAGAATTTTTAGAGTCGGTGGCAAATTTAAGAATTAATCTTATGTTGTTTCAGGAAGCCGCTCATTCTAATATTAAGAAAATAGCTTCTACTATTGGGCACGCAGGCACAGAAGAAGATCCAGCATTGTCACATATGGAAGCCACAGGTATTTTACTGAAGAATGTCTTTGTGGAGTGTCAAGACAAAGAAAGTAATCGTATCATTCTTTGCGAAGCCGCCGAAAAAATAGAAGATGCTTTAATAAGATTTGAAAGTTATGTAAGGGATGGGGTAGTTTCTGGTTTTTCTCCAACCGACCCCCACTGCGCAAAGGTAAGCGGTAAGGATGTCACGCGCGTAACCGGCGAATCCGGGTTTATTGATGTTGGGCTGATAACGGAAAATTTAACTTATCTCTTTTGTAAGGCCTTAAGTGCTTGCTCCGCGGTTAGGACTTTAAAAGGAAGGTTGGCGTGGCGGGATAGAAAATGCCGGTTTTCACTGACTAAGGCATCGGCGCCGACATACTCGGCGTATGCGCCGATGAGGGCGTCAGAAGCCTTGAAGCCCAGCGTTTCATATTTGACACCTAACTCAAAAGGGACAGAAATATCTTCATCGACAGGAATGGCTCCCTTGCGGATGAGTAGAATAAAATCCTTGAAAGTCTCGGCGGTGAGGTTGCTTTTTACTTCTTCTACAACCATACGGGGTATGCGGATGGCGTTTTCTGAAAGGCTGGAAAATATTCTCTCTATGAGTTTTTCCGAGAAGTGTTTCTTGTGCAGGCCGAGGGCAAAAATATATTCGTTGGAATCAAGGACGAGCAGCAAATTTCTCCTCCCAGATCCTCTCTCTATCCTTACGCAGTTTTTCAATAACCTCTTCCGGGGTCATTTTGGCAAGGGCAGAGTTGCTCTTGGCAGCGGTTTCACGCAGCCTGCGCAGTTGTTTCAAGAGTTGGGTTTTGTTAGCTCTGGTACTTTTCATAATCTTTCACCTCATTCCGTTAATAAGCTTACTATAGATTCAAATCCAAGTCAAGGCGAAATTGGAGCGGTAATTTTAGCCATCGCCGGAATCGCTATCCTTGAAATTCTGACGACTAGTCTCGGCGTTCCGGGACTTGGCGTCGCCTGCGCCGCTGCGCCGCTTGCGGCTAGCTTAAAAAATAATTCTGACCACGTTTCTCAAAGGCAAAGAATGCAACTATTGCATCTATTGTCTTTTAATTGTAACGCGCTTGATTTAGAAATAGAACAGTTTAAGGAAAAGATCAAAAAGTTTAATCTAGAGACTTCCGGAGTTGTCCCGTTAGATTTTGCAGCTACAGTGGTATTGGATGAATTCTATTTTGCTGTTGAGGCGTATGGCGTTAATAGGGCTATAAATGAAATGAAATCAGGAAAGGCAAATATCGACTATTTTCTTGGCAGGACAGACTTGCATGTGCACTCACTGTATTCAGACGGGGATTTATCCCCTAAAGAATTAGTCGAGTGGATTTATTATTTAAAAAATATAAGCCTAAGCCAGGCGCGAGATTTAAAAGTTTTAAAGAAAAAATATGAAGGAAGATTAACGGACGAAGCAAGACTTGCTTTGAATATGGAGGCGGTACGCATTGCCTGGCGTCTGAATAAGCTAAGCAGCATTGTTCTTTGCGACCACGATACAATTGAAGCCATCGAGCCCTTAGTTTACGAGTTTCAGCAGTATCATACAAGAAACAAGATTCCTCTGCAAGAGCAGGTTAAGTTAGAAGTAGGCGTGGAAATAGACACATCTTTCGAGGGAAAACAAGTGCACATTCTTGGGTATTTTAGGCCTCAACTAGAGGAAGGTTTATTTGCTTTTCTTCGGCGCATCGACGTGCGATTAAATCCCGGAAAATATAGAGGTAGGCTGGTGCATGGAATGGATAAGATAGCATGGGGCTTAAGCCAGAGAAATCTTAGCGATTCGATTACAAAGGCAAATATGGTGCTTGCCTCAGGCAAAGAAGTTGTTACAGCTGAAATGGTAGCGGAGGCGGCCCGTTCAGAGCGGCCTGACTACAGCAAGTTAATTCCGGAGCCTGCCGTAAGAGGGGTTATGTTTGTTGCTTCTGCGCATGTTGCCAAAGCAGCGATTAGGTGCGGCTTAGGGGAAGAAAAAGAAATCAAAAATGCTTTTAAAAGAGGGCAAAGTTGCGATTGCTCGGGTTTTGCGCCTCATTACGAAGAGAAGCCGCAAGAGGTGGTAGAATTAATAAAGAGAGCGGGCGGATATGTTTGCTTTGCGCACCCAGTTCACTTAATCAAATCGTTTATGGATGAAGGTATTTCTCGCGAAAAGGCTTTAGAAAAAGTGGATGCTTTCATTCTTAGTTTATCCGTAGATGCGGTAGATGTTTGGTATTCAACGAACATAAATTATCAGTGGGTTACTGAACATTACTTAGGGTTTGCGCGAAAGCACTCTCTTGCTATGGGTGCGGGATCAGATTTTCATAGCCATAAGAAAGCAGAAGAAATAGGAATTGGCGAAGGAGATTTAGGCATACCTGTGCTGTTATTGGATTTGATGTTTGAAAATAAGGCATGGAAAGAGAGAAAGAATTTCGGGGAGGAGAATTCCGGGAATTCCGGGGACACAATACTTAATTTAAAATCAGTGTTTTTAGTAGCTGCCGGAATCGCTGCCCTTGAGATTCTGACAACCAGTCTCGGCGCGCCGGGCGCTGGCCTCGCCTGTGCCATGGGGCCGCTTGCGGTGGGGATGAAGGGGGTGGCACCTCGGGCGAAGTCCCCGGAGGGGAAAACGTCCCCTAATTCTGCTATTTCTGGTTTAATAGTGGATGGGATACGGAAGTTATTTAGCCCTAATAAATTCTTCCCAGGGAATCTCGATCTCTCTAAGGATAGTCCGCAAGAGCCCACGGCCGATATCTTCGCCCTTATGAAAGGGCACAACAGTCGAGCGGCCATCAGAGTGGCGAAAGTAAATATGGCTTCCTTTTTGGCGGATACGCTGGAAACCAAGATGTTCAAGGATTCGGATCACTTCAGCGGGCTTAAGGGGATGGAGCCGCATCGTCAGCTAAGCTCAACTTCTTGCAGGCCGACGAACTCCATAGGGGTAACGGGCGCGCGTTCCACTTCAAGGCAAAGCTGGATTGCCTCTTTAATACGCGCCAGCAGGGTGGGTAAGGTTTTAGCTTGGCTGTGGCATCCTTTTAAGGAAGGGACAGTGCCAACTAAAATACCATCTTCGTCACGTTCAATCAAAACTAAAAATTGTTTCTTACGCATCTATAATCTCCTTTTTCATAGAAATAATACCTTAAATCTAAATCAAAGTCAAGATGAAATTACCCTGCCTTTTGCCATCGCCGGAATCGCTATCCTGGCGCTGGCGGGGATTTGTTTAGGGACAGTCCCCTTAGCTAGCCAAGTAATAGCTTTGGCGGGGACAGTCCCTGTCGCTGGTGCGATGGTCTGCGCCGGGGCGCCGCTCCCTGCGGCGGGGATGAAAGGGGTGCCCTCCGGGGGAACGTCCCCATTTAAAAATAGCATATTTTCGCTATCAAGTTTAGACGGACTCAGAGGAGCCAGCGCTTTCGCGATAGGAGAAGAAGGTGATTATTACATTCTGGCAACAAGCACTCACGCGGTTATAAACGATTCAATTTTGATTATCCGAAAAAGGAATCCTGTTACGTCTGCTTCTGCCTTATCAAGAAAAGTATGGGCTTTTGTCAGCGGATTGAGGCCCAAAGAGAAGATAGGAGAGGCTCAGGCGGTATTGTTTAGGCGGGGGTGGAAGGAATACGATTCCTGGGGCGATGTGGCGATTCTGGCTGTAAGTAAAGAACAGCTAAGATCAGTTTTTGTCCCGATAGAAATATATCCACATGTGTATTTTAGGCAGCCTGCGATAGTGATAAGCGGATATCGGGATATAATTGAGAAAACGCGGTTATTCCCTGGTCATCAAAACGGCAGAAGATCCGACATGCATATAGCGATGTTTCCCGGTCAGGGCGGAGATAGCGGCTCTCCTCTGTTAGTTGAGCGCGAGGGAAGATGGCTTGCCGGAGGAGTTTTGTCCTGTTATATCGGCGCTGCTTCCTTCAGTTTTTCTAATCTTAGCCAAATGTTATCTGCTTGTCGTAGGCAAGAATCTCATTTTGCGTTGGCAACGGATGATAAATGCATTATTGATACAGTAGAAAGGTTTTTAACTAAAACATTAGTTCGTTGGTATCCCGAAGCAGATAATTCCGGGGATAATCCCGGGGACACAATACTTAATTTAAAATTAGTGTTATTAGCAGCTGCCGGAATCGCTGGCCTTGAAATTCTGACAACCAGTCTCGGCGCGCCGGGCGCTGGCCTCGTCTGCGCCATGGCGGGGCCGCTTGCGGCGGTTGGGGCGCAGGAA
>JAHJJA010000104.1 GCA_018822885.1 Candidatus Omnitrophota bacterium
GAAAAGGCTTTTAGGTAGAATTGCAGCATTATATAAAAAGGAAATAAATGAAAGACCGTTAGACATTTCTCTGATAATGTTGCATCGGAGAAGTATTTTATCTATAACTACTTGATATTAAAGGGATTGCGTAAACCGTTTAGTTTATACATAGTTTATACATTTTTAATAGGTAACTGTCCCCTATTTCCTATTACCCTATTTCCCATTATTTATATGATAACTCAAGTTGTACTTTCACTACTTGTTCTATCTTTCGCATATCTGAACTTGAAAGTTTACCTTCCAAATTTATCAAACGCATTTTACTCACTGTTGTCAATTGATCAGCCATCGCTTTACATTGTTTTTCATTTAGCATCACATATGCTTCACTTGGATATAGACGATCAATTTTACTTGTGAGTGGTACAACTTGCACCCTGTTTAAAAACCTGTTGGAAGCATCATTACTGATGATTACCGCTGGTCTTTTCTTTTGGATTTCTCCGCCAACTGCTGGTTCAAAATTCACCCACCACACTTCACCGCGGTTCATTGCTAACATCTCCTATCAATGCTTCTGACCATTCTAATGCTTCAGATTCACGGACTTCGTCATGGGCCATTTGTCTATAAGCTGCTTGAATAAAAATATGCGGTCGAATTAATTCCTCAATAAATTGACTGATCTGACCTCGACCTACCATACTATACAAACCTTCATAGACTTTTTCATCTACCTTGATAGCCAATGTTTTTTGCATAATACTTTCCTCCTTCTATTTAAGAAGCCTAATGATAAAAATAATCAGCTTCGTCTGGTTCAAAATCTCCACTCCACTGTCTTTTTTCTTTTCTTCTGGCTTGTCAAACTATTACATTAAATTCCACATTCAAGGTTTGATTCTGATCCTTATCTGATCTTTTCTTAATCCACATAGTAAGCATTATCGTATAAGTCTTCAAACCTTTTGCGACATTCTTCTAATTCTGCCTTGAGTTTTTCATCCGCTGGATTTGAGTTAATCAAAGCTTCAAAGACGCGAAGTTTTAACTGTAAAAAGGAAAGCTCCACATGAGTAAAGAGGTTGGGTCTTCCGATGTTATGAAATTCCCAGTTCCTATTGATAAAGGGATTTTTGTAATAGGGAACCTTTGTCAATTCTTTGATATCTATACCGGCCAAATCGAATAATCGCGTCAAGTCTTTTTGTATCTCAGTGTCAGAATCTGTTTGTGCCGTTAAATCGCAGTAATTCCTTACCTTTATTATGTTCTCTTCAAGTTCATTGAAAAGTCCATTAATGTCCAATTCAAAATCTCTCTTAATTTTTAAGTCAAATGGTTCAAATTCTTTTATTTTTTGCTTATTCCAGAAGTATTCAATTTCATCTTGAACTTGTCGAATCATATTATTTGAAGCTTCGCGGTCGGCTTCTGTAAATTGCTTTTCATAATTGGCTTTTATATGCTTTAATTTCTCAATCGAAAACTTGTCAGTTTCCTTATGATGTCTGTGGCACAGGAACAGCAAATTGTTTATTCCGTTACGTTCTTCTTCACTTTGATTTTCATTATATCTCGGTCCACCTGGCGAAGCTGCTTCGATATGACACAATTGTGCAATGTAAAGTCCTTTATCATTGAAAATTGGATGAACACACTCCGGAAATGCACATTGATTTCCAGAACGAGCGTATAAAACTTTTAAAATAGCCGCTATTGGTGTTCTTCTTGCCATATTAATTAACTGGTATATGCAGTTGACTCCGGTAAAATTATCGCAACTCTTTGTTGTTCAAGAGGTTATGATAGAAAATCGCTCGTTCAATCCCGAGACGTGGAAGTCATTGATTTATAAGAGGTTGCGGTTCCTCTGGTGTAGTCAAGTACATATGCCTATTAATCAATTGCGGTTAACGGTTCGCGTGCTTGAGAAGGGCGAAGCCTTTGTGAAGAGAAAAAGGGACGGAAGAGAAAAAGGGACGGGTTCATTTATTTCCTTTTTATATAATACTGTAATTCTACCTAAAAGCCTTTTCTTTGTTAAGAAAATGAATCTGTCCTTTTTTCCATGATAAAAATAATCAGCTCTGTCTGATTCATTTTCTTAGTTAGGCAAAATCTCCACTCCACTGTCTTTTTTCTTTTCTTCTGGCTTGCCAAACTATTACATTAAATTCCACATTCAAGGTTTGACCCCAAATCCTTGTGACCCCAAATCCTTGTAAAGATTTGATACCTTTTCTTTCTCACACGGAATTTTAATAGGTATCTGTCCCTATTTTATGTATTAGGTATCTGTCCCTATTTTATGTATTTTATGTCCCTACTATTTAAAAACCAAAAAGCTTTAATAGAATTTTAAACTAGCACAACGCGTTCATCAAATATCTTCGCTATGGATAAAATAGTGCTTTCTATATGATTGGGATAACAATTTAAGCGTTGAAGTAACTCTGCATATTCTTCTTCTGATTTATAAATATCTAAAATATCATCATGTTTTTTTGTAATATCTATTACTATATTGATAAGTTCTTCTTCGGAATGGTCTAATATAAATTTATTAAGTCTATCTTGCCTGCTTACTGGAGATAATCCGCCCATGTCAAGAATTTTACCTACATCGTGATTAATTTCCTTGATTTTATTTATTTTTCTTTCAGCCAATGGTGCCCAAAGTTGATTTAACGACTCTCCGTAGCTTTTTGGATTGTCGTAAAAGTCTAAGAATGCTTTAAATATTTCTCTATCTTCTAAGGATGTTTTTATAAATTCGCTCTCTTCAGGAGTTAAATTGTATGTTGATTTAATAATTTCTGCCAGTGCTACTTCTGATTTCTTTTTCTTTCCGAAAAAATATCCTACCAGAAAACCACCAATAGCACCCATAATTGTATCTTTTTTCATATCATTCTCCCTATTTATTGTTTTGACAAAGCCTAAAAGTGCTTATATAGTTTCTATATTTTATTACAATTGACTCAAAAAATCAAGTAAAAGTGAACAAAAAATAATAAATTTAGTATAATTCTAACCGTATATCATTAATTTTTACATAATATACAGAAAGGAGATAATTCTACATGGCTAATATCCCAACGGTAATTCTGGAGACACGATACTTATTTCCGCCTTTTTATTCTCTTGTCTACCCCTTTTCTTAATTTCTTCCATCTTTATCATTCTCATTCTACCAAATTTCTTAGATATTGTCAAACCCTTTTTGCCTTATTCTTTTTCCCCCAGTTATCAAAGATGATATAGA
>JAHJJA010000105.1 GCA_018822885.1 Candidatus Omnitrophota bacterium
AAAATAGGGAAAAATATGAAAAAAGACACCCATAACAAAATAAAGACAATAAAAGAGCTAGAGTCGATTTTAAATGAAGCAAGGAACGAGGATAAGACTATTGTGCATTGCCACGGCGTTTTTGACCTCTTACACCCCGGACATATCAAGCATTTTGAAGCGGCGAAGAAGAAGGGGGATGTCCTGGTAGTTACTTTGACTAAGGATGAGTTTGTGAATAAGGGGCCGGGGAGGCCGGTCTTTAACCAGAATTTACGCGCCGAAAGCATCGCAGCTATGCAGTGCGTGGATTATGTCGCCATCAATGATTGGCCTAACGCAGTCGAGACCATACGACGGTTAAAGCCTGATTTTTATGTGAAGGGCAGTGATTACGCTAAGAAAGACGACGACGTTACGGGAAAGATACTGGAAGAGGAGGAGGCGGTAAAGTCATTAGGCGGTTTTATGCATTTTACCGATGAGATCACCTTTAGCTCATCGTCGCTCATCAATACATTTCTTTCGCCGTATCCTGAAGAGGCTAAAGAGTTCTTCCATGAATTTAAAAAGGGCCACACCCCTAAGAGTATTATCGACTCTATGAAGGCGGTGCAGGACCTTAAGGTCCTGATTATCGGAGATATAATCATCGATGAATACCATTATTGTTCCGGCATGGGCAAGTCGGTGAAAGATAATATTATCGCGACCCGCTATATAAACGAGGAGATCTTTGCCGGAGGCGTCCTGGCCGCGGCAAACCATATCGCGGGTTTTTGTAAGGATGTCACGCTGGTAAGCTGTATCGGGCTTAAGAATGATTACCGGGATTTTATTTCACAGCATTTAAAGCCGAATATCAAAAGTAATTTTTATTATTGCGATGGCGCCTCAACCGTTGTAAAGCGCAGATTTGTGGACCCGGCTTTTTTAAACAAGCTCTTTGAGATCTGCTATCTGGAGGACGCGAATCATCTGCCGAAAGAGTTAGAGCAGGAGATCTTCGATTATTTGGATTCTACCCTTAAGGGTTTTGATCTGGTGATAGTCACTGACTTCGGACACGGCCTGATCACCCCAAAAATCGTCAAAGTTCTTTCTGAAAAAGCAAAATTCCTGGCTATCAATGTGCAGACTAACAGCGCTAACCTAGGGTATAATCTTATAACCAAATTCCACCGCGCGGATTATATCTGCATAGATGAACCTGAAATAAGGCTGGCTTGTCATGATAAGTTTTCTAACCTTGAGCATCTGATAATCGAGGAATCTAAGCGCGCAAATTGCGATAAGATCATTATCACCAGGGGCCATAAGGGCTCGCTTGCTTACTCTAAAAAGTCCGGTTTTGTCAGGATCCCGGTTTTTTCCAAAGAGGTAGTGGATAGGATCGGAGCAGGGGATGCCTTTTTCTCCATAACCGCGCCCTGCGCATGCAAAGATTATTCAATGGAGGCATTAGGTTTTATCGGAAATACAGTCGGCGCCACTAAAGTCTTGATCGTGGGAAACCGCTCTTCAGTCGAGCCGGTGCCGCTGTATAAATACATCACAACCCTACTTAAATAATATGGAGATATTGAAAGAGTTAAAAGATGTAATGTCTTCGGTCAAGGCCTGTGAGGGTTCAAACAAGGAAGTGTCTTTTGACGCGGCAACCTCTAGAGTAGCCGCTTTGATCATGGCCGCAAAAAGAAAGAAAAAGAAGGTGATTATCGTAGGTAACGGAGGAAGTTCATCCATCGCAAATCATATTGCTACCGATGTCTTGAAGAATTGCAAGATCCCGGCACTATCCTTTAGTGATTCAAGCCTGATCACCTGTTAAGTAATGATCTTGGCTATGAATGTGTATTTTCCAAACCGATCGAGTTACTTGCCCAAAAAGGCGATATACTTTTGGCGATCAGCAGTTCCGGAAAATCAAAGAATATATTGAACGCTGTTTCCATGGCAAAGAGAAAAGGTTGTTTTGTGGTCACGCTCTCCGGCTTTTCTCTCGGCAACCCTTTACGTAAGAAAGGCAGCTTTAATTTCTACGTTCCGTCTCATTCTTACGGCCACGTTGAGATCTCCCATCTGGCGATTTGCCACAATATCGTAGATAAAATATTCGCGGGTAATTACTGATGGATAAATACCGTATTGATAGTCATAAGCTAATGTATCATGCGCAAAGAGTAAGCGACTGGCTTGCCGGAAAGAATATATATCCGGTCTATATCGAAGCGTCTCCCGCTGGCTCCTGTAACCATCGTTGTGTCTATTGTGGCTTGGATTTTATGGATTACCAGCCTCGTTTTCTGGATACCGATATTTATAAGAAAAGATTGAAAGAGATGGGCAGGCTGGGGGTAAAAAGTATTATGTACGCCGGAGAGGGTGAGCCTTTCTTGCATAAGGATATCGCATCCATCATCAATACTACTAAAAGTTCGGGGATCGATGTTGCTGTTACTACTAACGGGGTATTGTTTGATAAGGGGCTTGCGGAAAAGACGCTGAAAGACATTACATGGATCAAGGTAAGTATAAATGCGGCTAAAAAAGAGACCTACTCCAAGATCCACGGGACAAGGCCGGAGGACCTTGGGAAAGTATTTCAGAACCTGGCTTTCGCTGACAGCCTACGGAAAAAACGCGGCATCAAGTGCACCCTGGGAATGCAGATCATACTTTTGCCGGAGAATTTTGGCGAGGTGGTATTATTGGCAAAGAAGGCAAGGCAAATCGGAATGGATTATCTGGTAGTCAAGCCTTACTCGCAGCATCCCCAGAGCAGGACCCGCAAATATGAGAATATCAGGTATTCCAAGTATGAAAGCCTGGGGAATGATTTAGAGAAATTAAACACAGGATCTTTTCAGGTAGTATTCAGGCTCAATACTATGAAAAAGTGGGATGAGGCCAAAAGAAATTATAAACATTGCCTTGCGCTGCCGTTTTGGGCCTATATTGACGCCGGAGGCGATGTCTGGGCCTGCAGTATTTATTTGACTTGTGATAAGTTTTGTATCGGCAATATCTATAAGAATACTTTTAAAGAGATCTGGGAGAGCCAGAAACACCGGAAATTAGTGCGTTGGGCAAAAGATACCCTTGATACGGAGAAATGTCGCGTAAACTGCAGGATGGATGAGATAAACCGTTATCTTTGGGATTTGACTCATCCTGCCGAGCATGTAAATTTTATCTAATATATGAATAACGCTGAATTAAAAAAACAGGCAGACAGGATAAGGCACGCGGTTATAGATGTTTCCGTTAGGAATAAGGCCGGCCATATCGCCCCCTCGTTATCGAGCGTGGATATATTGGTTGCTTTATATTATAAAGTAATGTCGTATAAACCAGAAGATCCTTTGTGGGATAGTAGAGATAGGCTTATTTTTTCCAAGGCGCATGGTTGTTATGCGTTATATGCGATTCTCGCGGATATCTGTATGTTGCCTAAACAGGAATGGAATGATTTTTATACAGAAAAAAGTACTTTACTTGGGTGCATGGAAAGAAGGGTAGAAAACGGGCTGGAGGCAGGGTGTGGTTCCCTGGGGCATGGCTTGCCTATTGCTACCGGCATTGCCCATGGAGCAAAACTTCAGAATAAAGATTATAAAGTATTTTGTGTTTTAGGCGACGGAGAATTACAGGAGGGTACAACTTGGGAAGCGATACAATTCGCAGTTAAGTATAAGCTAGGGAATCTTGTAATTATTATTGACGCTAACCGTTTGCAGGCAATGGATTTTATCGCCAATGTCCTGGATCTAGACGTCAAAGACAAGATCAGAAAGCTTAAGGGTTTTGGTTTGTCCCCGGAGGTCTGCCCGGGGCATGATGTGAATAAATTGGCCCGTTGTATGAATGCCGCAAAGTTGTCTTCTGCCAGCAAGCCGAAGGTAATTGTGGCAGAGACTATAAAAGGATACGGTTTAAAATGCATGGAGAATGTCCCGAAATTCCACTTTCGCATTCCTACGGAAGAAGAGTTGTCGATGGGGAGAAGTTATGATGAGCAGCCCGGCTAATTTTAGAAGAGATATTGTCAACAGTCTCCTGCCGTATTTTCGTAAGGACCCTCGCTATCAACTTCTGGTCTGCGATATGGGCTTTGGCGTCATTGATAAGATGAAGGAAGAGTTTCCGCGCAGGGTGATTAATATCGGTATCATGGAGCAGGGCGCAGTTGGGATCGCCGCAGGCATGAGCATGAGCGGGTTGATTCCTATTGTCTATTCGATTGTCAACTTTCTTGTCTATAGATCCCTTGAGCAGTTAAGAAATGACATCGTGCTGCAGAAACTCAATGTGAAGTTTATCTCTACGGGAGTAGACGATTATTTCAAATTTCTCGGGCCCTCGCACTGCTGCGGCCATGACGATATTGCTTTAATGGAAATGATCAAAATGAAAGTTTACGACCCCTATTCCTCCGGTATCGCGTTTGATAAGCTCGTCAACGAATGGATAACGGATGAAAAATCCGGATATATCCGAGTCTAAATATAATGACAAATAGTGATAATTTGATCCTGGACGGCCAGAAATTGGCCTGGCATAAAGACAGAGTCGATGCATGGCTCAAAGGAGAGAGGATCGCCCCGATCACTATCGATTGCGCCTTGACAAGACGTTGTTCTTTTAGGTGTGTATATTGTTATGGGCAGTTGCAGTCCAATGACGAGAAGAGGATGACGCGCGATGTCATTTTTAGCTTTCTTGATGATGCGGCCGAAATCGGTGTGAAAGCCATAAGTTTTGTAAGTGACGGAGAAAGCACTTGTTCTCCCCATATTTACGACGCTATTACCAGGGGTAAGGCTAACGGCCTCGATATGGCATTGGGCACAAATGGCTATCTTCTTAAAGATGAGCGCCTTGAAGAGATCCTTTCCTGTCTTACTTATTTAAGATTTAATATTTCTGCGGCAACGCCTGTTCGTTATGCTGAAATCATGGGTTGCGGCCAGGAATGCTTTCACAAGGTCCTTAACACAATAAAAGAATGCGTAAGGATCAAGAAAGAAAAGAAGCTGGATGTCACCTTGGGGTTACAGATGGTCCTTTTGCCTCAATTTAAGGACCAGGTAATCCCCCTGGTAAAGCTGGGCAAGGAATCAGGGGTCGATTATACCGTAATCAAGCATTGTAGCGATGATGAGTCCGGGAGCTTGGGGGTGGATTATTCCAAATATTTTGAATTAATTGATTTGTTAAAACAGGCGGAGGAGTTTTCGGATAAAGATTATACGGTTAAGGCGAAGTGGTCAAAGATATTGAGTGGCGGCAAACGCAGATATTCTAAATGTTTTGGTCCGCCGTTCATGCTGCAGATGTCAGGTTCGGGGCTAGTCGCCCCCTGCGGCATGCTTTTTAACTCAAAATACGAGAAGTTTCATATCGGCAATATCGTCGATACCAGGTTTAAGAAGATATGGGAGAGCGAGCGTTATTGGGAAGTAATGAAACTTATCTCTTCCGAAGAGTTTGACTCCCGTACAATGTGCGGGACCCTGTGTCTTCAGCACAAGGTGAATGAATTTCTGTGGGACCTGAAAAACGAGGGCGCTAAGCTTTCAGGCGGCTTGTCAAATCCGCCAATGCATGTAAATTTTATCTGACATGAAAAAAACAAGCTCGTTATCGGTCATCGTGCCGGCATTAAACGAAGAAGCCAATATCAGGGAGGCTGTTTCCGGTATGATCAGATCTCTTTCTGCGGGTGGCATAGATTGGGAGATCGTTTTGATCAACGATGGAAGTTCCGATGGAACCGCTAAAATTATAGATGAGCTCTCAAGCGGTTTTTCTCAGGTAAAATCCCTGCATCATGAATCTCCCATGGGTTTGGGGTATAGTATCCGTGAAGGCGTGCAAGCAGCTACAAAAGATGCCGTGACTTGGCTTCCTGCGGATGGGGAGAATGATCCGGAAGAGATTTTCAAATATGTATCGTTGTTAGATCAAGTGGATATAGTAGTCCCGTTTGTAATAAATAAAGAAGTGCGTTCGCAAGGCAGACAATTTCTTTCGGGAATGTTTTTATTTATCATAAATTTGACCTTCTGGACAAGTTTTAAATATACCAATGGCAATATTATTTACAAGAGAAAGATATTTGATGTTGTGAGCCAAAGATCTACCGGTTTCTTTTTTCAGACAGAGTGCCTTATTAAAGCGGTCAAGGCA
This sequence comes from Candidatus Omnitrophota bacterium, assembly GCA_018822885.1. Lineage (GTDB taxonomy): Bacteria > Omnitrophota > Gorgyraeia > Gygaellales > Profunditerraquicolaceae > JAHJJA01. The sequence goes on from JAHJJA010000105.1 coordinate 6,172, forward strand.
GGGTTTACTTTTACCGAGGTCCCTATACGCATACGTCAAAGGCTTAAGGGCAGCTCCAAGGCAATATCATTGAAGTCGTTCAGGGCGGTAGTGTCCGAATATTTTCGTCTTCTATCCGATATTAATTTAAAATGAAGATAGCTTTTTTACAGGAAACAGTAAATCAAAATATCGGGGTGATGTATCTGTCGGCTGTTTTAAAATTTAACGGTTACGATTGTCAGTTGTTTGCCGAGCCGCTTGAAAATGATTTTATACGTGCTGTTGCTTCTTATCAGCCGGATATCATCGGTTTTAGCCTTATTACAGGCGCCCACCATTGGGCTTTAGATGTTTCCAGGCAGCTTAAACAACTCCTTCCTAATTCCCTTGTTTTGTTTGGAGGTCCTCACCCGACTTATTTCTCGGAAATCGTGGAAAGTCCGTATGTAGATGCCGTTTCCCGCGGGGAGGCAGAGATATCTTTGCCGGAGTTCATAGGGAGGGTTGAAAAGGGTCAAAAATATACTGACGTTCAGGGATTTTGGGTGAAACAAAGGGGCAGTATTTTTCGTAATGATGTCGCTTTTTTAGTCGATGATATCTCGACTTTGCCATACCCGGACCATAAGCTTTATCTAAAATACGAATTCTACCGTAATCAGACAGAGGTTCCTTTTAGCACTACAAGGGGGTGTCCTTTCAGATGTTCTTTTTGTTATATCCATGTGAAGGCCTCGCTTTATAAGGGTAAGGGCAAGTATTTGCGCACCCGGAATATTGACGGTGTCATCGGTGAGATGGGACTTGCGCGAAAGCTCTATCCTAATATGACTTCGGTTATCCTCTATGATGACATAATCGGCTTGGATAAGAAATGGCTTGCAGATTTTAGCGATGCCTATGCAGAGCATGTCGGTTTACCTTGGTTTACAAGTATTCGCGCAGACCTGGTAGATGAGTTTGTGGTCAATAAGCTGGCTAAGGCAAAATGTTTTTGCCTGTCTCTGGGGGTCGAGACCGGCGATGAAGAGTTAAGGGAGAGAGTGCTCGGCAAGAGGATCCCCAACTCACAATACCTGAAAGCTGCCAGGCTCCTGCATGATGCAGGTATAAAAGTAAGGACTTCCAATATGGTATTTCTGCCAGGAGAGGATATCAAAAAAGCAAAGTCTACCGTTGACATTAACCGCGCAATGAAGGTGGATTTTGCCTGGGCCTATACATTACAACCCTATCCCGGTACGGACATTTATGATTATGCGGTTAAAAATGGTTATCTGTCTTCAGCGTTTCAATTTGACGATATCGACCCTCTTGGATTGTTAAAGCCTATAATAGACACTAAAGATAAAGATAAGATACTTGTGCTGCACCGCTTTTTTAATTTTGCAGTGCATCATACTTTTATGCGGAAACTGCTGAATATATTGATTTATCTGCCTCCGAATCCTTTATTTGACGCGGTTTATTCTTTATCGCTTATTTTAAGTTATGCTGATTATCATCAGGTAAGCTTTTTGCGCGCTTTGAGGGTTGCCTGGAATAACTACTGGTCTACCAAAAGAAAGAAGATAAAGGCATGATATCCGACAGAAAATATGCTTGGATTTGGGATGCATTTTTACCCGTTTCCCTTGTGATCTTATTTACTTTTCAGAAGTATTTCTATCAGGGATTGATAGATATGTGGGAGGCGGGGGTATATTTGCCTTTTGTAAACGAGGTCTTGCACGGAAAGATTATTTTTAAAGACGTGATGATCATCCGAGGCCCACTGGAAATATTCTTGCCCGCTTTTTTAATGACCTTTCTAGGAAAGCATTTAAGCATTCTTAATTTCTGGTTTTATTTTGGCAATGTCCTGACGATTATATTTCTTGTCCTGGCGGCAAGAGAGATTTACAGGACCAGGGTATTTTTGTATTTATTGATCCCGGTCTTGGTCGCCAAGACTTTTTCCCTTGTTTATTACAAGACTTGGGGCGGCCTAAGGTACGCCTGCGGGGCGATGTCTATTTGGCTTTTTTTAAAGTTTATCAAGAAAGATAAATGGGGATGGTTATTCTTCAGCGGTTTTGTTTCCGCTCTAGGTTTTTTCTTTAGCCCGGATATGGGCCTTTTTCCTTTTCTGGCTGTAACGCTCGTCTTGATCGTATTTAATCCTAATAAGCGTTTTTTTAAGAATTTTTCCTGTTATCTGCTGGGGGCTCTAGTAATAGGTTTGCCTTTCTTTTTATATTTGTTAGCCAGCGGCGCTATCCCTGAATATTTAAAAAATCTTCTTACTATGCCGCGTTCAGGTTATACCATTTATCACTTTGAGATACTTTTCCCGGATATGCCGCATAACCCGCTGGAGGCATTAAAATATACTTTGCAACCGTTTACTCCTGATTTCCTTTATCCGCTGCCAATATTCATTTATCTAGCTGTAGCTGTTTATTTCCTAAAAAACTATATAAAGTCAAGATTCAGTCTAATAAACGCGGCAATATTGTGTTACGGAATCTATGGTTTACTTGTTTATTTCGGGGCTTTTCGCCAGACTAATGGCCCCCAATTTACTATGGCTATGCAGCCGGCGCTGGTATTTTCTTTTCTTATTCTCGAGAACTGCTTTCTTTTCTTTAAGGAAAAACAACGCTCCTTAGAGAGAAAACCGGGAATTGTTTTGTTGGGATGGGTCGCCATCATTATTACATTCTTAACGGTCTATTTTTCTGTTTTTACGGTAAAGAACTATCTTAGGTATGGCTTTGATCTGTATAAGGCTGTCTACCGGACAACCAGTAAGGGATGTTTTCCAGGAAGCACGGTTATCAAGCCATTAAATATAGATACCGCGAAGGGTGTCCTGGTGCCTGCCTGGCAGGCAGATGAGATTAATTCTGTTGTCGGTTATATACAGGCAAGGACATCCCCGGGGGAAGCAGTTTTTACCTTTCCCGATCAGGGTGTTTACAGTTTCTTTTTTGACCGGCCATGCCTCAGCCGTTTTTGCCAACCGGATATTGCTTCTTACCGCCAGGAGTGGTCAGAAGAGTTTTTTTCGAAATTAGAGGATAATAAACCTCTTTATATTGTATACAGAAGAGAGGTCGATAGTTTTGAGCCGATGATCAAACAGTATCCTTTAGCAAAGAATAGGAAGCGGATAAGAGAGTTTATTAAGAGCAATTATAAAGTTGACGCTGTTTTTGGGCGGATAGATATCTATAAATTATCCGATGAAATTAATTAAAATAATCTTATTGAGTTTGTTTCTCGCTTTTCTTTACGAGGGATTATCTTTTAGGAATTCCGGGATCGATTTCCTGGAGTTTAAGGAGATGCTTCCATTAAAAAAGGCACAAGCGCAATTAAGCTTCAAGTTGTCTCCTTTGAGGCACCAGCTTAAAATTAAGCATCAGAAGAACGAAGAGCTCAAGAAGGTGGTAATTTTTAACGGGGAAGCGCTCAAACTTGTACGGATCATCAAAAGGAAGGATATAGAGACTGATTATTTTTATATTGAGCCTGATCAGATAACAGAAAATAATATTTTAATGGTTCAATTTGAGTCAGTTTATCCTAAAGATATAGATGTGCGCTTGAATAACTTTTTACCTTTTCCAAAAGAGGAGTTAAGCGACGACCTTTTTATTTTGTTCAGGGGGAAAAGCGCGTTTGCTACTTTTAATTACTTAAGATTCTTAGTTTCGGGAGTATTGATTTTCATTTTTCTTGTTCTTGCTTATATTTTAGTTGGTCATAAGGGAAGGCGTTTTATTTTCTCTGCTGCAATTCCGTCATTGTGCTTTTTTGGATTGATTTTGTTTAATAATGTATTACCCTTCAATCCGTATGTTCTTTTAATAAGTGATTTCTTCTTTTGGGTTTCTTTTGTTTTAAGCTTTTCAGTTATTCTGTTGATGTCTGTTCAATGGAGAAGAGAATATGTTTAAGGGTAAAAAAATCGTGGTAGTAATGCCAGCGTTTAATGCCGCCAAAACCATCGAAAGGACTTATCGGGAGATCATAGACCAACATATAGTGGATTTGATTATTGTGGTTGACGATGCAAGCGACGATAAGACAATCGCCATTGCAAGGACGCTGCCTAACGCAAAAGTTTACACTCATGATAAAAACAGGGGCTATGGCGCCAACCAGAAGACCTGCTATAAGATGGCATTACACGAAGGTGCCGATATAGTAATTATGGTGCATCCTGATTATCAATATACCCCTAAGCTTATACCGGCCATGGCCGGCATGATCGTTAACCATATTTACCATTGTGTGCTTGGTTCAAGAATTATCGGTGCCGGGGCCTTAAGAGGCGGGATGCCTCTTTGGAAGTATTTCATAAACAGGATCCTTACGGAAACAGAAAATTTTCTTTTACCCGCACGTTTATCCGAATATCACACTGGTTATCGAGCTTTTTCGCGCGAGCTTCTTCAGGCGATACCTTTTGAGAATAATTCCGACGATTTTATCTTTGATAATGAGATGCTGGTTCAGATACTCGCTTTTGGCTATCCAATAGGCGAAGTCAGCTGCCCCACTCATTATTTTTCGGAAGCCTCCAATATAAGTTTTCGTAAAAGCGTGCTTTATGGCTTAGGTATTTTCCGCGTAATCTTCGAGTATCACTTTTCGCGTTTGGGCATTATCAATTCCCCAAAATTTCACCGAAAGAAGAAAAAATGAAGGTAGTCTTGATCAGGGCCAAACCTACTGAATTAAAGAACAGCAGGCTCCCTTTAAGTTTGTCTGAAGGGGTCGGCTGCGTTATGCCTTTAGGAATAGCTTCAATAGCCGCATTTTTAAGGCAAAACAATATTGAGGTTAGGATTATTGATGCCGAATCCGAATCGCTTTCTTCGGAAGAAGTTAGAAAGAGGCTAAGGGATATAAAGCCGGGGCTTGTCGGGATATCAAGCATGACTCCCGCTTTTCATGATGATATAGAAATCGCTAGAATCGCGCGAGAGGAAGGCGCTCTTGTTGTCATGGGGGGGCCGCATGTTAATGTCATGCCTAAAGCAGCATTAGAACTTAAGGAGGCAGATTTTTGCATAATAGGCGAAGGCGAGTTGCCGATGCTTAAGCTTATTGATGCCATTGCAGGAAAAATGCCTTTAAGCGAAGTTCCGGGATTAGTTTATTCGGATAAAGATTTAAATATTAAGGCAAATGCGCCTTATATTCATGAAAATCTGGATGAATTGCCGGATCCTGCCATAGATTTATTGCCGTTTGAGAGATACCATTCAATTATATCTAATGGCAGGCTTGCTACTGTTTCGGTTGGAAGAGGTTGCCCTTTTTTGTGCGGGTTTTGTTTTAAACAGCCTTCAGATTCAAAGATCCGCTTTAGAAATCCGGTCTTAGTGGCAAATGAAATAGAGCAGCTTGTCTCTAAATACGGGTTCAAGGAAATCAACTTTGTTACAGATACCTTTACCGTAAAGAAAGAATTCGTGGAGGCGCTTTGTAATGATATCCTAAGAAGGAAGATAAATGTTTCTTGGATTGCCCCTACCAGAGTCGATTGCGTGAACCTGAGTATGCTTAAGCTAATGAAGAAGGCAGGATGCAGAAGCCTGCGCTTTGGAGTGGAGAGCGGTTCTGAGAAAATACTTAAACTCATGAATAAGAGCACTGATAAGGAGAAGACGGTTCTTGCTTTTAAGTATGCGAGAGAGGCAGGGATACAGTCTTTTGCTTATTTAATTATTGGTTACCTTGGCGAGACTGAAGAGACTCTAAGGCAGACTTTCGATTTTGTTAAAAAAATACGGCCTGATCTCTTGATGTATAATATTGCAACCCCGCTTCCAGGGACGCTGCTTTTTGACCAGGCAGTTAAAGCCGGATTGGTTGATGCGGATTATTGGAATAAATTTGTTTTGGACAAGAATTACCCTCGCATTCCGTATCTTTTTAATGATACTGACAAGTGGATTAAGTACGGTTACTGGGACTTTTATTTTTCACCCCATTTTATTCTTAAGAAAATACTTGAGATAAGACCGGGCAATATAGGAACTTATTTGAGGGCTTTTAAAGGACTTAAGGGGTTACCTCGATGAAATGGAGTAAAGAAGCAAGGGCTCATATAATCAGCGGTTGTTATGCGCAATGGGGCATAAACAATAAGAAAGTATTGGATGTCGGTTGCGGGGATGCCTTGGTTTCTGAAATAATAAGCAGGGACTTAAATTTAGATCTCCACGGTACGGATATCCTGGATTACAGAAAAAAGGATATTAAATTTAAAGTAATGGAGAGCCCTGATAGGCTCCCCTTTGAAAGCTCCTCTTTTGATCTGGTTATGCTTAATGATATACTTCACCATACGCAAAACATCGAAGGGTTGATCCTGGAGGCAAAGCGGGTGGGAGGGCAGATACTCATATTTGAAGATTGTGAAAGCATGTTTTTGAAATCCATTGATTTAGTCCTTAATTATTTTTATTGCAGGCATATGCCCTGCCCCCTTAATTTTAAGACCGAATACGAATGGATTGAATTGTTTAAGAAACTTAATTTAAATTATGTGTCAGGGAAGCCGGAGTATCCGTGGTGGTATCCTTTAAGGCATATGGTATTCAAGCTTAATTAATGGAAGGGCCTATGGCAGAATGCCTGGTTTGTAAAAATAAAATGGATTGGTTGGTAAGTTTTCCTAATGGGAGATCTGTTTATAAATGCCGCAGGTGCGGCTTAAGAAGCTTGCTTCCTTTGGCAGAAGAAGAAGAACGCAAGTCTTTTTATGACAGGGATGAGTATTATAAGGAGGAGATAGCGGACCTCCATAATGACCTTGTTTACTCTTATCGGGTTGACGCCCCTATTATCAAACTTTATAGAAAACATATAAAGAATCTTATCTTTTTAAAGGCGGCTCCGGCTAGATTGCTAGAGATAGGTTGTGCCAGGGGCGTGTTTTTGGATTTGGCAAAAAAGAATGAATACGAAGTCAGCGGAATTGAAATGAATAGTTATGCCGTTAATTATGCGAAGGAGAAGTTCGGCTTGAACGTGGAAAAGAAATCTATTGAGGAATTGGATACTAAGGCCTGCCTGTTCGATATTATCGTGGCGTTAGATGTGATCGAACATCTGCTAAACCCTAAGCTTTTGCTCGAGAAGTCTCGCGGGCTCCTCAAACCTGGAGGCATTTTGCTGATCGGTACCCCTAACAGCCGTTCTCTGATTAATTGGGTTGCGGAGTCGGCGGCATTGCTCACTAATAGCTCGTATTATTATCCATTATACAGATTCTATGGTAAGGCCGTTGAGCATTTAAATATATTCAACCCTTATAACCTCGATATTTTGGCCAAGGAGTTTTATTTTCAAAAAATCAAGAGTTACCTTTATAATATTCCGCTTAATAACATGTGCAATGTGAATATTTTGCAAAGGTTAATGATAGGGATCCTAAGTACAAACCCTTATGAGTTTGTTTCAATTTTCAAGAAAACCGATTAACCCTGGAGAAAAAATGAAGATAAAAGACAGTTTAGCCGCATTATTGAAAGAATATGTATTTCCTTTTTCTTTATTTATCTGGACTATTCTTGCAGTCAGGCCGTTACCGGCTTTTCAATTCACGGATGGTTTCTGGCTTTGGATGCCAAGGTTGAATTTTGCGGCTAATGAACTTATGCGAAGCAGTATTCCTTTTTGGAACGAATACAAATTCTGCGGCTCAGTGTTTTTGAGTGACGGAGCCACAAACATGCTCAACCCCGCATTTATTTTCTATTTTTTCATGACTCCTGACTGGGCGTATACAGTGGGGACATTATTATTC
>JAHJJA010000106.1 GCA_018822885.1 Candidatus Omnitrophota bacterium
AGTAAGTTACGGATTTGATCTAAAGGGGTCAAATCCGTTTTTTTTTGGCCTAACAAAAGGAGCGGCAAATGAAAAAAAGGACAGTTGTTTTATTAGGGGTAGTTTTGGCGGTATTATTTTGCGCTATGCCGGTTTTAGCGGATGAAGTTGTGGCGAGAATAGAATTGGATAAGGGCACGGCTACGCTCAAAACTGGCCCTATGATTGCTAGTAATTCCGGCTTTGAGGTCCCGGTTACAGCCTATTTAGTCATTGAAAATTATTCTGACAGGGATCAGAGCGTGCGTTTACTATCGAGTTACGATTTCTCATTGATCCGGGCTAGCGGTGAGAACAAGCCTGCCGATAGCAGGCTTGATGAGTTTAATAGGTCTGTCGTCTTGACCGGCACCTTGCCTTCAGTTTTCAAACCATCGCAGCGTACTCTCTCGATCTCCGCTCATACCAAAAAAGTCATTGCCTGCGGGCAGATCACCGGATTAGAAACCAGGTATACTTATAAATGGTATCTTGATCGCGGGCCCCATATCGTCAGCGTGGAGGTTCCTCGGGGATTGCCAGGAACAGGCCGCAATGAAACCACGGAAACAATCTTAGCATTGGAATAGAGATAAAAGATCAAGTATAAAACATCAAGGACCGTTTCCTCCTGATTATCCATCCCTCAACGCCTTTCGCAGCAACTGTCACACTTAAAAATTCCTGTTAGATTTTGTCGCTTCTTACGTCTATTGGAGTAGGAGGTGGTAAAATGAAAGAATTAATAGCGGGGGAAGTGATCGAGCGCAAGATTTTCTTTTTGCGTGGCCAGAAAATGATGTTGAGTGTCCATTTAGCCGAGCTTTATGGAGTTGAAATAAGAGCATTGGTACAGGCGGTCAAGCGAAACATCGAAAGATTCCCTGAAGATTTCATGTTTCAGTTGAGTGCTGAGGAGTTCGGTAACTTGAAATCACAAATTGTGATTTCAAGTTGGGGCGGGAGCCGTCATGCGCCTTATGCGTTTACCGAACAAGGCATAGCTATGCTTTCTACTGTTTTACGCAGCAAAAGGGCTATTCAGGTAAACATCGCAATTATGCGGGCATTTGTTAAACTGCGCCAGATCCTTTCAGCCAATAAAGAGCTTATGTCTAAATTAAAGAAGTTGGAGCAGAAAATCGAAAAGCACGATAAAGCTATTATTGATATATTTAATGCCATTCGTCTTCTTATGAGTGAACCGGTTGATTCAAGGCGGGTGATCACCGGATTTAAGGCCCAGAAGTAGAGGGGTGCGGCAGCTGAGAGAATCGGCCTCGCAAATATCGTATTGCAATCTAAAGGCTTCAGGGATAGAATAGAGGGACAAATTCGTTAAAGATAAGGACAGCGAATATTTTCTTAGGGTAGAATAATGGATGCCGATGTTTAATTTTATAATCAAATTAAAGTGTTGGATAAAGAGTTTCTTTATAGGCCTTGGGTTTGGCAATTGGATGCTCCATAAATACAGGTATGAGTTTTCTCCGCAGCAGCTTTTCTTGATGTGCAATTATATTAGAGAAACCAAATCTGTCGAAGGGGATATCGCGGAGATAGGCTGTTACTTTGGCGATACCACTGTTTTCTTAAATAAGTTCATGGATTTTGAGAAGATCGATAAGCGATATATCTGCGTAGACACTTTTACCGGATTTGATAAGGCCGCTATTGATTTTGAGAAAAAGAATAGAGAAAAAACGCACGACTATCGTAGCGCCTATATTTATAACAATAAGAAATGGTTTGAGGAAACCATGCGGCTCAATGGAATCAAGAGGGTAGAGGTGATCAGGGCGGATATCTGCTCGTATGATTTTTGCGATAATACGAAACTCTCATTCACTTTGATAGATCTTGACCTGTATAGCCCGACAAAAAGCGCTTTAGAAAAAGTTTATAGAAAGTTAAGCAAGAACGGGGTTATCATTGTCGATGATTGCAGGCCGTCATTGCAAACGCATATATTTGACGGAGCGCTAGCCGCATACCGGGAATTCGTCAAAGAAAATAATCTGCAAGAGTTATATTTGCTGGACAAGTTGGGAATAATAGTAAAAAATCAGGTTTAGCAATACTAAGATAGTGGCTGCTCCTGTTTTAAAGCGTCTACGAAGTTCTTACCTAACAATGGCGAGAAATTTAGTATTTGTTAGGTGATCTTATTTCTGGACAATTGTTACCTAACGATATATATTATAATTGAGTTTGTTAGGTAATGGAGGGCATATGAGAGGCGTGATAAAAGGTGTATTGGCGGAAGAACTCGAAAACTCTATTCGAATGAAGAGAGAGTATGAGGCAGCATTAAAAAGATTGCCTCAAGGCTGTCTTGCGGAAAAAAAAATAAGAGGCCACAAATATTTTTATTTAGTAAAACGTATAGATAAAAAGGTAAGGTATATTTATAAAGGAAAAATATCCGAAGAAGAGAAGAAGAAATTTGAAGAAGCAAAGGTAATGAGGGCAAAATATAGAAATTTGCTATCCAGGGTTAAAAAGCAAATAAAGTTTTTGAAAGGTGCTTTGCGTGGAAAAGAAGCAGTTTGAATTATGTATTGAAATCTTGAGGCGCTTCAATAAGGCCGGCATACTTAAAGATTTCATTCTGATCGGCAGCTGGTGTGTATATTTCTATAAAGATTATTTCTCTGGCGTTGCCTATATAGACCAAGCTACTATTAAAACAAGAGATATTGATTTTTTGATAAATGATCCCTCAAGAATAAGGCGGGAAGTGGACATACCGGCCCTGCTTAAAGACTTGGGTTTTGTGACTATAATGAGAGGTAGTAAGGGATATATCAAGCTGGATCACCCGGATTTATTACTTGAATTTTTAGTTCCGGAGAAAAGCAAGGGCACAGATAAGCCTGTTGCCTTGCCTAAGCTGGGGATGAACGCCGTTGCCTTGAGATTTCTTAGTTTCCTATCTGCCAATACCATTAAGGCCAGGGTTGAAGATTTTTATATAATCCTGCCTCATCCAGCAAATTTCGCGCTGCATAAGTTAATCATATCTCAAAGAAGGCTAAAGCAAGATAAGGCCATAAAGGACAGAAATGCCGCTATTGTGATCTTGTCGGCATTAATTAATAAAGGGGAATCAGATGCTATCAGAGAGGTGTTTAATTCGATTCCTAAAAAATGGCAGGCAAGGGTAATAAAGGACTTAACCAGAAGAGAAGATAGGGAGCTTTTAGCTATTTTAGAGACTGCCGAATGATATTCGTTTGCGGCTAAATAAGTAAATAATAGGAGCTTTATTATGGCAAATTTTTCTTTTGATATTGTTTCGGAGGTCGACCTGCAGGAGATGGACAACGCGGTAAATCAGGCGAACAAGGAGTTGAGTCAGCGCTATGATTTTAAGGATAGCAAGGCCTCGATCGCATACGACAGGAAAGAGAAGAAGGTGACTCTG
>JAHJJA010000107.1 GCA_018822885.1 Candidatus Omnitrophota bacterium
GCCATGCGCGCCGCCTTCAAGGCAATGATGAGTAATAAGCAGGTCGCCTATTTGGTGCCGACGACGATCTTGGCGGAGCAGCACTATCAGAATTTTAGCAGCCGCTTAAAAGATTTTCCTGTCAACGTGCAGTTGTTATGCCGTTTCAAGACAGAATCAGAGCAGAAAAAGATTGTAGAGGATATAGGCAAAGGGAGCGTTGATATAGTCATCGGTACGCATAGGTTGCTATCGGATGATGTCAATTTTAAGGATTTGGGCCTTGTGATTATAGACGAGGAGCAGCGTTTCGGAGTAAAACATAAGGAAAAGCTAAAAAAGTTCAGACTGTCCTGCGATGTGCTGACTTTAACTGCCACGCCAATACCCCGGACTTTATATATGAGCTTGATGGGCGCAAAGGAGATGTCTGTGATTAATACGCCTCCCCAAAATAGATTGCCTATTGAGACTATTGTGGTAGAATATGATAAGGATTTGGTTCGCCAGGCCATTCTGCGAGAGATAAGCCGCAAGGGGCAGATCTATTTTCTGCACAACCGCATCGAGGATATCGAGAAGGTAAGGCTAGGACTGGAGCGTATTATGCCCAGCGGTGTTCGTATAGCTATCGGCCACGGGCAGATGCCGGCTAAGCTCCTTGAAAAAGTAATGTCAGATTTCTTAAGAGGCAATATTGATTTATTGCTTTGTACTATGATAATAGAGTCGGGGATTGACATCCCCAACGCCAATACTATCATAGTCGATAACGCGCATATGTTTGGTTTGGCGGATATGCATCAGCTGCGAGGAAGGGTAGGTAGGTTTGATCGGCCTGCTTACGCGTATTTTATGGTACCGCAGAAGGGAGTAGTGGATACGGACGCCAGAAAAAGATTGGCCGCTATTCAGGAGCATTCTCAGCTTGGTTCGGGGTTTAATATCGCGATGGAAGATCTGGAGATCAGAGGCGCGGGAAATCTCTTAGGGGAAGAGCAACATGGTTTTATCCAAACAGTGGGGTTCGATCTCTACTGCCGCTTGTTAAGAGAGGCTATTAATGGATTTAAGAAAGCAGGGGTAACTGATGCTTAAAAATCAAAAAGAATTTTTAAAACACAAGATTTTAGGATTTGGCTTGATATTTTGCCTTTTGATTCTTGGAACACGGGGTTTTTGTTTTGCTGAGGATAAGATCGTGGCTATAGTGAATAATGATATCATAACCCAAAGGGACCTTAATTCATTCCTCAACTTTATGCGTGTTCAATTTTCCAAACAGCATCAAGGCAAGGAGCTCGAGAGTAAGATCCAGTCCATGAGAATTGATCTATTGACGAGGCTGATCGAAGACCAGCTTATTCTTCAGGAGGCCAAGAAAAGCGATGTCAAAATAGACGAGAACAGGATCGAAGCCAAGATGGCCGAGATCAAGCATAATTATCCGACAAATGCGGAATTTCAGAAAGACATAAAGAAGCAGGGCCTTACCGAGGCGGATATCGAGTCAAAAATACGCGATCAGCTTTTAATGTTCACGGTAGTTGACCAGAAGATCCGCAGCCGGATACAAATACGGCCTGATGAGGTGACGACTTTCTTTGAGAGAAATCCGAAAGAATTCCAGTCCCAAGAATCAAGAGAATTGACTGTTGTTTCCTTAGAAAACGAAGATCAGGCAAAATCTTTTTATTTTGACCTGAAGGTCGGAAAGAAATTGACTGATCTGGCGGCGATCTACCCTATTACGGTAAATAAGCTTAATGCTGTCAGAGGAGAGGGATTGCGCAAGGAGATAGAAGAGATAGTCTTTAAGCTTCCCTTAGAAGGGATCTCAGAGCCTTCAGAAATAGAGGGTAAATACTATATTTTTATTTTAGATGGATTGGTTTCTCCCAAGCAGTTGAGTTTGGGAGAGGTCAAAGATAAGATCTACTCCTACCTTTTTGAAAAGAAGATGCAGGAAGAGATGACCAAATGGCTGGATGAGATCAGGAAGAAATCCTACGTCAAGATCTTGCAAAACTAAATCTCGCTTTATTCCCAATGATCAAATCAAAATATAAAGTCAAAATCGGGATTACTATGGGCGATCCTTCCGGGATAGGCCCGGCTGTTACGCTTAAATCAGTTGAAAGACTAAAAGGGGTAGCGGAGCTTGTCATTATCGGGGACGCCTGGGTGTTAAGCAAGATCAGGGGTCACAAAGTGACAAGTGCTAGCATAATCGATCTGGCGAATGTGGCGCGTAAGAATTTTGTATTCGGCAAGGTGAGTGCTGAATATGGAAGGGCTTCGCTAGATTACCTGGGTAGGGCCCTTCAGATGCTTAAAGAAAAAAAGATTGATTGCTTGGTGACTAGCCCTGTTTCTAAAGAAGC
>JAHJJA010000108.1 GCA_018822885.1 Candidatus Omnitrophota bacterium
AAAAGGGGAGCAAATCTTGCCCCTTAGCGATTATCGTTGAGGTCTTTGGCCGCAAGATGCAAAAGGATTTTGAACCGATCCTGGAGCGTCAGATACATCGTTTTGTTAACTACGCGATGGGGCTTATGCATGTCGGGCAGCGCGATATGATCTGGGTAAGGATAAGTAATGATGCTTATAATAAAGGGTTTCGGCTTAAGCACATCGGTACGCTTTTGCACGCGATGCTGCATCAAGAGTACAGCGCGATTGTTGATAAGATCCAGATCAAACTTTATACCAAGCAGGCAGATGTTGAAAAATTGTTGGTTAATGCCAAGAAGACATTTGAAGAGCGCGATGAACGTTTAAGCGGCATGACCGACGAGAATGTAGATACGTATTATTCCTGTCTGTTGTGTCAGTCATTTGCGCCAAACCACGTCTGCATTGTTACGCCCGAACGTTTAGGGTTATGCGGAGCTTATTCCTGGCTTGATGCAAAGGCGTCTTTTGAGATCATTCCTACAGGCCCGAATCAGCCGATTAAAAAAGGGGGGGTTTTGGATGAGAATCTGGGTCAATGGGAGAATGTCAATGATTTCGTAAAGCAGAAATCAAACAAAACTGTTGATAAAGTGAGCATGTATTCTATTATGGATTCGCCTCAAACATCCTGCGGCTGTTTTGAGTGTATAGTCGCTATTATTCCGGAAGTAAATGGCGTTATGGTCGTGCACCGCGATTTCTCCGGAATGACTCCTTCGGGTATGAGTTTTACGACGCTCGCGGGCTCCGTAGGCGGGGGAGTGCAAACTCCGGGTTTCCTGGGAGTGGGTAAACTTTATTTGACCAGCAAGAAATTTATTTCTGCCGAAGGCGGACTTAAAAGGCTGGTATGGATGCCTAAAGAATTAAAAGAAATACTGGGTGAGAAATTGAAGAAGCGCTCTAGGGAGATCGGTGAGCCCGATCTGCTCGATAAGATTGCCGATGAGACTGTGGCGACTACTTCGGAAGAGTTAGCCGCGTATTTGGAGAAAGTAGGCCACCCCGCGTTATCAATGGATCCATTGATCTAAGGGGAAGGCTGACCAAGACCCGGTCTTAACATTGGAAAAGAAAGTCAAGACCGGGTCTTGATTTGTATCGTAAAAAATACTTGACGTGGTTTGTGTTATATGTATAATAAACTCAAAGATATGCCCACAACATCCTTCCAAAAAAATACCGTAAGTTTAATCGTTGCAATTTCTTTTGGCTTTTGCACAGCCAACTTTGTCTTTGCTCAAGGCACTCAGTCTTATACAATGCGCGGGGGCAAGAAAGCTGTTTCTAAACCAGCGCCTTCTACAGCTAAGCTTTCTCCGGCAGAAGAAGAGCAGATAACAGAGTTGCAGAAGATGGCAAGGGATTATCGCGCTCAGGGTTATGAGGCCCAGAAATTAGGGAATCTTGATCTGGCGATGTCTTATTACCAGAAGGCAATAGAGTATGATTCTGCTTACGCGCCTGCTTACAATGATTTAGGCGTGATTTACGAGTCAAAGGGGTTTGATGACCGGGCAGAACAGAGTTATCTTCAGGCCTTAAGGATCGACCCGGATTTCATGAGCGCATATTCCAACTTGGCTATGTTCTATGAAAACAAGAGAGATCTTGATAAAGCGGCTGCCTGTTGGAAGAGAAGGGTGGAGCTAGGAGATCCTGAAGACCCCTGGACCATAAAAGCCAGGAAACGCCTGGAAGATATAAAGTGGGTCTCTTCAAAGAATCCCCAGCAGGAGATGCAGGAGGAAGAGACAGTCAGGCTATTAAATGTTGTTTCCGCACAGAAGGCCCTGGAGCAGAAGGACAATAAGGAGCTTGCTAAGACTTATTTCAAAGAAGCGAAGATGCTGTTTTCTAAAGGCGATGATGTGACTGCTTATAAGAAGGCGATCGATGCCAAACAGCTGGATCAGGATAATTCAGAAATTGAAGAATTCATAGATAAAGTTCAGGTACGTTTATTATCTAAATAGAAACCACATTTTGAAGTTCCTGCCGAATTTAATTTCCATGAATTAGTTAATGGTTGAAAAACGGCTTTACTTAATCGACGCTACGGCTTTTTGTTACCGGGCTTTTTATGGGTTACGCGGGCTCTCTACCTCTTTTGGCCAGCCTACCAACGCGGTTTACGGCTTTGTCAATATGTTGAATAAGCTCTTGCGTGACAACAACCCCGAATACCTGGCGGTCTGTTTTGATGTTTCAAGGGATACATTCAGGTTAAAGAAATTCGCGGAATATAAGATACAGCGTCCTCCAATGCCTGATGGATTATCAAGCCAGATACCTTTTATCAAGGAAATCGTTTCTGCCTACGGTATTAAGATCGTAGAGAAGCAAGGTTTTGAGGCGGATGATATTCTGGCTACGCTTGCCAAGAGGTCAAAGGCGAAAAAGATCCAGGTGACTATTGTAAGTTCAGACAAGGATATATTACAGCTTGTCGATGACAATACAACCGTATTTAGCCCTTATAAAGATGAAGGCACTTCTTACGATACCCAGAAGGTGTTGGAGCGTTTTGGGGTAGGGCCGCAAGGCATAACTGATATTATCGCTTTGATGGGAGATGATGTAGATAATATTCCGGGAGCCCCCGGGATAGGAGAGAAGACCGCCTCCGGGCTCCTGCAAGAATTCGGTTCTTTGAAAAACCTGATTGCTAATATCGATAAGATAAAATCCGAGAAAACAAGAAGAATAGTCTCGGAGAATCTTGATTCGATAAAGTTAAGCAAAGAATTAGCCGAGCTTAGAGCTGATGTGGAACTGGATCTTGATTTTTCGGACCTTAAGATAAGGGCCCGGGATAGTAAAGAGCTTTTTAGGATATTTAAACAGCTTGAGTTTAATAAATTCATCAAAGAACTCCCCAAGGAGACTGATAACAGCGCCAAAGTAAATATCAAGACAGTTAAAGACGCTGATTTAAAGGATTTCGTTTCCGATGAGGGAGTATTTTTATGCGGATCAAGCTTTTCTGATTTGGCCTTCTGCGTAAAGAATGAATTCTTCCGGGTCGATGGTCCCGGAAATAATCTAAAGGAATTATTAGCCAGCGATAAAATAAAAAAGATCGGCCACGATTTAAAGGATATAAAAGTCCTCTTAGCTAAAGAGGATGTCAGGCTGGAGGGATTGTATTTCGACACCATGATAGCTGCCTATCTTTTGAATCCTTCAAAATCTGATTATTCTATCGGCAATGTAGCCTTGGATTATTTAGGCAATGCCGTCGGAGAAGTAAGTGATGCCGGCCAGGTGCTTGATTTAACGCTCTCTTTAAAGCCAAAGCTGGAATCAGAATTAACTAATAAGGGTCTTACTAATTTGTTTTTTGAGACCGAGATGCCTTTAGTCGAAGTCCTTTCCGAGATGGAGACCAGCGGCATAAAGATTGACCTCCAACTTCTAAAGAAACTTTCCCATGACCTGGAAAAAAGGCTAAAAAAATTAATAGAGGAGATCTACGAATTAAGCGGAGCACAATTTAATATCAACTCTCCCAAACAGCTAAGAGAGATATTGTTTGATAAGTTAAAATTGCCGGTCATAAGAAGGACTAAAACAGGGCCTTCTACCGACGAAGAAGTGCTTAGGGCCCTTAGCGACAGACATAAGTTGCCTAAGTTTTTGCTCGAGTATCGGCAGTTGACTAAACTAAAGAATACTTATGTTGACGCCCTTCCGGAACTGGTAGATAAGAAAACAGGACGGATCCATACTTCTTTTAATCAGACAGGCACAGAGACCGGGCGCTTAAGTTCAAGCAATCCGAATCTGCAGAATATCCCGATAAAAACCGATATCGGTAAAAATATCAGGCGCGCGATAATCGCCTCTTCTAAAGAGAGCCTTTTGGTCGCCTGCGATTATTCGCAGATAGAGTTAAGGGTCCTGGCGCATCTTTCTAAAGATGAGAATTTGATCCAGGCTTTTATGCAAGGTAAAGACATACATAAAATAACCGCAGCGCTTATTTTTAATGTTCCCGAGAAGGACGTCACCGGCGAAATGCGCGACGTGGCAAAAAGGGTGAATTTCGGGATCGTTTATGGTTTGACCGGCTTTGGTTTGAGCAGGGATTTAGGGATATCCGTGGATGAGGCACAGGGTTTTATCGATGCCTACTTTGCCCGCTATCCAAAAGTAAAGACATATATCGAAGAGCAGGCAAAAAGGGCACAGAAGGATGGTTTTGTGACTACGCTCTTAGGCAGAAGACGGTATATCCCTGAAATAAACAATAAGAACCAGGGGATCAGGCAGTTTGCAGAGCGTCAGGCAGTGAACACCCCGATCCAGGGAAGCGCTTCCGACCTTATAAAGCTGGCGATGATCGATATTCAGCGTTTACTTAATGAGAAAAAGCTGCGATCAAAGATGATCCTTCAGATTCACGATGAACTGGTTTTTGATGTTTTGCATAAGGAGCTTACAGAAGTGGTAGAGTTGGTGAGGGAGAGGATGGAGAATGTTTTAAAACTGGTTGTGCCTGTTGAAGTAGATATCCGTAAAGGAAAGAACTGGCTAGAGACAGAGGAGGTGCAATGAGGATTGCAATGTGCGCTTCCGAAGTTGTCCCCTTTGCAAAGACAGGCGGGCTTGCTGATGTCGTAGGCGCGCTTGCTACGGCCTTGGATAAGAAGGGTGAGGAAGTCATCGTTGTGATGCCCTTTTATCGGGAAGCCAAGAAATCAGGAATCAACCCCTCGATTGCGCTCGGGGTTGATGGTGAGCGAAGTCGAACCATCAAAACTAAAAAATTAAAAAAAGATATTTATACTGCTACCATCGGCAAGAACGTAAAGGTTTATCTTATTGAGAAGGATGAGTATTTTGACCGGCCTTATCTGTACAGCGAAAAAACCGGGGATTACCCGGACAATCTTGAAAGGTTCTCTTTTTATTGCAGAAGGACGCTTGAGCTCCTTAAGGAGATTGATTTTAAACCCGATATAATCCACGTGCACGATTGGCACGCAAGCCTTATTCCGGTATATTTAAAGACCATATTTTCAGGAGACCGTTTTTATAAAGATACAAAAACTGTTTTGACTGTCCATAATTTAGGTTATCAGGGGATATTTGATAAAGAGAAGTTTCCTAAGATCGGGCTTGATTGGAACATGTTTACTATCCGGGGCCTGGAATACTTTGACAGGATAAATTTGCTTAAGGCCGGGCTATTGTTCGCCGATATTATTAATACCGTAAGCCCGACTTACAGTAAAGAGATCCAGGGCGAGGAGCTTGGTTTTGGCTTAGAAGGGGTCTTAAGAGAGCGAAATACCTCGCTCTTTGGTATATTAAACGGGGTGGATTATTCCGTCTGGGATCCCAGGACCGATAAATATATAGCCAAAAATTATTCGGCTGAAAGTCTGCAAGGTAAGGCTGCCTGTAAAGAGGACTTGGAAGATATCTGCAAACTGCCGCATAAAAAAGAGATTCCTATTATAGGAATTGTTTCACGTCTTGCTTCGCAGAAAGGTTTCGATATATTATCAGAAGCTGTGGATGAAATATGCAGGATGCAATTACAGTTAGTTATCCTCGGAGTCGGGGAAGAGAAATACCAAATGATCCTTAAGAGGGCAGCCGGAAAGTATCGTAAGAGGATATCTTTACATTTAGAGTTTAACGATCCGCTTGCGCATAAGATCTATGCCGGTTCTGATATCTTTATCATGCCTTCTTTATACGAGCCCTGCGGGCTTGATCAATTGATAGCTTTTCGTTACGCCACATTACCGCTTGTGCATAAGACAGGCGGGCTTGCCGATACGGTAAATAAAAACAACGGGTTTTTATTTGAAGATTATTGTAAAGAAGACCTGGTAAGGCAAATCAAAGAGGCGCTAAAGGCCTTTAAGAACAAAAAGAAATGGCTGGCTATGGTGAAAAAAGCCATGGAACAGGATTTTTCCTGGGGAGAGTCGGCAAAAAAATACCTGCAATTGTATGCAAAAGCAAAAGAGAACTAAGGCTAGGATAGTTTTAGGGATAACGGGAAGTTTTGGCAGCGGAAAATCTTCTGTCTCCGGGATATTCAGAAGTTTAAAGGCTAAAGTGATAGACGCTGATCAGCTGGCGCATCAATGCCTCAACCGGGGGTCAGTTTCTTATAAAAAAATAGTCAGGGTATTTGGTAAGACGATCCTTGATAAAGACCTTTTAATTGACCGTAAGAAATTAGCGCGAATTGTTTTTAACGATAGAGATTCGTTAAAGAAACTCAATAGCATTATCCATCCTCAAGTCGTTAAGTGGATTAAAAAAGATATCAGTCTGGCAAGGGAGGGGATTGTTGTTTTAGACGTGCCTTTACTTGTCGAGGCCGGGCTTAAGGATCTCGCTGATAAATTGATCGTGGTCAATATTGATAAGAGGCAACAGATAAAAAGAATTCAGGCGAAGACAAAGATGAGTCGGGAGGATATTTTAAGAAGGATCGCCTGTCAGATCCCTTTGCGCAAAAAACTGCGCCTTGCGGATTTTGTAATAGATAATAGCGGAACAAGGCAGGAGACAAAAAAGCAGGTAGAAGAGATTATCGGGCAATTAAGATCCGCCTGAATAAAGGCGAGGGCTTATCAAGGAGGATGGTAGTGGAAAAATTAGATATCAGGAATTTAAAGGAAATGAAGATTACGGAATTAAGCAAGATCGCCAAGGAGTTTAATGTAAATGGCATAAGCGGCCTTAAAAAGCAGGAACTTATTTTTAAGCTGCTGCAGGCGCAGGCGGAAAAAGAGGGGCTTATGTTCGGCGAGGGGATATTAGAGATCCTGCCCGAAGGATTCGGTTTCTTAAGGAGCCCGAATTACAATTATCTGCCATGCCCCGATGATATCTATATTTCCCCTTCCCAGATACGGAAATTTGATCTAAAGACCGGGGATACAGTCAGCGGTCAGATCAGGCCGCCTAAGGAAGGTGAAAAATATTTCGCTCTTCTTAAGGTCGAAGCTGTCAATTTTGAGAATCCTGAAGAGGTCAAAGATAAAGTTTTATTTGATAATCTTACTCCCGTGTATCCTCATGAGGCGTTTAATCTTGAAATAAAACCCGATGAAATATCTACGAGAGTCATGAGTTTATTGACTCCCATAGGAAGGGGCCAGCGCGGTTTGATTGTAGCTCAGCCATACAGCGGAAAGACGGTCCTTTTGCAGAAGATCGCAAATTCGATAACCAGTAATCACCCGGATGTCATCCTGATAGTGCTTTTGATCGACGAGCGTCCCGAAGAAGTCACGGATATGCAAAGGCATGTTAGAGGAGAGGTCATCTCATCTACTTTTGATGAGCCGCCGGAAAGGCACGTTCAGGTAGCTGAAATAGTGCTTGAGAAGGCAAAGCGTTTGGTCGAGCATAAAAAAGACGTAGTGATCCTTTTGGATAGCATTACACGTCTTGCGCGCGCCTACAACTCGGTTGTGCCGCATAGCGGTAAAGTGCTTTCCGGAGGTATTGATTCCAATGCCCTGCAAAAACCAAAGAGATTTTTTGGCGCTGCGCGCGCTATCGAAGAAGGTGGCAGCCTTACGATTATCGCAACTGCGCTTGTCGATACTGGAAGCCGTATGGATGAAGTTATATTCGAAGAGTTTAAAGGCACGGGCAACATGGAATTGCAGCTTGATAGAAATCTGTTCCAGCGCAGGATTTACCCGGCTATTGAAATCAAACGTTCTAACACGCGCCACGAAGAGCTTTTAGTCAAGCAAGAGCAATTGGGTAAGGTTTGGATCTTGAGAAAGGTATTGAATGAATTAAGCAACGTTGAGGCAATGGAGCTTCTTATTGAGAAGCTTGGGAAAACAAAGAATAACGAAGAGTTTTTGAATAGCATGAACCAATAAAATTCAAAAATAAAAGACAAAAAAAGAAACTTGTTAAATAAGGAGGAGCCATGAAAGAGAAGATACATCCTAACTACAAAGATGCTACGATCATCTGCGCTTGCGGTGAGACTATACATACGCGTTCCACCAAGCCGGCTATTAGAGTCGAAATTTGCTCGAAGTGTCATCCGTTTTTTACAGGTAAAAAGAAATTAGTCGATTCCGCCGGGCGCGTAGATAAGTTTATGAGGAAGTACGGGAAGAAATAGGTGTTTACTCGACTAGAAAAACTAGAAGCCAGGTATCAGGAACTTGAAGAGCTATTGATCTCTCCGGAGGTGCTTTCTAACCAGGAGCAGTGCGGCAGGCTTGCCAAGGAGCTTTCAGGGATAAGAGAGCCGGTTTATTTGTTTAGGGAGCATAAACGCTTGACTAAAGAGCTCGAAGACCTTGAGATCGTACTTGGAGAAAATCACGATAAGGAGTTCCTTGATTTAGCCAAGAGAGAGCTTGAGGAGCTGGTTAAAAAACGTAACGAATTAGAGGAAAAAATCAAGGAAGCGCTTAAAGAGGAAGATAAAGATCTGGGAAGGGATATCATCGTAGAAATAAGGCAGGGCACCGGCGGCGATGAGGCAGGGCTTTTCGCGGCTGATCTGTACCGTATGTATTCGATGTACGCGGCCAAAAAGGGGTGGGCTTTTGAGCCGATATCCGTGAGCACTAATGAGGCCGGAGGAGTCAAAGAAGTCACCTTTAGTGTTAAGGGCAAAGACGCTTATAAGAGATTGAAGTTTGAGAGCGGAGTGCATCGTGTTCAGCGCGTTCCCGAGACCGAGGCCCAGGGCAGAATCCATACCTCGACTGCTTCTATTGTCGTGCTGGTTGAGCCGGAAGAAGTCGATCTAATCATAGACTCCAAAGATCTGAGAATAGATACTTACCGCTCAAGCGGTCCGGGTGGACAGCATATGCAAAAAACTGATTCAGCGGTGCGTATTACGCATATTCCTACCGGCGTAGTAGTTGCCTGCCAGGATGAGCGTTCTCAGCTAAAGAATAAGACCAAGGCGATGAAGGTTTTGCGTGCCAAGCTTTTTGACGCTAAACGCGAGGCCGAGTCTAAAAAGATGTCGCAGGAGCGTAAATCCCAGATCGGCACCGGTGATCGCAGCGAGAAGATCCGCACTTATAATTTTCCAGATCACAGGGTCACCGACCACAGGATCAATTTTACTACTCATAAGTTAGAGGCGATCCTTGAAGGAGATATGGATGAGCTTTCTGAAGCCTTGATTAAAGCGGCAGAGGATAAGGCAAAGAGCATAGAGGGTAAATAAGTTGAACGAGGCAGAGTTATTATTTACGCGCGCGCTAAATTGCGATAGGCTTTCTTTATATGCGGATAAGGCTTTGGTATTGGATAAAGATAGCTCTTTTTTTATTTCCTCTGTTTTAAAAAGGAGGATATCAGGAGAGCCCATTCAATACATTCTGGGCAATACTGAATTCATGGGCCTTGATTTTAAAGTCACTCCTGACGTGTTGATACCGAGGCAGGAAACGGAGGTCTTGGTTGAGGCAGTGATTAGTTGGGCAGGCAAGGCCACAAGTTTAAATATTTTGGACTTGGGAACTGGTTCCGGTTGTATCGCGATATCCTTGGCGAAATTTATTCCGTGGGCTAACATTACAGCCGTTGATTTTTCAGATAATGCTCTGGCAGTCGCAAAAGAAAACGCGCAGTCAAATAAAGTCGATGTTGATTTTAAGCGCAGCGATCTATTTGAAGTTTTTAGCCTGTCACCTGTCACCTACGACTTGATTGTAAGTAATCCTCCTTATGTCGCCTCTCTCGAAATAGAAAGATTACAGCGAGAAGTTAAATACGAACCTCTCGTTGCTTTAGATGGAGGAGCTGATGGGCTGGATTTTTACCGTCGTATAATTAATGATTCGCCAAGTTTTCTTAAGGATGGCGGTCTTTTGGTTGTGGAGATGGGCTTTGGCCAGAGAGAGGCAATTGAAAGAATTTTTGCAGAATCAGGAAATTTTGAGATAATAGAGGTAGCCAAAGATTATAGCGGAATTGAGCGGGTAATAGCCGGCAGAAAATTAAAAGGGCGATAAACCATGGATAAACTTGTTATTGAAGGCGGAGTGAAATTAAAGGGGGAGGTTACAGTCTCTGGTGCCAAGAATTCGGTGCTTCCGATACTGGCGGCGACTCTCTTAACGGATGACGCCTGTGTTATTAAGGGCGTTCCGGTCTTGCGCGATACATATTCGATGTTTAAGCTTTTACGTTCTTTGGGAAAGAATGTCGAGTTTGATAAAGGGACTGTGACTGTCACTGCGACTAAGAAAGCAGGCTTCTTCGCGGATTATAAACTGGTTTCTACGATGCGCGCGTCTTTTTGCGTGCTTGGGCCCCTTGTGGGAAAATTCAAAAAGGCAAAAGTCTCGCTTCCCGGAGGCTGTGTCATAGGCGTGCGTCCGGTAGACCTGCATATTAAAGGCATAGAGGCCTTAGGCGCCGATATTGATATTGATGCAGGATATGTTGAGGTAAAAGCAGATAAACTTAAAGGCTCTCATATGTATTTGGGAGGAGTTTATGGTTCTTCGGTTTTAGCTACGGATAATGTTATGATGGCCGCTGTAATGGCAAAGGGCAAGACCATTATTGAGTCAGCCGCTTGCGAGCCGGAGGTCGCTGACCTTGCTGAATTCTTAATAAAGATGGGGGCTAAGATCAAAGGCCACGGCACTCCTGTTATTGAAATAGAGGGAGTAAGACATTTGCACGGGGCAATCCACCATATTATTCCGGACAGGATCGAGGCAGGGACTTTAATGATCGCCTCTTTGATCACTAACGGGGATATACATCTTAAGAATGTTTGTTTCCGGCATCTGGGTGCCCTTATCGATAAGCTGGGAGAGGCAGGCGCTAATATAACTAAGAGCGATGGCTCTATACGCGTAAGAAGGAAAGGGAAGCCTCGCGCTGTGAATGTTACTACACTTCCTTATCCCGGTTTTGCCACCGATATGCAGGCGCAGATGATGGCGTTTATGGTTATTACTCCCGGGATCAGCGTTATTACCGAGAAGATCTATCCCGACAGGTTTACTCATGTCGCCGAGTTAAATCGTATGGGCGCCAAGATCCAGAAGGAAGGCCCTCACGCGGTAGTCGAGGGAATTAAGGAATTATCAGGCGCTCCGGTCATGGCTTCTGATTTACGTGCTTCAGCTTGCCTTCTTTTAGCCGGGCTTGCCGCGCGCGGCAGGACAACGGTATCAAGGATATATCACCTGGAGCGCGGCTATGAGAATATCGAGGAGAAATTCCAGAGGCTAGGGGCACGGGTGTGGAGGGAAAAAGAATGATATTAATGATCGACAATTATGATTCATTTACTTATAACCTGGTGCAGTATTTTGGCGCGCTGGGAGCGGATATGAAGGTATTTCGCAATGATAAGATAAATATAGATAGAATAAAGAAATTACGCCCGAAAAAGATAGTGATTTCTCCGGGCCCGGGGCGCCCTGAAGACGCGGGGATTTCTTGCGAAGTGATCAGGGAGTTTTCCGGAAAAGTTCCTATTCTGGGGGTCTGCCTCGGCCATCAGGCGATCGGTTATGTGTACGGGGGCAGGATCGTCGAAGCGAAAAAACTTATGCACGGCAAGACCTCAATGATCTATCATGATAAAAGAGAGATCTTCCGCGGAATCCCTAATCCTTTTGAGGCGACAAGATATCACTCTTTGGTCGTAGAAAGGAAATCCCTTCCTCAGTGCCTTAAGATAATAGCCTGGAGTAAGGACGACAAAGAGATAATGGGGATAAGGCATAAAGATTTTCCTGTTTGGGGGGTGCAGTTTCATCCGGAATCGATCCTGACTAAAGCGGGCAAGGATATCTTAAGGAATTTTTTAAAATTATGATTGAAGAGGCTGTTCCAAAGTTAGCTGCAGGTAAAGATTTAAACGCAGAAGAAATGACTGCGGTAATGGAGGAGATCTTGAGGGGTAATGCGAATACTCCTCAAATTGTTTCCTTTCTGACCGGCCTTTCCCGTAAAGGGGAGACCGTAGAAGAATTGACTGCCGCGGTCAAGGCAATGCGTTGCCATGTGACTAAAATAAACACAAGGCATAAAGTGGTCTTGGATACTTGCGGCACAGGGGGGGACACCAAAGGCACCTTCAATATTTCTACCGCAGCCGCTTTTGTTGTTAGCGGTTCCGGCATTGCCGTAGCAAAACACGGCAACCGTTCAGTTTCAAGTGCCTGCGGAAGCGCGGATTTGCTTGAGGCCGCAGGTATAAATATTGATATGCCGATAGAGAAAATCGAGCGATGCCTTGATGAAATAGGGTTAGCCTTTTTATTCGCGCAGAAGCTGCATCCGGCGATGAAATACGCTATGCCCGCAAGAAAAGAAATCGGCAAGAGGACCATGTTTAATATACTAGGTCCGCTTTCTAACCCGGCAGGAGCAACTCATCAATTAGTCGGAGTCTACGATAGGAAATTAACCGAGCCGCTAGCGCGGGTGCTGGCTAATCTTGGGACAGCGCGCGCTTTGGTCGTGCATAGCGAAGATGGGCTTGATGAGATCTCTATTGCGGCAAAGACATTTATTACTGAAGAATACAAGGGAGAAATCAGGAATTATGAGATAAGGCCGGAGGATTTTGGGATAAAAAGCGCTAGCCTTTCTGATTTATCCGGCGGAAGTCTACAGGATAACTTAAAAATTCTCATGGATATCTTAGAAGGCGTAAAAGGCCCTAAACAGGATGTCGTTTTATTAAATGCCGGAGCAGCTATCTATGCTTCAGAGGCGGCAGTTACGATCAAGGAGGGGGTTGAGTTAGCCAGGCGCTCAATTGAGTCAGGTAAGGCACTGGAGAAATTCAAGTTATTAAAGGAGCGTTCTTAAAAAATGAAGAAACAGGATATTTTAAAGGAGATCGTTGCGAAAAAGAAAGAAAAGATCCTTTTGGCAAAACAGGTCTTGTCGGAGGAGGAGTTGAAACTAAAAATCCAAGGCCTGCCAGCTGCGCGCCCGTTTATGGAGGCGGTAAGTAAACCTCGTCAGATCTCCTTGATCGCCGAAATAAAGAAACAATCTCCCTCCGCAGGTCTTATCAGGGCTGATTTTAATCCGGCACAGATCGCCCAAATTTATCAGGAAGTAGGGGTGCAGGCAATTTCTGTTTTGACCGAAGAAGATTATTTTGGCGGCAGCCCATCCTTTATTAACGAGGTAAAGCTTGTTGCGCAGGCACCTGTATTGCGTAAGGATTTTATTCTGGAGCCCTATCAGGTGTATGAATCGCGTTATTTCGGAGCGGATGCGATATTACTTATTGCGGATCTATTGACGCAGGAACAAATATCTGATTTCATAGGCATAGCAGATAGCCTGGGTATGGATTCTCTGGTAGAGGTGCATACCGAGAAGGAATTAAAAAAGGTTTTAAAATTGAAAGGCGTAAAGTTGATCGGGATCAATAACCGCGATTTACATACGCTGGAGGTGGATTTCAGGATCACCGAGAAACTTTATACGTTGATCCCGCGGGATAAAGTCGTTGTGGTTGAGAGCGGATTAAAGAGCCATCAGGATGTCTTGTTCCTTAAAATCCTCGGAGTAAGCGCGGTCCTCATCGGTACTGTCTTTATGGAGGCGCAGGATATCAGGAGAAAAGTAGAAGAGTTGATGGGATGGTAATCAAAAATTAGAATGCAGAAATCAAAAATCAAAGTCAAGATTTG
The DNA here is from genome assembly GCA_018822885.1 of Candidatus Omnitrophota bacterium. Taxonomy (GTDB): domain Bacteria; phylum Omnitrophota; class Gorgyraeia; order Gygaellales; family Profunditerraquicolaceae; genus JAHJJA01. The sequence goes on from JAHJJA010000108.1 coordinate 13,683, forward strand.
CGGGATTACGAATTTAGAGGATGCGCAGGTCGCAATAAAGGCCGGTTGCGACGCCGTAGGCTTTGTTTTTTTTAAAGAAAGCAGGCGCTATATTACTCCCAGACGGGCAAAAGAGATAATCACATTTTTGCCAAAAAAGATATTAAAGGTCGGCGTGTTTGTGGACGGTAATGAAAAAGATGTGCGTTGGGCAGCCCAGTATTGCGGCCTTAACATTTTGCAATTTCACGGAGATGAATCTCCTGAATTTTGCGATAGGTTTAAAGATTATAAGTTGATTAAAGCCTTTCGCATCCGCAGAAAACGGGATGTGCGTAATGCCTATCGCTATAAAGTATTCGGGTATCTTTTTGATACCTATATCAAATCTAAGCCCGGAGGTACAGGAGAGAAGTTTGATTGGGAATTGGTCCGGGGTTTGGATGATCTAGGTGGAGAGATCTTTGTTTCCGGAGGCCTTACCGATAAAAATGTTTTACAGGCAATAGAAACGGCTGATCCCGATTGGGTGGATGTCTCTAGCTCGGTTGAAAAGATACCCGGTAAGAAGGATCATGATAAGGTAATAAATTTTATCGCGGCAGTCAATGGGCGTAATTTAACCTTGACTAAGTAAGTTCGCGTTGTTAAAATGAAGCAAATTAAGTTTAAAAAAGGAGGGGAGTATGCCTGGATTAATCGGTTTAGTAGTTTTGATTCTCGATATCGTTGCGATCGTGGATTTGTTTAAAAGCTCGTTAGATACCGGGAAAAAGATCCTTTGGTTGATTCTGATCCTTATTTTGCCTTTAGTAGGTATGATCCTGTATTTTCTGATCGGGAAAAAGAAGTAGCTCAATTTTTAAAAAAACGGCCCGCAAGTTTAATCTTGCGGGCCTTTTTTTTAAAGTTATCTTATTTTTTCGCCTTGCCTTGGTTGGCTACAGAGGCGATGGCATTTTTGATCTTTTCCTGATCGCCCAGATAATAATGTTTGATCGGCTTTAATTCTTCATCGAGTTCATAGATTAAAGGTATGCCGGTTGGGATGTTAGATCGGAAGAGCACACG
>JAHJJA010000109.1 GCA_018822885.1 Candidatus Omnitrophota bacterium
CGGGGGAAGATTTCGAGCTTCTTTTTACCGTATCTCTAAAAGATGCGAAGAAGATTTTAAAAAGGCATATAGTCAATTTTAAGCCCATAGGCCAAATCATGGAGAAGAAATATGGGTTGAGGTTGATAGATAAGAGCGGCAGGGAAAAAGTGCTAAGGGAAAACGGGTACAGACACTTTTAAAAACAAGGGACAGTCCCCTTTAAAACAAGGGACAGTCCCTTTTAATGATGAAGATAATTTCGCATTCGGTAACAGAGACTTTAAATATCGGAAAGAAGGTCTCAAGGCATCTTAGGCCCGGGGACATACTTTGTTTTTACGGCCAATTGGGTTCAGGTAAGACTGTCCTTACTAAAGGAGTAGCTAAGGGCCTGGGTATTGATATAAATAAGGTGATCAGCCCTACTTTTGTTTTGATACGCGAGCATACAAACGGCAAATTACCTCTTTATCACTTTGATCTTTATCGTTTGGAGGACTCGCGCGGTATACTTGAATTAGGTTATGAGGAGTACTTTTACGGTGACGGTGTATCTGTTATTGAATGGGCTGATAGGTTAAAGTCATTGACCCCCAAGGAATTCTTGAGGGTGGATTTAAGTATAATTAAAGATTCGCAAAGAGAGATCAAATTAAGCGCCATAGGCAGTCGTTACGAAGAATTATTGGGAGAGATCGATGAGAATATTGGCGATTGATACGAGCAGTAAATTTTTATGCCTCGGTGTTTATGATGATGGCAAGATCTATGAGTATAATGTGGAGACCGGAAAGAAGCTTTCCGGTTTGATCACCCTGACTATTGAGAGGGTTTTAAAAGCGCTTGGTCTTGGCGTCGGCGATATCGATTATTTTGCCGTGGGCCTGGGGCCCGGTTCCTTTACCGGAATGCGGGTGGGAGCATCCACAATAAAAGGCCTAAGCTGGGTGATGAAAAAGCCGGTCATCGGGATATCTACGCTGGATATCATCGCAGAGAATGCCGCGTCTACTTCTACTGATGTGGTGCCGATCATCGACGCGAAAAGAGGGCTGGTCTATTGCGCTATCTATAAGAAGGCCAGTGGGGTTATAGCAAAAAGAAAATCTCCTTACCTGCTTTTGACTTTTAAGGAGTTATCGTGTAAACTTAAAGCCAATAGTCTTTTATTTGGAGATGCCTGTGAGGTTTACCGGCAGGATATATTGAAGGATGTAAAAGGCGCGGTCATCCTTGATAAGGAGCACTGGTATCCTAAGGCGCATAATATCATCAAGCTTGCATTAGAGAGGCAGAAGGCCAAGAAGATCAGTAACGCATTTAAAATTGAGCCAATATATCTTTATCCGAAGGAATGCCAGATAAAGATCAAAAATATATGAGCAAAGCTAAGTACATTGGTTACCGTCCTACCTGGGCAGAGGTCGACCTATCCAACCTGGCGTATAACTTTCGCGAAATAAAAAAGATTTTATCTCCCGAAACAAAAGTGATGGCCTGTGTCAAGGCTGATGCCTATGGGCATGGTTTAGTTCCCGTGGCTAAAAAACTGGTTTCCTGCGGCGTGGATTTTCTGGGTGTTGCCTCGATAGATGAGGCGATAAGATTACGCAAGGAAAAAATAAAGGTGCCGATCCTCGTCCTGGGAGCTGTTTTAAAGAAAGATATCGAGCCGCTTTTTGAATATGGTATCCAGCCTACGATCTGCGAAGAGGCTCTGGCAGCGGCCATTAATAATAAGGCAAGAAGGCTAGGCAAGAAGATCAATGTCCATATTAAGGTGGATACCGGCATGGGCAGGATCGGCATATTGCATCATTCTGCCGACCGATTTCTGGAAAAGGTGAGCGGATTTAAGAACCTGAACATCGAAGGGATATTCACCCATTTTCCTGTTGCTGACAAAAACAGGGATTTTACCCTAAGACAGATCAAGGCTTTTGCAAGTTTAATCGAGAATGCAAAGAAGTCAGGAATAAATATACCTTTGGCGCACGCGGCAAATAGCGTAGGGATTGTTGATTATAAAGAAAGCCACTTTGATATGGTCAGGCCCGGGCTTGTGATCTATGGTTTATATCCAAAGGAAAACTTGAAATTAAAACTAAAGCCGGTTCTAAGCCTGAAGACAAAGATCGTATTCGTCAAAGATCTGCCGGCAGGCTATGGCGTAAGTTACGGTCATGATTATGTGACAAAAAAGAAGACAAAGATCGCTACTTTACCGATCGGTTACGGCGACGGATATCCCAGGAATCTCTCTAATCTGGCTTCGGTGCTGATCAAGGGAAGGCGATTGAAAATCTCAGGAAGGATCTGCATGGACCAGATAATGGTCGATGTGGGAGGGCTTGCGGTAAGGCCCGGAGATGAGGTTGTCTTTATTGGTTCGCAAGGTGAGCAAAAGATCACTACCGAAGAATTAGCCCGCTTTTCAGGAACTATTCCCTACGAGATCGTCTGCGGCTTAGGAAGCCGGATCCCCCGAGTTTATACAGAATAAAAAAGTTTTAAGGCAGGTGGCTGATCAAATACAGGCCGGATAAAAACATTATTACGTGGCTTAAAGAGACGGCTACGGCAGGATGCAGGACCCCACCCCTACCCAAGGCGCAGCTTATCGCGTCTATCATATAATACAAAAACGCAAATACAATCGAGAGCCCTATTGAGGAGAGGCCCGCGCGCCTTTTAAGCCTAAGCGCGAAAGGGATCCCCAATAAGATGATTATCACGCTGGTAAAGGGCGAGGCGAAACGTTGATAAAGGTCTACCTTTAGGTTTCTTATTACGGAGGTCGCGCCGCTGCGTGAGAGTTTCCAGATGTAATTGTCGAGTTGGGAGATAGTCATTAATTCCGGGCGCTGCCTTTGGGTGATAAAATCATGAGGGGTCTCCGGGATAGACATGATCTCTTCTTCAAAATAGTCTGGCTCGCCGATGACCTGCCCGTTTTTGTCAAAGTTATAAGTGATGCTTTGGTAAAAAGTCCAGAGATGGTTTTTGAATACACCTCTGTTTGCTACTATCTTTTTTGTAATATTCTGATGCTCATCGTGCTCCAGTATGGTTATGCCATCCATGGTATTGGTGGCCGCGGAGAATCTATTGACGAAGATAAGGGTGTTCTTGCTGCCGTACATAGAGAGATTGTAAAAGGTATCGGCTTTTTTCTGTTTGGTTTTCTTCAGGTTCTCCTGGATTTGCTCCCTGACCCTGTTGATCTTATGCATTGAACGCGGGATTATTTTGTCATTCATCCAGAAAATAAGAAGGCTGACAATAAAACCCAGTATTATAGCGGTTTTAGTGACTTGATAAACGCTTTGTCCGGCTGAGCGCATAGCGATTATCTCATTGGCATGGTTCATCCTGCCGAAGGTGTAAAGGGTGCTAAGCAGGCAGGTGAAGGGAGCGACTTGCGTGAAAATGCTCGGTAAATTCGCAAGATAATATTGAGCTAATAGCTCAATATGAGTTTTTTGTTTTATGATGTCTTCCAGATTGGTGAGGATGTCGATTATTACATAGAGGAAGAGAAAGGTAAAAACGCAGGAGAAGAAGGTCGATAAAACCGATTTTGAGACGTAACGGTCTAAGATGCGCATAATTTGTAAGTTAAAAATCCTCCCAATACTCCGAAAAGGGCGTTAGGTATCCACATGGAGATCTGCGGTAAAATAAAGCCCTCGATGCCTAAGGCCGCGCAGCCGATAAAAAGAGGATAGTATATTGTTATCATCAGTATGGCCATGCCTATGTTGATCGATTTTTCCCGGCGGCGGGTCCTTATGGCCAGTGGGGCGCCTAACAATGTGAAGAAAAA
>JAHJJA010000110.1 GCA_018822885.1 Candidatus Omnitrophota bacterium
AGATATTCCCCAGATCATTGTTATCTACTGTACCATCACCGTTTATATCCCCCACCGCTATTCTGTCTGCGACGGTAAGAACATTATATGAGCCGTACGGAGAAGGATAATAGGTAGTGATAGTGATCTGCTCCTCCGCAAAGATAGAAGGCAAAATAAGCAAATTAAAAACCAGGCCTAAAATAAAGAGTAAAATCGCTCTTTTTCTCATAATCCCACCTCTTTTTTAAAAATGTTTAGTTCAAAGTAATTTTCTTAACTATAGCACGCGTAAGGGGTTTAGTCAAGAAAAGCTTATTCTTAAGGTCCTTTTTGGATTTTATCAAAACCCTGATATAGTTATCCGTATACCCTTCCCATAGCAAAGGGTCAAATTTTGCCCTGCCCTCAATCAAAACTGACATTTTCTTACCCAGGAACTTACTCTTGTATTCTCTTGCGCAAACCTCTTGCACACCTCGCAGGTGTGCAAGGCGGTTTTTGATCTCGGCGGCCGGGACTTCCTTTTTAAATTTCCAGGCCGCGAGTGTGCCTTCGCGTTTTGAATAAGGGAAAATGTGCACCTTCAAAGGCTGGATTCGCTTGACTAACTTAACGGTATTTTGGAAATTTCTTTCGTTTTCACCCGGGAACCCCACTAAAACATCAGTTGTAATTGCTACTTGCGGAATCATTTCTTTAATTTTAGCGATTAACTTAGTGTAACCTGCCCGGCTGTATTTACGGTTCATAAGCCTTAAAATCTTATCGTCTCCGCTTTGAATAGGGATATGCAGATGCCGACAGATTTTTTTGGATTTAGCTATTTGCTCTATCAGGCCACGAGAAACATCCCCTGCCTCAATCGAGCTTAACCTGATGCGCAAAAGACCTTCGATATCTTCCAGTTTTTCCAAGACATCCACAAGGCTTATTTTTGGTTTTAAATCCTTTCCGTAAGCGCCAAGGCAAATACCGGTCAAAACGATCTCTTTAAAACCGTTATTTATAAGCCTCCGGGCCTCACTAACAACATCCTCCAATTTTTTGCTGCGCGAACAGCCCCTGACCAGCGGCACCTTGCAATAAGAGCAGAAATTGTCGCAACCATCCTGGATTTTTAAGAAGGCGCGGGTGTGGCCTTTGAAAAAAGAGATTGCTTCGCCCCTGCGGGGCTCGCAATGACGTTTTCCGCAAGACCTCTCGGCAATACTGCCCTTGTCATTATTCTTTACAATCAAATTTACGCCTTTAATCTCTTTTATCTTATCGCCATCCAGTTCGGTAAGGCATCCGGTAACGATTATCTTAGCTTTAGGGTTATCTCTGATCGCGCGGCGAATTGCGCCGATAGAATCCGAATCAGCCCTGTGCGTAACTGTGCAAGTATTGATCACGCAGACATCAGCGCCCTTTCCATTACAAATTTCCTTAAAGCCGCTGGAAAAAAACTGCTCGCGGATGGCTTGCGTATCGTATTGATTAACTTTGCAGCCAAGTGTGTATAATTTAATTGTTTTCATAATTCGTTAGGGACAGTCCCCTTGACTCGCCATGAAATAGCCATGGTGTGGACAGTCCCTGTATGTATAAAGATTTTATGCTTTTGCTATATGACTCATCAATATCTCTGGCTGTATTTCATCACTGTTTTAACAGTCTAACGAAACTCGCCACCGCAATCGCAGCAGTGTCAACACGCAGCACAAGCTCCCCTAAACTCACCGGCACGCACCCGTATTTCACCGCGAGCGCCACTTCCTCGTCGGTAAAATCCCCCTCCGGGCCGATCAAAATAAGAATATTTTTGGGGCTTGCCTTCTCAATAGCTTCTTTTAATGATCTGCGTTTTCCTGATAAATGCGGGATCAACTTTAAATCGTAATCCCCTTCCTTAAGCACCTCTTCAATCGATTTCAGATGGCCTACAACGGGCACGCTTGCCCTTTGGCTCTGCTTTGCCGCGCTCATAGCTATTTTTCTCCAACGCTCTAAGCGCACAACCTCTTTCTTCTTATCGATCTTCACAATAACCCGCTTTGTATTTAAAGGAATGATCCCATCTACTCCTAATTGAGTAAGCTTATCAACAATATCGTCAAATTTAGCCTTCTTTGGCAAAGCGCAGGCAATCGTAAGCCTTATTTTTGCCGGCGCGCGGGATTTTTTTCGAAGAACCCCTAAGATC
>JAHJJA010000111.1 GCA_018822885.1 Candidatus Omnitrophota bacterium
GAGAAAGATTAATCTTGTAACACCTTATTGTTCTTTGAGTTAGCTATAGCGTCTACAGTATCTTTTGAAGATGAAAAAGAATACAAGCTGACTGAGCTCGGTCGGTGGTTCGTCCATTACACGATGAATGAGCTGGTACCGAAGATAGAGCAAAAATTATAAAACTGGCATGAACTTTAATGTGGTCTTACAAATCGTTTGAGAGGTGTAACGATGAGCAATTATGAGACAAATGCAAGTGCATTTGAAGAATTATGTAAAGAATTTACTAAAAATCCAACACCCAATCTTGGCGAGGCAGATACAAGATCAAAGATTATAGACCAAATTCTTGTTAAAGCTCTTGATTGGCCAGAGGCCGGGAAAAATATTACTCGTGAAGAGCATGTGCATGAAGGCTACATTGACTACACTCTTCAAGCAGGGGGCAATCATTTAATCATTGAAGCTAAAAAAGAAGGAATTTCGTTTTCCCTTCCTGAAACTTTTACTTATGAAAAACATATATCAGTGAAGAATTTGTTGCAGAAGCAAACTGATCTTAAGTTGATGTATGACCAGGTTACTAAGTACGCATGGGAAAGGAGTATTTCGATATGCGTTTTAACTAATGGATATCAATGGATAATCTTTCCCGGAGTCCGGGCGGATAATATTCATATAAGGAATAGCAAAGTCGTTGTTTTTAATGGGTTGGAGAATATCAGAAATAATTTCTTAGAATTTTGGAAACTTCTATCTTTCGGTCAAGTTGAAAAGGATGCTCTGTCGAAGGCTATCCTTGAGACTGTATCTCCAATTGAGCCAACCTATATTTTTAATTCTGAAGGACGAGTTAATATACCATTTGATAGAAATCCTCTCAGCCCCTGCTTGATCAATCTTTTACCGAAATACTTTGGAGATTTACACGGGGATCCGACGCAGACTGAAATGCTAAAGGAATGTTTTGTCTCCGACGTTCCCATGCAGGATGTGATGACGGAATTAAGATTTAATCAAGACGATGTCCCTAGTAAAACTGTTGCCGGTGGAGAACCAATAAAGTATTTCTATTCTTTGCCCCAAGTTAGCAGGCAATTTGAGGTTGTTATAAATTCTTTCTTATCAGATAGGCATGATAAGTTTGTGCAAGTGCTTTTAGGAAGGGTTGGTATTGGGAAAACCACTTTTTTAACACATTTTTTTGATTTGCAGAGAAAGGACTTGTCCGAAAAGCATTTTACTTTGCGGTTAGACTTTCAGGATGTTTCTGACGGTACCGATTTAGAGAAGTTTTTTATCGAGAAGCTGTGGGATATGTTGATTGAGCATCGTTTGTTCAGCGCATTAACTGTCCAGTCAACGCTGGAAAAGATATTTGAGAAGGACATAAAAGCCTTCTCGATGGGGCCAATAGCAATGGTGAAAAAAACCAATCCACAAGCTTTTGATCTTGAGCAGGCAAAACACCTTTCTGCCCTATATTCTGATAAAGAATCGTTTTTGAAGAAGTTGGCAACTTTTTTATATAAAGAAAATTTTGCGCGTTTCATTCTGGTCTTTGATAATGTGGATCAACTTGATTTACCTCTTCAGGAGAAAGTTATCCGTTTTGCCTATTCCAAAATAGGCGAATACCACGCATTCGGTATTCTAATTATGTGGGAAGAGACATATTATTTTTCCAAGAAGTCAGGCAAAGTGCTTTCGACAATTCGAACAGTACCGATACAACTTGTTAAGCAGAGTACGGCGGCTGTGCTTGTTAAACGTCTCAAGTATCTCATTCGTCAAATCGAAAGCGGCAAGGAAAGCTTATCTTTATTAGAGAGCAGTGTTTGCGATAGGCCAACGTTTTGCCGATTTATCGATCTTATTTTAAGATCATTGTTGGTGGATAACAAAAGAGTGAGGACATTCCTTGAAATTGTAGCATTGGGGAATATACGGTCAGCCTTGGAAATTTTTCATGCTTTTCTAACAGCCGGGAGCCTTGAAACCACGAAAATTATTGAGTGTATGCGGACAAATGACAGATATTTGGTACCCCCACATGAATTTATTAAGAGCATTATGTTGGGATCGAAAAGGTACTATTCAGAAAGAACATCTAATATATTGAATGTTTTTGCGATAGGAGATTCTGAAAAGCCATGCCATTTCACAAGGTTGAGAATTCTTCAGTGGCTACATGAGCGCCGTCATGAGACAACTTTATTTGGTAAGGGATTTAAGACTATTTCAGAGACGCACACTTATTTTAATCAATTTGGAATCTCTAAAAAGGACATCGATGTTAGTTTAAGTCGCTTAAATGATTTCGCATTAATCGAAAATGATTTACGATCGCAAAAATTTTTAACCAGCTCCCAAGCAGTACGAATAACGGCGACAGGCAGGTATTATCTTAACGATTTATATCGCCAGTTCGCTTACGTAGACTTGGCAATGCAGGACACGCCCTTTTTAGATCATGAAGTTTTTAAGTCTATCGCATCCGATTGCGAATCAGTGGACATGAATGATAGATTTCGGCGTGTTGACAGCTTTCTTCAGTATTTACAAGATCAAGAAGAAGAGGAGTTGATAACAATCGAGAAATTGGGTAAAGAAGTTACCTGGAGACGGAGATTTGTACCTAATATAAAATCAACTTATGAGGCAACAAAACGTTTTGTTATATCGAAAGGGTATGCTGATTAGATTGATAAAATAACGGATTAAACGGCGTCGGTTGGCTAATCATTAAGTTCCTAAAGTCCGAAAGCCATCGACCCCATTTTTGATCCAATTTTCACTAATATTCTGTAATGTGCATTGTTTCCCATTAGAAAATCAGTTTTAAAGTTAGAATTGCATTCTTTAGCTAATAGCATAAATTAGTCTGGAACTTGAATTATTTTATGAAAAGCGACGAACTCGATGATTTTTTTCTAGAAGGCGGCGATGAGCTGATGAACACGAACCATGCCCTAATTGCGGAAAGTCAATTTATCTTGATCAGGATATTGAGTGGATTGATGAGGCAAGCGGCATTTGTATATGCCCCACTGTAGAGAAAAGGTAAAGATCAATCCATAAATCGTGACCGCTTTTAATTTTTTAAAAATAGAAACACCCCCTTTATCTGCAATATGAAAACTGAGAAAGAAAAACGTCGAATTCTTGGATTAATAATTAGTATATGCGCTATCTTTGCTTCATTAGTTTATTCGCTTCTTACTGAATATCCGTATAAGAAAATCGCTATCTTTGCAATGATCTATTTTCTATTTCACGATATTTTTAAAATTATTCTTTTTGGTATTTGGGAAGGGAAAGAGCCTAAAAAACCAAAATTATGGGGAAAAATAATGCTGAAAGTTGTAGAGTTTGACAATTATTTATTTGGGATTACTTTATTTATTATTTTACCTTTGTTTATTGTTTTTTTAGTTTTAAAATTTGCTGTTCCTTTTGTTATTAGATTATTCGGGTAGAGAAATAGATTTGTTTAGTAATATCTTGATAATTATAAGGATTGTTTTGAGAGCTTTATTAATTCCCATTAAAAATTTCGGCATTTTTTTGAAAAGCAAGCCTTCCTGTGCAAAAATTAGGGCGAAACTCCTAAATCCTAGACGCTGTACGCAGTTCTCTGAAAATCAACAGTTTACAGAAATAATATTTTTCTAAAAAAGTCTGTTAGATTTTGCCTCCTGAATTTTAACGAATGGGAAGAAAGGCTATTCAGAGATTGCGAGTATCCCCAAGGCAGCGAAGAATTTAAGCGCAGGCTCGTCAAAGAAAACGGCAGATACATTCCTAGAAGAAAAGGAAAGCTGAGAAAGATTAATCTTGTAACACCTTATTGTTCTTTGAGTTAGCTATAGCGTCTACAGTATTTCGGGTAATCCTCCCAAAAAATGGGGGGATTTTTTATTTGGGGCAAGATTTTCCATTGACACTGAATCCCAATATGGTAAAATTAGTTATGAACCAATGTGCATAACAGGAGATGAGTCGTATGAGGCCAAAGAAGACCAGATGGGTTAAGTGTTTGCCGGGTGAGCGTTGTTTTCGTCCAAAATGTAAGCCCATGAGCAAGCTCGAAGGCGTGGTGTTAAGCATTGATGAATTTGAGGCGATGCGTTTGGCGTGTCTTGAGGAAATGAAACAGAGAGATGCCGCCAAGCTTATGAAAATATCTCGGCCGACCTTTTCTCGAATTGTTGCCTCAGCATGTAAGAAAGTGACAGACGCGCTGGTGAATGTTAAAGCGATCAGGATTGAAGGCGGATGTTGCAGTATCGGTGAAAAGGCGATCAAAAAATGAGGGAATGGAAGAAATTATTATACGTTATAGCGGCTTTCTTGGCGTGTTTCTACTTACCGATTGAGAATCTTCGTTTTACAAACGCTATATTTGAGGCATTGGCGCTGGTTAAATGGTACGCCCGGGAGCATGTGCTTTTGTGCCTTGTTCCGGCATTCTTTATTGCTGGGGCAATCTCGGTGTTTGTCAGCCAAGCGTCGGTGATGAAGTATTTCGGGGCTAAGGCGAATAAATTTCTTTCTTATAGTGTCGCTTCTGTGTCGGGGACGATTCTCGCGGTGTGTTCTTGTACGGTGTTGCCTTTGTTCTCCGGAATATACAAGAGGGGCGCTGGTTTGGGGCCCGCGATCGCGTTCCTATATTCAGGACCGGCTATCAATGTTTTAGCGATTATCCTGACAGCCCGGATCCTTGGCTGGCAGTTAGGCTTAGGTAGGGCTATTGGGGCAGTCGTTTTTAGTATCGTTATAGGATTGCTCATGCATTTAATCTTTCTTAAAGAAGAACGTGCCCGTCATACTAACGGCGACCTTCAATTTGGCGAGGTTAAAGCAAGCCGCCCATTGTGGAAGGATATTATTTATTTCTTCTCTATGGTCGCAATTCTTGTTTTTGCTAATTGGGGAAAGCCTTTGGCTGGAGATACAGGAATTTGGAGCGTGATTTATGTTTCTAAATGGTGGATTACCGGATTTTTCTTGGTAGTTTTAGGGCTGACGCTCGTTAATTGGTTTAAAAAGGATGAGCTTAAAGAATGGACATCCGCTTCATGGGGATTCGCTCTCCAGATATTACCGCTTCTCTTGGCTGGTGTTCTGATTTCAGGGTTTCTCTTGGGAAGGGTTGGTCACGAAGGCGTTATTCCTTCCAGCTGGGTAGAAGCATTGGTCGGGGGGAATTCTTTGCGGGCGAACTTCTTCTCATCAATCGTAGCGGCGTTCATGTATTTCGCCACGCTTACGGAAGTGCCTATTTTACAGGGCTTGATTGGATCAGGCATGGGCAAGGGGCCTGCGCTGGCACTTCTTTTGGCAGGGCCCGCTTTGAGCTTGCCGAGTATGCTGGTTATCCGTGGAGTTATAGGTACCAAGAAAACAGCCGTGTACGTTTGCCTTGTTGTAGTTATGGCGACGATAAGCGGTATGATTTTTGGAGCAATAGTAAGATAGGAGGAATAGAGATGAAGATTGAAATCTTAGGTGTTGGTTGCCCTAAATGCAAACAGCTTACGGCGAACGCTGAGGCGGCTGTGAAAGAATTAAATATTCAAGCCGAGATTAGCAAGGTCACAGACATTGACAAGATTACCGAGTACGGTGTCATGATGACGCCCGGGCTGGCCATTGACGGCAAAGTGGTTTCATCCGGGAAAGTTCTCAATAAAGATGAAATCAAAGCAATCATTTCAGGAGGCGGATGTGAGAAAAAAATTGAAGGTTCTTGCGGTTGTTGCGGCAATTAGCGCAGGATCTCTCGCTTTTGCCCAATCAAGCCCGCAGGCGAAAGTCACTGCTTATTATTTCCACGGTTCATTTCGGTGCGTTACCTGTACCAACATGGAGAAATTCGCAAGAGATGCTATTGAGACGAATTTCAAGGAGGCTCTCGCTTCAGGCAATCTTGAGTTTAAGGCGGTTAATGTCGAGGATCGTGGCAACGAGCATTTTGTGGATGATTATAAGCTGTATACGAAGTCGCTTATACTTTCATGGGTTAAAGACGGCAAAGAAGTAAAATCGAAGAATCTTGATAAGATTTGGGAGCTCGCCCGCAATAAGCAAAAGTTTATGGATTACGTGACCGGCGAGCTAAGCGAATTTATGAAGGACGCACAATAATGGAGTTGTTAATCGCTTTCGGATCAGCCTTGTGGCTGGGCATTTTAACTTCGATCAGTCCATGCCCGTTAGCTACAAATATCGCGGCGGTGTCGTTTCTTTCAAAAAAGATTGCGCATCCATTTATGGTGTTTTTGTCAGGATTAGCTTATACCCTCGGCAGAATGGTTGCGTATGCGGTACTGGGCTGGATTATTATCAGTTCACTTTTAAGCGTTCCGGAAGTCGCTCAGTTCTTGCAGAAATATATGGTCAAGGCCTTAGGGCCCCTATTGATAATCACCGGATTATTTTTGTTGGAAGTTATCACTTTGAAGTTACCCGGGATCTCGTTGTCTCAAAAACACCACAATAAACTTATTGAGTCCGGCGCTCCCGGCGCTTTTCTTCTGGGTTTGATATTCGCTTTGGCGTTCTGTCCGGTTTCAGCGGCGTTATTTTTCGGTAGTTTGATTCCTTTGGCGCTTAACAGTAATGTGGGGACATTATTGCCTTTTATTTATGGAATAGGGACGGGGCTTCCAGTGCTGGCGTTCGCTGTCGCTATTGCGTTAGGTGTGACTTCAATGAGTCATTGGTTTAATAAGATCACTAAGTTGGAATTTTATACCCGTAGAATTACCGGAGTGATTTTTATTCTCGTTGGACTCTATTACACAGGGATTCATATCCTGCGGTTATTTTAAGGAGAGCAAGATGGAGTATGTCATTCATGAAGAAAGACGGTTAAGTTTCTTTGAAAAATATCTTACCGGCTGGGTCATCCTCTGTATCGGAGTTGGGATAGCACTTGGCAAGTTATTCCCGCAGGTCGCTGTCGTACTCGATCAGATCTCGATTTATCAGGTTTCTATTCCGATTGCCATTTGTCTTTTTTTTATGATGTACCCGATCATGGTCAAGATTGACTTTGCTGAGGTTATCAAGGCGGGCAAAACACCGAAGCCGGTTATTCTCACTCTGTTTGTGAATTGGTGCGTCAAGCCGTTTACCATGCTTGCGATCGCATGGTTATTTCTCGGAGTATTGTTTAAAGGA
>JAHJJA010000112.1 GCA_018822885.1 Candidatus Omnitrophota bacterium
CATGTTTTTTGGGGCAGGGCTTGTTACAGGCCTGGAGTTTCCTTTAGCAAGCAGGATCCTTCTAATTTCCCGTCGAGAGGTCGCCGGCGTATCCGGGCTTCTTTACGGTTGCGATTTATTAGGAGGTTATTTCGCGGGCATCCTTGGAGGCATATTTTTCCTTCCGATTTTGGGGGTCTATAATACTTGTATCATTTTGATTTTATTGAAGTTAAGTTCGTTATTAATTCTCTTGACAAAGTAACGATTTTTCTATAAAATTAAAAAAAAGGCAAGGAGGAGGAGAATATGTATGAGGCTTATTGGGGTTTAACAGAAAAGCCTTTTGAAAATACTCCGAACGCGAGGTTTTTTTATCGCTCCCGTCAGCACGAAGAGGCATTGGCGCGGATGCTTTATGTCGTGCATGAAAGAAAGGGCGCTGCCGTATTAACAGGGGATTACGGCTGCGGCAAAACGCTTTTAAACCGCGTCTTATGGCAAGAGCTTCAGAGCGAGAATCAGTTTCAGGCCGTCAATATATTAGACCCCAGTTTATCCGCGCACGAGTTGATTCAGGAGATCGTCTATCAATTGAGCGGCGCGCCTGCTCCGCAGGTCAAGATCGATCTGTTTCACACTCTTCATAATCTTCTTTACGCAAATCATAAAGCCGGAAGGCACAATATCATAGTGGTGGATGAGGCGCAGTTGATAAAAGAGCCGGCTATCTTTGAAGAGCTGCGGCTGCTTTTAAATTTCCAGCTTGATAACGCCTTTCTCTTGACTATCATCCTTTTAGGCTCAAGCGAATTACAGCAGATCATCGACGGCCTGCCTCATCTTGCCCAGCGGCTGGCGGCGAGATTTCACCTGGTGAGCCTTAGCCAGGAGGAGACCAGGTTTTATATTGAGCATAGGCTAAAGATCGCGGGCGCCACTCGCCAAGTTTTTAACGATGGGGCGTTTGGCGAGATCTTCGCGGGTTCGGCAGGCGTGCCCCGGAACATAAACAATATCTGCGACCTTGCTTTGGTCGATGGCTTTAGCAATAATCTGGAGATCGTCGACGCAAAAGCAATCGTTGAGATCAATAATGAGTTGAGGCCTCCGGTTGCGCGGGCTTCTTTGTAAAATTTATGCTGAATCTTTCGAGCCTGCTGAATAAATTCAAGAATAAAATAAATGTCCATCCTCACGAGGAGGGGCCTAAAGACAATAGACGGGAAGTGGGTATGCCTATAGAGCCGCAGGAGCCTGTGAAGGATGAGTTTCCGAACGAGGAACAAAGCCAAAAGCCGGCACCTCTTTCTTCGCATCTTGAGAAGAGGCTCAAGATCGTGATCGAGCATACTGTGAATCCGCTTTATTTGGAGCTTGGCGCAGGCGTAAAAGACCTTTATAGCGCCGATCTTGATAAAAGCCTGGATGCCTTTGATAAGGTAAATTCGCTCTTAGAAAAAACAGTGGACGCGATATTGGCTGACGCGGATGAGTTGATACTTGAGAGCCTTAGCGAATATCCCCAAGGACAGGAGCCTTTTTATTTTCATGTGGCTAATGTCTGTATTATTTCTGCGGTGATCGGCCAGGGGGCGGGTTATGAGCGTGCAAGCCTGATCGAGCTTATAACCGCCGCGTTCCTCCATGATATAGGCATGAAGCATGATAAGGCCCTGCAGGATAGCGGGGTTTATAGCGAAAAGGATTTTGAGTCTGTAAAGAAGCATCCTGTGATAGCCGCTGAAATATTAGCCGCGTTCAGGAAAAGGCTGGGCCAGAAGGTGATCGAGGCTGTATTGCAGGAGCATGAACGCGTGGATGGTTCCGGTTATCCGATGGGCTTAAAAGACGGCCAGATCAATGAATATGCCCAGATAATCGGGCTTGCTGATATGTATGAGGCCTGCATGCATAAGCGTCCTTACCGCGCCAAATATACTTCACTTGAGTCTATAAAGATTATTTTGAAAAATAAAAAGATTTTTAGCGCGCGGCTGGTCAAGATACTTATAGAAAAATTCGGGATCTTTCCCATCGGCACACTTGTGCGTTTAAATACTAAAGAGGTCGGCGTAGTCATTAGCGCAAACCAAAACGCTCCGGCGCGCCCGGTAGTAAATATTATTTCCGATTCTTACGGCAAGGAACTAAAGCAGCCAAAAATAATGAATTTAGCAGAGGCGTCGGTCAATTACATTGATGATTGCGTGAAGGAGCATGTCTAATCTATGGCTGGAAAAAAGATATCTTTGTTCGGGGTAATAATAACGCTTGCGGTGACAGGTATTCTAGCTTTGCTGGCGGCGGATACCTTTGTTAATCTGAAGCTAAAAAATACCTTAAAAGAATTTAAGAGCTTGACCGCCAAGATCAATAAAGAAAACGCTCCCGGCCTGGTTGTCGAGAAGCAAAAGGATTCTTTGGAAAAGATCGATAAATTACAAATAGAGGTTTCTATTGTCAGCAAGGAGCTTGAGAATAAAACGACCGAATTAAAACTTAAAGAAGGCCAGATCCAGTCCTTACAGGAGGAGCTTGAAAAGGCAAAGTCCGCTTGCGGCGACCCGGAAAAAGAAAAAGCGGATGAGCTAAAGCTGAAACTGGAATCAGCGCTCGGGATTAAAAGCCAGCAATAAAAAACATGAAGAAGAATATTAAATCGGGAGTCTTAGCATTTGTTTTTCTTTTTATGATTAGCCTCTCTCTCTACGCGTCAGTTCCTTCGGGAGTAAAGTCAGCTTCTGCTTCAAAGAAGATGCCTGCTAAAGCAGAGGAGCTTTATAAGCAGGCTAATGATCTTTATAACGCGGGTAAATATACAGAGGCTGCCGAGATGTATCAGAAGGCGCTTGATGAGGTAGAGGCTTCAAAAAAACAGGTGCCGGTTTGTAAGTTGAGCGTAAAAGATAAACAGCCACAGGCCCAACAGGCGCAGGTTCAGCAAGAGCCGGAGATTCCGAAGGTGCCGGTTGTAAAAGAATATAGTATATGCGAGCAGGATGTCCTTTATGTGTATGTATGGCAGAATGATGATTTGAGCCAGGAGGTGATTGTCAGGCCTGACGGCAGGATCTCTTTTCCTTTAATCGGGGATTGTCAGGCAAGGGGCTTGACTGTGCCCCAACTTACCCTGGAAATAACAGAGAAATTAAAGGAGTATATAAAATTTCCGCAGGTCACTGTTTCAGTGAGGAGGCTGGGCGGGCAAAGAGTATTTGTCCTTGGCCAGGTAAAGACCCCGGGCATATATTATCTTGCGGGAGACCGCTCTGTTATTGAGGCGCTTTCTTACGCGGGGTGGGTCACTAACGATTCTCTTTCTTCTACTGTCATCGTCATTAAGGACGCTTTAACGGATCACCCCAAGCCGTTTAGAGTCAGCGTAAATAAGATCCTGGAAGGAAAGACCAAGGGTCAGGATATGCTTCTTGATGCCGGAGACGTGGTCTTTGTCCCGAAGAAACAGATCGCCGATATAAATTACGTTGTCAGCACTATACTTGATCCTATAGCAAAGGGCGCTTATACCGCGCAGAGCCTGGATTATTTCTTTTAAGGAGAAGCTTTGGCAAAATACGAGCTTAATGTAAGGGATTACGTCCGGATCATACGCAAGAGAAGATACGTAATCGCCGCCACTTTTATCATTGTTTTGATCGGCACTTTTTTTTATACTTCCAAACAGCCTACCTTTTACCAATCAAGCACAACCGTTAAGATCGAGGAGCGTAAAACCGTCGCCGGCTTGCTGACGGAATGGATCGTCTATAGCCCCGCCGATGTAATGGAATCAGAGACAAGAATGATCAAGGGTTATTCTATTATGAAGAAAGCGGCGGCGCTTCTTGGGATGATCAATAATAAGTCCACGCTTAACCAGGTAAACGGGGCTATTGGCTTTTTGCAGGGCAGTGTCGCTACCGAAAGAATCGGCCAGACAAATATGATAAAGATCACTGCCACAGCAGCGACTGCTAAAGGGGCTATGGATATCGCGGAAGCTGTCGCCAATTCCTATATTGATGAGAATCTGACGAGCAAGGCTAAACAATTCCGGCAGGCGCGCCAATTCATAGAAGACCAGCTTGCCGCCCTTGATACAAGAGTCAAAAAGACCGAACAAAAGTTGAAGAGGTACGCGGAACAGGTCAAAAGTATCGGGCTGGCTGATCCTATCCAGCAGAAACTAGCCGACCTTGAATTTGAACTTGCAGAGATGAGGCAGAGATACACGGATAAACACCCGCGGGTAATTCAGCGGAAACAGGAGATCGCGGATCTGGAGGCTCAACTAAGGTCATTTTCCGGCAAGGAGCTTGAATACGGCAGGATGTTGAGAGAGGTCGAGGTCAATAAAAAGCTCTATGGGATGTTAAAGGAAAAGTTGGAAGAGGCAAGAATCACAGAGGCGCAAAAGGTAAGCGATGTTTCTATAG
>JAHJJA010000113.1 GCA_018822885.1 Candidatus Omnitrophota bacterium
AATGATGCCGTCTTCGAAGTAGACTAAACCGAAGACGCCGTTAAATACGCCGACAACCGGAGGAGCGTGGATCTGGTTATTGGCATAGAGACGCTCTAAAAGCATAGCTGTTGAGCCTTCGTTGATCCTGCGTAGCTCTGATGCTGCCCTAAAGATAACCTCTGAAGACAAGTCATATATAGGTAAGGACTGCTCCCTGATCTGCTTAAGGGTAGCTTCAACTTCTGCCTGGGTAGGCGTGGCTTTGCCGGGGCGGGGACGGGCGGAGGGGGCTCTATTTAATATATCTACCAACGCCTTGCGGCCTACAGGGCTTAATAAAGCTAATTCTTCGGGAAGTTCGCTATTACTGGCAACGTGCACACCGTTACAAATCAAACCTATTACTTTTTCCCTGTCCGCCTGATTATCAATATCAAAACCATTTTCTCGCGCCAGGCTCAACAACCTTTCATCTTTTCTGATTAAATTGCTGAATGTTTCTCTAAGACTTGACTTATGGGCCTTGTAAATATTAGTCTCACCGACTATACCTTTTGTTATATCCTGAAAGCTGCAGCTCTTTAGAATATCCCAAACCTGCTGGTCAGTTGCCTGGGCAGAAACGACTTTTTCATATTCTTTCTTTAATATAACTCTTAATATATTCCTGCCCCTTCCTTCCGGGTCATATAACACGGCTAAATCGGCAATATCCGCTGACTTCTCTAATATTATCCTTCTGGCTCCACCCTTTAAATAATCAACGCATAATTTAAGCGCCCTTAATTCTACATTGCCCGGGTTACTCTGCACTGCCTGCTCAAGCCAACGGCTAAATGGCGTGGCTCTCCTCTGTAACAGGTCTCTTCTTGCCTCATCTATATCTGCTAAGAGGCCTTTTTCTTCGGCTAATTTATCTAAAGATTTGGTTATCCCTGTGCCTCCCCAGCGCGTAAGCACCTCTCTTAAAGAAAGCTGTCCCGCTTCGCTGGCGACATGTACTTTAAAACCCTTCTCTAAATGCTTTACTAACTCAAAAAATACCTGCTTATCGAGCCCGCCCTTGCTTAGAATCGTAGAGATGGCACCTGAATCCCTAAACCTGTTTACCAAAGACGGCCCCTGGCCATCAGGGACATACGCAGCCTCTCCCTTAAGGCCAAAATAAAGCATCCCGTGATATTCCCTTAAAAATACGGTATACCCCGGAAGCGCTAGAGTAGCATCCTTAAGCGCACCTACCAAATCTTCATAAGTCAGTCTCTCAAACAAGGCTTTGTCCATTACGTTGAATAAACCCATTCTCTCCGGAGCTCCCCAAGGAGCGCCTTCGAATAAAGCAGGGCCCTCTTTACCCACAGGCATGACCGCGATAATATCTCCGAGAGCGCCGAATTCAAATGGTATATTTCTTTTTTGCAAATAATCCACTGCTATCCATAGCGCCAGGATCTTCTGTTTTCCGTTGACGCCCTTTATTAAAGATATATTGCTGCCATACCCGGTCAAATCTGCAACAGCTACCTGTCCAAAATCAGCCCATTCTAAATTCTGCTGGCCGATAAAATCAAATAAATAAGGCCATGAATAATATAGCTGAAAATGTTTGCTGTTAACCGAGGCTCCGGCCCATAAGCTATTGTAAAATACGCAGGCGCTGGTTAAATTCATATACTCTATAAATGCAACTATATCTTCTTCGTGAAGGAATTGATTACAGGCTATTTCCGGGACGAGCATAGAGGCAAACTGCTCTGTCGGAGAGCCATTGATAATACTTCTCCAGTTCTTGTTGCCGAGCTTTAAACCGTCTACCAATATTTCCTCCGGCTTTATCTTTGAGAAATTAAACTTAGATGGATCAAAAGGCAAATCCAGATTCACCGGCATATCCTGCCAGGCGGGTTTGCGTAATTTCTTTTCATGAGGCGTGAGGCGCGCCGTGAACGGCCCAACCTTCCTTTGTATTTTACTGCGCGCAGCCTGTTCAGGAGTAATCAAAAACACGCCCTTATCCCATCTGTCAAGCCACTCTGCCTTGTTTGTCCTATCTAATTCCGTCTCGCCATTCTGTCCGCCGAAAATACCTAAACCCATAACAAGCTTACGGATCTCGTCAATTGAAGCCGGCTTAAGAAAATAAGAGATCCCTTTACCGAAATTAACAGATATAAATTCAGGAGTAAATTCATAACCGCTCATTATAACCATTTTGGTCTGGCTCGATAACTTCTTCATTCCAAACACTAAATCCCGTGTCTTAAGCTCACTCCCGCTCACCTCAAAATCAAGCAATGCCAGAATAGGCCTTGCGCCCTGCTTAAGGGCCTCTAAGGCTTCTTCGTTTTTCCTGAACACCCTGCATACTACTTCCTGGCCCAGGCCCTGAAATATTTCAATCAGGTATCCTGAGAAGATATCCCGCACCGACTGCTCATCATCAACGAGAAATACTGTTTGTCTCTGCTGCGCCGCTGATACTATTTCTTGCGCGACCGAGACTGCCTTGGCCTGCTCGATTTCCTTCCCCAGCTCATCGTCTCTTCTCATGATCGCGTCATAGACCTGCGAATTTGTGGTCTGGTTCTGAGAAATCTGGCTGATGCTGGTCTTTGGCGCTTCCAGGTATTTCTTAGAGGGCTCTTCTTTTTCTGTTGAGGTCATCCACGCTACCAACTCCATATCTACCTCATGGCCTTCAGCCATCGGCCAAATCGAAAGGTCAAAGATAGAAAGGTAATTGCCTTTTTGATCTTTTAGGGATATTGTGGAACCGTCGCTGCTGACACAAAGCTGATCTTTCTGTTCTCCCCTTAATAAGCCGAATTTATCCGCCCAATTAAAGAAACTTACGCCAAAGATAGTCGCTTTATTTACCGGCTGTTTCACATTATCCCTTGAGCCAAAATAAAGCAAAGCGTGAGTCATTGTTTTATTGTTATCTTGCGTATGCACATGGGTTAAAACCTCATTTTCTCCGATCTCTACCTTACCCTTAGCATAGACTAATGAACCATCTCCTATATTAGAACCCTCTCTTAGAAGCGAACGATAGACTATTGCTTTGCCTACATTACAGCCGCTCTCAATTTTACTCACCAGGCAAAAGGCATGCTGATCCACTGTCGCAGAAAGGGCTATCGAAGAATAAATACGGT
>JAHJJA010000114.1 GCA_018822885.1 Candidatus Omnitrophota bacterium
ACGCACAAATTGTTCTTTTGAGAATTCAGGCCTTAATTCCAAATATATGGGAAGGATTAGTGGATCATCGAATTTATTAAGAAAATGCAGCATAATAGAAGTTTTGCCGATATCCTTGTCTCCTATAATTGCCATATTATGACGGTAGCCGTCTTTTATGGCGTAAGCCCTCTTATGAAGATTATCTTAATATGATTTTCGGCCGAAAAACTCAATTTTATGCATTTCTAAGCGTTTAAAAGTTAGTAATACCCCTTATTCAATTCTTCTTTAAGCGAGCGAGGGGAATCGAACCCCCATATCTAGCTTGGGAAGCTAGTGTTCTGCCACTGAACTACACCCGCAACATGTTCTACCACTTCCTATCCTGCTATTGATATGAGATAGGATCCCGCATAAGTATTCGTTAGCATGCGGGAGAACTACTCTCGCATGCATTTTTCCGTCAGTTTGATAGAGCAATATTCTCCGCACATAGTACACACATCATCTTGACGCGGCTTGGATGAGGCCCTGTAATTTTTTGCTTTTTCCGGGTCAACCGAAAGTTCGATTTGCCTCTTCCAATCCTTTGATCTGCGTGCTAAAGACATCGCCTTGTCCCATTTTAGGGCGGCCTTGGGATTCTTTACGATATCAGCCGCATGAGCCGCAATGCGCGAAGCAATGACCCCTTCTCTTACATCATCCTCAGAGGGATGCCGTAAGTGTTCTGAAGGAGTCACATAGCAAAGAAAATCCGCGCCAAAGCTCGCCGCTAACGCCCCGCCGATAGCGGAGCTTATATGATCGTAACCTGCGGCAATATCCGTAACTAATGGCCCTAAAACATAAAACGGCGCGTTATTGCAGTATTTTTTTTCAAGAGCGATATTTTCTTCTATTTGATTCAAGGGTACATGCCCGGGGCCTTCTATCATCACCTGTACGTTCTTTTTCCTTGCTCTCTGAGCAAGAGCTCCTAATGTCTTTAGTTCAGAGATCTGTGCTTTGTCGGTAGCATCAAGCACCGAACCCGGTCGCAGGCCGTCGCCTAAACTTAGGGTTATGTCATACCTGTAAGCGATCTTAAGGATTTGGTCAAAATACTCAAAGAACGGGTTTTCTTCTTTATGATAATTCATCCAACTGGCTAGGATAGCCGCGCCCCTTGAGACGATATTCAGGATCCTTTTGCTTGTTTTTAAAGCGCAGATGTTTTTCTGAGTTACTCCGGAATGAATAGTAAAAAAATCTACTCCCTCCTCTGCCTGACTTTCTAGGCAATGGAGCATATCGCGCGCGTCAAACTTAAGAGGATTGTTTCTTTGTCTTTTAGCGTTTACGGCGATCTCATAAACAGGCACTGTGCCTACCGGCACCGGAGAACGCTTTAATACCTCTTGCCTGATTTTTTTTAAATCCCCCCCGACGCTTAGATCCATTACCGCGTCCGCGCCGTATTTTATCGCAGCGGAAAGTTTTTTCAGCTCATCTTTTAAGTTGCCCTTGTCTGTTGAGGTGCCGATATTGGCATTGATCTTTGTCTTGAGCCCGCTCCCCACGCCGCAAGGCCTTGAGATATTATGCCGGACATTCTTTGGGATCACTACTCTGCCGGTAGCTATATCTTTAATAAGCTTTTTCGCGCTTATATTCTCAGCTTCCGAGACCTTTTTTATAAGAGGCGTTATTTTGTTATTTTTAGCGAGTTCTAATTGAGTCATTCTCTTGCCCAGGGTATCGCTTTCTTTTCAGCTTCATATACGCGGTAGCGGATATTTTTAAAATCAATAGCTGCTTTTTTATTGATTAATTTTGAAAACTCTTCCAACACCCTTACCGATTCTTTCACGCGCTGGATGTTGGCAAAGAAAATATCCGAGACGCCGTTTCTTTTCAATTCGTTTACGTAGATTAGCCTGCCTACATCAGTAGCGCTTTGCCTTTCTTTGAGTAAGGCTTTTTGGCCCGGCAAATTTTTTCTTGCGCTATCCAGTTTATGGCGTAGGTTCTTTAGGTTTGCTGTCAAAGAGCGCTCATTAAGTATAAATCTCGCTATCTCTTCACAGACGCGCAACCCTTCTTTTGCGCGGTTTAAGTTTGCGTCTATTATCCGGTAAATTACCTTTGTTTTATGAAGTTTTTGCAATTTTTTGGATCAGGTCAGTAGTTGAGAGGCCTTTGACTAATTTTATGGTTAAAACTTTTCCCCCGTAACCGCAGACGAAATCTCCCCCGACAATCTTGTCTTTGCTCCAATCAGCTCCCTTTACGAGAATATCCGGCTTAAGCGCTTTTATAAGCTTTATCGGAGTGGTCTCATTGAATTTTACAACGTAATCAACGCTTTCTAAGGAGGCTAATAAGCCAAGGCGGTTTTTCTCGGTTACAATCGGCCTTTTATCCCCTTTTATTTTTCGAACCGAGGAGTCACTGTTTAAACCGATTATCAGGATATCCCCTTTATTTTTGGCTTCCTGGAGATATTGGGCGTGGCCATAATGAAGTATGTCAAAACAGCCGTTTGTAAAGACTATTCTTTTGCCTCGTTTCTTTAAGTCAGCGGTTATTATTTTAAGGTTAGAAAGACTCTTTGTCTTTTCTTTTACGAGAGAGCCTCTTCTACTAGTTCGCATATGGCATGTCCTATAGCTATGTGTGCTTCCTGTATCCTGGCAGTCACCGTCGACGGTACAAGAAGCGAAACGTCAGCTAATTTAGCGATTTCTCCGCCGTCTCCACCGGTAAGTGCGACAGTCTTTATCCCCATTTTCTTTGCCTGTTTTATGGCGGCCGCAACATTTTTGGCTTTGCCGCTTGTGGATATACCTATGGCGAGATCATTTTTCCGGCCGAGCGCCTCTATTTGGCGTGAAAAAACGATGTCATAGCTGTAGTCATTTGCCAGAGCAGTCAGTATCGAGGTGTTAGTAGTCAGGGATATCGCCCGCAACGCCGCCCTTTCTTTTTGAAATCTTCCCACAAGCTCTGCCGCCAGATGCTGGCTGTCGCTTGCCGAGCCTCCGTTTCCAAAAAAGATCACTTTGCCCCCTTTTTTTAGGGAGTCGACCATAAGTTCAGTGATCTCCATTATCTGGTCGATCTTGGTATGCAGGATCTCTTCCTTGACCTGTATGCTTTGCAGCAGTATATCCTTGATCTTATCGCGCATAGTTTTTCTCCTGATTAACCGAAGAACTCTTTTGCAATATTGTAAAGGTCCATGTCGACTGTTTTTAGCGAGCTCACCGCTTCAGATAATGCCACGTCGACGATTTTGTTGCCGGAGAGCGCGACCATCCTGCCGAATTTTTCTTTCATCACCAATTCTACGGCTTTGACACCAAACCTTGTTCCGAGGACTCTGTCAAAGGCAGTAGGTGTACCTCCTCTTTGAATGTGGCCCAATACGCTGACCCTTGTTTCGTAGCCGGTCCTTTTTTCTATCTCTACTCCTAGTATTTCACCGATACCACCAAGCCTCACATGCCCGAACTGATCGAGCCTTGCTTCCTGAGTGACTAGGCCTTTATCTTTAAATTGAGCGCCTTCAGCTACCACGACAATACTGAAAGTTTTTCCTCTTTGATGCCTTTTTTTTAGGGCAGCGCAGACTTCATCCAGGTCTATCGGCACTTCGGGGATCAGGATCACATCAGCTCCACCTGCAATACCTGCTTCTGTTGCGATCCAGCCGGCGTGGCGGCCCATGACTTCAGCGACAATTATGCGGTGGTGGCTTTCTGCGGTGGTGTGCAGCCTGTCAATGCATTCTGTCGCGATGTTGATGGCGGTATCAAAACCAAACGTGTAATCCGTGCACCCTAAATCGTTATCGATCGTCTTAGGTACTCCGACGATGTTTTTGATCCCTTCTTTTATGAGTTTTGAGGCGACACCTAAAGTGTCTTCTCCTCCCACTGCTATGAGGGCGTCGAGCTCTAAGGTCTTAAAGTTTGCTTTGACCTTGTCCACGCTTCCTTCTGTCTTAAAGGGATTTGTACGGCTTGTGCCGAGGATCGTTCCTCCGCGAGGCAGGATCCCGGAAACAGCGCGCATGTCTAATTTCGTAGTTTCGTTTTCGACAAGCCCTTTCCAGCCGTTCTTTATGCCTATGACTTCATATCCTTCGTTATGCCCTTTTCTTACTACTGCCCGGATAACCGGATTCAACCCCGGGCAATCTCCCCCCCCTGTCAGTATGCCGATTTTTTTCATTTTATTCCCTTTCTGTATTAAGCCCTGCCGTATCCGCCAAAAGGTATCGTGGGCTCATCTTTTTGCGTTTCTTTCTTTTTTCTTTCTTCGGAGGAGCTGATCTTCACGATGTGTATCTTTATAATGATCTGTTCTTCTACGCCAAGTACTTCCTGTATTTTTGATTTGGTGATCTCCTGAAGCCTGGAGGTCAATTCCGGTATGTTTGCCTCTGATCTTAAGACTACCCTTAGGTCTACTATGATCCCTTTTTTGCTGGCAATGACATCCGGCCTAAGCTCTCTGATTTCAGGTAGCATTCCGGAAAGCCTTCTGATCAAGTCTTCAACCGCAGAAAGCGCTACGGTAACTTCTCCTGTAGATGTAGTAAAGGCTATGGTTTTTTCTCTTTGAAATTTACCCAATATAAGCTGTGCGAATGAAAAGCTGATTATGATTAAAAGCAGGCCCGATAAACCGGTGATTATCCTTGAATTGATGCTTGTTTGAAGGTATGTCAGAAGGTCATTTATGCTTTGAGGCGGCACCAAATTCAGCGAAGATACTATTAATAAGACTCCGATCACGGTGATTACCGCGGTATAAAAGAAGATCCCTAAAATTGTCAATAGCCTCATTTTATTGCCCCCTTTCTATACCTTGAACATTTATATTGATGTCTTTTATCGATAGATTAGTCATTTTTTCAAGGGCATGCCGCACGCTTTCCTGGACCTTGCTTGCTACGTCAGGAATATTATGTCCGTATTGTATTACTAGCGGAATATCTAGTTTTACTTCTTCGTTTTTAGAAATCTCTACGTTTATTGCGTAAGAGTTTTTATTTCCAATCAACTGTAATATTCCGCTCTTTAAGTCTCCTCCCACGCGCTTTACGCCTTCGATTTCAGTGGCAGCGATCGCGGCAACTGAAGCGATCACCTTTTTATGTATCTGGATAGTGCCAAGTTCGGTCCGGGATTCTTCTCTTTGCAATTTTAGTCTCCTTTCTCTTCTTTGGTCATATCTTGGATGAAATGAGTGGAGAAGTCGCCTTTTAAGAACAAGGTATTCTCCATCAGTCC
>JAHJJA010000115.1 GCA_018822885.1 Candidatus Omnitrophota bacterium
GGCCAGAGTTTTTAAGTGTAAGAGTGACAGCAGCTTTTTCTCCGGAGTTCGCAACGCCATCAGAGTTGCCTGTTGTGCCGCTTGATGTTCCGTCATCAACTTCCACTTTTGTTATACTTATTTTTACTGCCTTTTCTATCTCTGCTTGAACCGGAACTACTAATAATTCGCCATCGTTTTTCCCTAAAATAATTAGATTTGCCAAGTGTTGCCCGGCGTCAAGGTTTCTTGCTTCGACAGTAACCTCTATTTCAGTTGATTCCCCGGATTTTAGTGACTTGTTAACCGGGAATTGAATAAGCCACGGGGCTCCGCTATAAGAGGAAGCGTTGACGAAACTCTCTTGATTTAATGTACCCGTTTCCGGGTTTTCTTCAGACTTATAAATTTTTAATAAGACATTATTTTTAAGGTTATTAGTCAGCCTAAAAACCGATTTCCCCCTTTTTCCTTCAGGAACTTTGATTTCTATTGTTGGGGGGTCTGCTTGTAATCCTGCTAAGGCCTCTTTCTCTGCAGGTTTCGCGCTTATCTCCTTTTTTTGTTCTTGTTCGGCAGTAAGCGGTTCTGGAGAAATAGCAGGTACTTCCGTTGAGGTTTCTTTAAGGTGTGGTATAGCGGGTTCAATAGGAGTTATTTTCTCGGCAGATGTTTTTTCCGTTGTTTCTGCCTGCTTTCCTGTGATTAGAGCCTTTTCTTTTACAAAGTAAAAAATCGCCCCTATCACAATAAGGGCAATGAAAATAATAATTGCGATTATTCTTAACTTTTTCACTTTTGCTCTCCTTTTTATGCGCTTAAGCTGTTTTGTTTTTTTCTAAATCTTCGGCTATTTTGCGCATCAATTTCTCCTCAAGCTCGCTAATAGAGCCTATTCCTTCTCCGGAGACCCCGCTTTTCATGGCCAGCTCAACAAGGCCTTTCAGGATCTCGCTGTAGGATAGCTTATGGCCTGTTGAGAAAAGCGAATCCTTGCCCATCCTATCGAGGAATTCCATTTCTGCGCGGCCGAGCATGGTGATGACCCGATGTTCGTGGATTCTCTTGCTCTCCCTTTCCATTTTTCCTCCTTCCCGTGGCTGGTGGGTATAAAATAAAAAATCCCAAAAGTCAAACCTTTTAAAAAGGCAAACCTTTGGGATGCTTTTCCCTTTGGCAACCCCGCTATCCAAACACATATTTGGACCGGTAGCTTTGCGTCCCATCCTTACGAATGGTTTGCCTCCGCCAAAATACTTGACGGACCTCGCCCATCGCTAAACGACAGGCGGGTTTATCAGTGGACTTTTACCAAATTGTCATTTTGTCACTTTACAGTAGAAGTATAACATATTTTTGGATAAGTGGCAAATTACGGGGATAGGATCTGAGAGAGGGTAAAACTGCCTTCCAGGGATTGGGAGTTGGATTTTGCCGATATCTGCATCCTTTTGACCTTAAACAAGAGCGGGGAGTTCTCTATTTCATAAATAAACCTTAAATATCCCTCCATTGCTCCTTCTGCGCGCATATCAATAACTGTTTCTTTGTAGTTTTTAGCGTTTAAAACAGTAGCCTGCGGGCGCAGGTCTATGATCTTTATCCCGGAGTTGGCCGCCAGGCCCTCTAATTCAGATAAGGCGTTAATAGGCATATCCTTATTATTTTCTTTTTCCTGCAGGCGTAAGAAAAGTTTTCCGTGTCTTTTTTCTATCGCTTCTTTCTGGCTAAGAAGCCTGGCATATTTATTTAGCTTTGCTTTCGCTAGAGTGATTTCTTTATTAAGAGTGTCAAATCTATTCAAAAACGGGACGATAGCAAAGTTAAAAAGGAGCGCGAAAATGATCACTCCCAGGGTAAGAAAAAGCGTGATTTTCTCTCTTTTTGCCAGTACTTTGATCATTTTTTTGTGCAGGTTATTTCAAATTCAACTATTTCTCCGCCGGTAGTTTTCTTCTTACTGGCGTATCTTACCTTAATATCATAGCCATTAAAGACCTTAGCTTTTTCAAGTTGAGAGACAAAATTAAAGACAAAGGTGAGGTCTTGAGCCTGTCCCCTGATAGTGGTATTGCCTGGTTCTTCATAGACAAGGTTTATAAGAGAGATCTGTGAAGGCAGGGCTTTACTGATCTCATGAATTATCTCGATTGCCGAGCCTTTTTTCTGCAAGGTGTTTTTCATAAATAAGGCTCTTTTTTCTGTTTCTTCCAGCGGCCTCGCCTGCTTTTCTATTTTTGCCAGCTCTGCTTTTATTTTCTTCAAATAAAGAGATTTATTATCAAGGTTTTTTATCGCTACTAAAAATAATACGGCTATTGTGCCCAATATAAAAAGCCCCAGTCGCACCAGCTCTTTTCTCCTTGTGGCTAGTTTTAGCGTTTCTTTTAAGTTGTCCGGAAGCAGGCTTAGAGTATCAGGGAATTCTTGGATTCCCAGCCCGATGAGGCCAGAAAAAGAACCTTGCTCATTAGAAAAACGCTCTACTAGTTTTGCGTCAACAAAGGCCTTTTCGGAATAGTTAAGGATCTCTACCGGTAAATTTAAACTGCTCTTTAATGCCTCTTGTAAAGCGGCCGGAAGCGATTTGCTTTTTAGCAGGACTATTTTTTCTAACGGCGTTTTTGATATTTCTTTATAATAAGCATCCCGTGTTTTTACTATTTCTTCTAAAATGATCTTTTCCGCCCCCGGAGCATTAGTGGTAAGCCTGAACGAACGGCTAAAAACCAGCTTCCCCTCAGATAATATGGCTAACTCTGCCTGTTGGCTATCAATATCACTGATGAGCACTGTCTTTTTTTCTTGAGGGTTGAAATAACTGAAGACTCCGGCTATTCCGTAAGAGCTGAGTATGATCTTTAGTGATTTTTGTTTCAAACCTTTAAAGCTGTCAACGGTTTTGTCTATGATCTCTTTCTGGACTATCACCAGGTTCACATCTGAATATCCTGATTTATCCGTAGAAAATACCTGGAACCCTGTGATCAGCTCGCTTACGGCGTAAGGCAAATAGTGGGATGATTGCAATTTAGCTATCCTGTCGATTTCTTCGTTTGACTGGCTCGGTATCTTTATAAAACGCAAGGTAGCATATTGGCGGGGCAGGCAAACGATTATCGGTTGCCCGTCGTAGCCCAGTTTTTTTAAGGATTGAAAAACGGCTTTATCTTCCGGTTGGGCGCTTAGCTTATCAAAGGAAAAATCAATTACTTTCGCGGTTTTTATTTTCGAAGGCGCGATTTTTACTATCTTTAACGCGCCTTCGGAAAATTGGCAGACAAATACGTAGTTTAACCTCTTCTTCATTAGCATGTTTAAATTCATCATACTTAAAAACCAGGGCTTTTCAAGAAGTTTTTAACCCTGGTGCCAATAGGCGATTACATTATTGCTTCTGTCATAGACAGATTCTATTTTTTTGGCAGTCTTACCTGCGTGGGAGCCTGCCTCTATCCTAAAAAAGTCAGATTTTATCTTTAGGCGGGGCTTTATGGCATCATAAATATCCTGTTCTTCTGTTTTCTGAGGAATAAAAGAATCGATCTCTGCCTGGGCCTTAAACGGTCCGCTTGCGCTATCCCTGGTTTCGATTATTTGAGATATTAAGCTGTCGGCATAATTCTCGCTTATCACCTTTGTTTTGGCCGCTGCGCGCGCTATAGATTTTAAAACAGACTCCGCGCAAGTATTGATATTCACTTTGCCGTCTCCAAATACGGTTACGGAATCCTTGATCTTATCAAAGAGTTTTCTTGCCTCTTCTTCGTAGCCACTCACTCCTTTATTCTTGTAGTAAAATTCCAGGATCAGGAGAAATTCTTCTGCCTGCCGCAGATATTCATTTTTGAAAACTGCTTTTTCCGGTTCACTCTCAACAGCGCTGTTTATCCATTCTGACAGGATCTTTCTTATCTCTTCTGCTTCCGCATCAGGCAGGCCTTTATAGATCAGTATCTCCTTTACTTCATTCTGTCCCAGGCCGCACTTGTTTAGGTTGATTTTTCCTTCTTCGTCTTTGATACCATAAATAAACTCTTCCTGCGCGGAAGTTTCATTGTTGGCCCAGTTGTCCTTTAAACTATCGTAATCGTTAGTACTATCATTGGCTATCTCAATTATGGCGCGATTTATCCCTGATTTTGCCAGCTCAAAAGACTTTAATGAATCTCTTTGGTATCGAGCCAATCTTAAATCCAATGCCGCGCGCTGGCCTAACCCAAGCGCGAAAATAGCTAAGATCGCCAATATCGAGAGAGCAATAATCAAAACAGAGCCTTTTTTATCTTTTGTCATC
This sequence comes from Candidatus Omnitrophota bacterium, assembly GCA_018822885.1. Taxonomy (GTDB): domain Bacteria; phylum Omnitrophota; class Gorgyraeia; order Gygaellales; family Profunditerraquicolaceae; genus JAHJJA01. The sequence continues at coordinate 4,277 of JAHJJA010000115.1, forward strand.
TTGGAATTGGGGCTATCTTTGTGAAAACCACTGTTTTATCCCCTTCGCTTATGCCAAGTTCTATCTTTACGGCAAGCGGCAATGATTTCTTCTGCTGCGGGTCTGCATCATTCGGCCATGAATCCTGCCATTCATAGGGGTTTGTTGTGCCGGTTGAAGGGGCGGCATACTTTAAAATAAAAGATTGTATATTAGCGCAAAGGATTTCTTCTATTTTCTCGTTGCTGTCATTAAGAGAATCTGATCCCTTTAGAAGATAGCGTTTTAAGGAATTAGAATCTAATTCGTATCTGATCCGGCAAACAGAGGGATCCATCCTTCCTTCAGAGGAATAAAAATCAATTATGCTAAAAAAATCCAAGCCATTCTGGGCCCCTGTGAATCCCGAATCATCGTTCTTATAAGCAAAGGTGTTGGCAATATCCCGCTCCATTCTATTAAGGATGATCCTGGCGCTTTGAAATACACTGAAGGCGGAGTCGATTTTTTTATAACTTAAGAGCCCGGTGTTAAAAGCCGCGTATAGGCTGATCATGATAATGGATAATATAGCCGCGGAAAGCAAAAGCTCGACTAACGTAAAACCCATTTTTGTTTTTATGCGGATCATGGCTTTAGATACGAAAGTGTTTCCAGTGAGTAATCTTTTTCTTTTAACTTTTCTTTCCAGCTTAGATTGAGTTTAAGCTTTTTTGGATCAGAACCTGCCGCATCCAAGATCTCTATGTCCCATTTAAAATCCTTTCCTTCTATATTCTCGGCGCCGTTCAATTGGGGGCTGGATCCTGTTCGCAGCGCCTGTTCAGTTTCCCATATCTTGTTTTCTGCTAACAGGCAGGCAAAGGTCATATTCTGGCTTAATTTCACCGCCGACATTGCCGCCGCGAAAGCGCTAAAAAGAAAGACAATGCCTGTAGATATTATCCCTACGGTAATCAGGACCTCGATCAGAGAAAAACCTCTCTTACTACGAATCTTATTGTATCTTGATCTCACTGCCTGCTCCTTGGATATTTAATGTCACCTGTTTTTTGAACCTACCGGTAAAAGTGATACTTATTTTCTCTACGCTTCCATCAGGATAAAAATATGCGGTATTTTTCTGCGCCGGCTCAATAGTGACCTGCGTTGTTTCGGGGATCTTATAGACTTTGCCGAACCTGCCTTCCACGTTTACAAATTCCCCGTTTTTCTTATAGAATGCCGAGATCTCGTTATTGTTTAGGTCGATATTCAGGCGTTGGACTTTTCCGGTTGAGGCAGCGCTCGCCTGTAGGTAATGGCATAGATAATAAATATTTTTTACTGAATTCTCTAATTCAAAGTTTTCTACTGACTTGCGCAGTTGAGGAACAGACAGCCCTACAAGCGTTCCAATTATTACAATGACAACTAAAAGCTCAATAAGCGTGAAAGCTCGCCTCATTTATTTGAGATGTCGTCATTGTCGCCTTCTTGGCCGTTAGGGCCGCTAGAGCGAAGTTCGTATTCTGTATCAGAGGATTTCTTATAAATATACGCGTTACCCCAGGGGTCTTTCGGCGATTTTTTGATGTATGGGCCCCTCCATTTATCCCCTAATCCGGGGTTTGTCAAGAGATCGTCTAATTTTTCCGGGTAATGCCCGATATCCATTTCAAATGTATCCAGCGCAAGCGCCAGGTTTGAATTTATATCGGCTTTAGCTACCGCGACCCTTGCCTGCTCCGATCTCCCCACGAGCCGTGGCATGACCATAGTCGCAAGCACGCCTATTATGATGACCACAAGCATAAGCTCGATCAGCGTAAAAGCCCGCCTCCGAAGACAATTTCTCATTTGTATCCTCCTTTTGATTATCTGACTATCAAATTCATCTGGAATATCGGTAAAAGCATCGCTAAGACGATAAAACCGACGATCAGGCCCATTACAAGGATTATAAACGGCTCGAATATGCGGGTAAGGGCCTTAAGTGAGCGGTCAGCGGCAGTTTCGTAATCATCGGCTATCCGTAAGAGCGACCTGTCTAACGAACCTGTTTCTTCTCCTATCGCGACTATATTAGTCACAAATTCAGGAAAATTTTTAGAGCTTTTCATAGCCTCCGAAAGGCTTGAGCCGCTGTTGATCTTTCCTTCAAACATCAGGGATTCATTTTTTAAAACCTGATTGGAGATCACCGAGGATGAAATGTTTAAAGCCGTTGTTACCGGGACGCCGCTTGAGAGTAAAAGCGAAAGTGTCCGCATCAGGCGGCTGATCTCGGTCTTTAGAATGATCTGTCCTATTATCGCTGTCTTTAGCTTAAGAGTATCCCAGAATATCCTGCCCTGCGCGTTTTTATGAGAGCGTTTTATTGAAAATACGGCTATTAAGATCAAGGCGAGCAGGATCCACCAGTAGTTGCGCATAAAATTTGAAGTCTCGATCAATATCTTAGTCGGCAGAGGCAGGGCCTGTCCGATATCTTCGAACATCCCCACTAACCTAGGTATGACAAATATCAAAAGGACCGCCACAGTCAAGACTCCGACGCTGAATACGAATATCGGGTAAGTCAGGCTCGCGCGCAGGGAATCTTTAAATTCCTCCTCCTTTTCCATGAATCCGGCCAGCCGTTTTAATACATCTTTAAGGTTACCGCTGGCTTCCCCGGTTTTGACTATTGAGGTATACAGATTAGAGAACATCTTTGGGTGGGCGGCAAGGCTGTCAGAAAGCGACTTGCCGTCTTTGACCCGGTCAGTGATATCATTAAGAGTTGATTTTAAATAATTGTTTGTGGTCTGGTTTGAGATTATATTTATCGCGTTTATAATGTTGACTCCGGATTCGATAAGCGTTGAGAGCTGGCTGGTAAATGAGGCAAGGTCTTTTCTTGAGAATTTCTTAAAACCAAAAGCCCTTTCCTTGCCTCCTTCAAGAATATTCTCCTGATTGACAGTGATAGGAAAAAGTCCTAGTCTAGTGAGTTTGTTTATCGCGTCCTGTTCGGATTCAGCGTCTAATTTGCCTTGTGTGGTCTTTTGGGGATCGGATTTAGCGCTATAAATGAAGGTCGGCATTAGTCTTCAGGCAGTTCTTCCTGCTGGGTGACTCGGATCACTTCCGTAAATGTAGTAATGCCTTGCAAAACTTTTAATAATCCGCTGTGGCGCAGGGATAGCATATGGCCTTGAGAGATCGCCTTTTGTTTTATTTGCTGGCTTGAGGCGCGGCTTATGATCATTTCCCTGATCTGGTCTGTTACTAAGAGTACTTCATGGATCGATGTCCTTCCGCGATAGCCGGTAAACCTGCACTCTTCGCAGCCTTTTCCTTCATAGATCTCTGTAGCGGCGGGGTCGAATTTAATATCTTTGATCTGGTCAAGGATCTCTTTCTTCGCCTTTACCGGAACCTTGCACTTTGGGCAGATAACGCGAACCAGGCGTTGCGCGATCAGACATTCCAATGATGAAGCCACCAGAAAAGGTTCTATCCCCATATCAAGAAGCCTTGTAATAGCTCCCGCGGCGTCATTTGTGTGCAAGGTTGAAAATACTAAATGGCCGGTTAGCGCAGAACGTATTGCGATCTCCGCGGTTTCGTAATCCCTTACCTCGCCGACCATCATAACGTCGGGGTCATGGCGGAGTATGTGCCTTAACGCTGTGGCAAAATCCAGCCCGATCAAGGGGTTTACCTGTATTTGATTGACTCCGCGCAGCTGGTATTCAACAGGGTCTTCGATAGTGATGATCTTTACTTCCGCGGAATTTATTTTTGCGAGGCAGGCATAGAGAGTAGTCGATTTTCCCGAACCGGTCGGGCCGGTGACAAATATAATGCCATGTGGTTTTTGGATCACGGTCTCTATTATCTTCCTGTCGTCGTCAGAGAGGCCTATTTTCTCGAGCTCTAAGAATTGCCCTGAACTAAGGATCCTGATCTGCACAGCTTCTCCGAACACAGTGGGTATTGTTGAGACACGCAGGTCCAACTCCTGGTCTGCCACCTTAATTTTTATACGCCCGTCTTGGGGCAGGCGGCGCTCCGCGATATTCAAGCCGGACATGATCTTAATACGCGAGACTATGGCAGGATGAAAATATTTGATAGTTTCAGGAATATTTATATCATAAAGCATCCCGTCGATCCTGAAGCGGGTGCGCAATTCATCCTGAAACGGCTCAAGATGGATATCGGTCGCCCTGTCTTTTACCGCCTCTGAAAGGATCTGATTTACGAATTTTATTATCGAGGCATCTTCAGCCATTACTTCAATATCCTCGATCTTTGCCGATGCCTTCTCCAGTTCCTCCTCAGGCATTTTCTCTGAAACCATCTTTTCTAAGGTTTCCGCTCCTACGCCGTAATATTTCCTTATGGCTTCCCTGATCTCTTCTTCACTGGCAAGGACACCTTTGACTTCGATTCCTAATAAGAGCCTGATATCATCGAGCGTCCTGATATCAAGGGGATCAGTCATGGCAATGACAAGCGTATTGTCTTTATAATCGATAGGAATAATTTTGTAGTGGCTGGCGAACTTTGCCGGAACCTTTTGGATGATCAATTGCTCTATATCTTTATCTTTTATCTTTACGTAAGGAAGGTTTAATTGGCGGGAAAGAAGTGAAAAAACCTTGTCTTCGGTAGCAAAGCCTAGCTTCACCAAGGTAGTACAGATAAAATCCTTGGTTTTCTTCTGTTCAATAAGCCCTATCTCAAGCTGCCTGGGAGTGATTATCCCTTCTTTGATAAGCAAATCTCCGATAAGAATATCATTTTTTTGAGGCATATTCTCTCCGTATATTATGAAAATATTATATTTTACCAGGCGCTAAAAGTAAAGCTATTTTCCTCTTTTCGCTAATCCATTGACAGCCGCGCATAAATTGTATATCATAGAGCTAAACCAAGGAGGTAACAATGAAGCCGAAAGCCATAATTTTATTCTTACTCTTCTCCTTTTTTGCCCTTTGCGCGTATTCTCAAAATGAAATTGCTGCAGATGCCTCAAATGAGCCGATTACAACCATTGATACAGAGCAAAAGGCCTCTGATACCTCTAAAAGCGATGAGGACCTGATCGTTAAAGGTAAGCTTGGCGTGGGAGTCAGCGCTCCTGCTGAAAAGGTAGATGTCCAGGGAGCGGTCAAGGCAAGCGAAGGATTCTGTATCGGAGATGATTGCAAAAAACAGTGGCCTTCTTTAAAATGCGCTACTTATAGCGATCGACCATCCGGAGAGACCGGGGAAGAATATTGCAAAAGTATTGGCAAGGAATGTTTTGCGGTTTCAATCGGAAGCGGTGCCAGCTTCTTTGGGGATTGCGATACCTCTCCAGCTGCTACTCATAAAGTCCGCTGTTGTTCTGTAGAGTAAAATAATCCTAACGGGAAGCTCTTTTTACCTTCTCAAACCATTCAATTATTTGCCAGCTTAGCTTTTCAGGAAATTCATGCCCTACGCCGTCTAATTCTCTTAGTGTCACGTTGTATTCATTGTCGCGCAGTTTATCCCTGGCAACATAACTTTCGTTTATGCTTGTGACTTGGTCGTATTTCCCGTGCAAAATAAGCACTGGGATGTGCTTGGTGTTTTCAGAGAGGCTTACGGTTGAGTTCAGGAGAGGGTTTAGCGAGCCTGCAAAGGGGGCCATTGCCTTAAAAGAGCCGGCATAGGTGATGCCGAGATAATAAGTAAACATAGCGCCGCTCGAGTTACCGGTTACGAAAATATTGGATTTATCAATGGAGTAATCTCTATCTATATCACTTAACATCTGCAGGATACCTAATTCTTCGCTGGTTTCCCACTTATCCTGATCAGTAGATTTTGGGCAGGCAATAATATATCCGTAATAATCCGAGGCGCCCCGCCACTTCTCCGCTAATTCGCTTGCCTTTTCATTTTCCGAATGCAGCGCTACGATTAACGGGCACGGCCTGGCCGGGGAATACTTCTTTGGCACGTAAAGATAATATTCGAAGTTATCGATCTCCTTCTTGATAACTCCGGCGCTTGCCTGGTTAAAAAGCAGGGTCAAGAACACAAATCCTATAAATAGCTTAGCAAGTTTCATGTAGCCACCCGGATAAAAAATAGGACATATGTTTTTATCTGTTACAACAATAAGTATAACATATGCCCTATGCCTATTTGATGCTATTTCGCCAAATTCTGCCTTCGGAAGATCTCTGTTTTAATATCAGCGTAAAGTTTTTGGATAAGTTCGGGGTTTTCTACCCTGACTGCTGTTTCCCCTCCGCCTCCAAAACCGCCGGCCGGCATCTCTGTCTTTGACAGGATGGTGATTCTTTCCTTGACTATTTCTTTGGTAAATTGCTCGACAGTAGCGGTGACTTCAAACCAATTTGTTCCGCCTGTCCAGAAGTCCTTCTTTTTTCCGGTTTCAGCGTGTATAACACCGGATTGATAGTCAGAGTTCTTGATGATGTATCCCGCATCCTGCAAAACGCTCATTGTAGCCCTAAAAGCATCATCAAGAGTGCCTTCCAGCTCCTTAGTCTCAAGCTGCCTTAATTGCAAAGCATCCATTTGAGTGGCGCAGCCAAATAACAGAAAAGGTATGATCAATAGCAATGCTTTTTTCATTTTATCTCCTTAGAAAGCAGTCGACATCATGCTGTAATCTTCAACAATATTATTCTCATTAAAAGTAACCATAAGGGTAAAAGTCTGCGAAGCTGTTGAGCTGCTGCTGCCTCCTACTCCTGCAATAAGAATTGTTCCATAACCGCCTGCCGAAGAAGATGCAGTTGAAACTTTATCATAGGTCCAAACTTCTTTACCGGATTTGTTTTTAGTGATGATATTGGGCGGGCCGAAAGTCTTGAGGATCTCATCCTGCGATGTCTGTCCCTTGACAATGGTCTTATTGACCATTCCTGCGGTAAGATTGCTTTTTTGCGCAGGCTGGACACTCGCGCATCCGAATAAAAAAGTCACTAGCACTAACAATAAAGCGTATTTTTTCATATAGCCTCCTGTTTGCTTAATATTATACTATTTTAGGGTTGCTAGTCAATGATTTAAATAGGGACAGCGACCTATTTTTCAAAATTCTCCCAATGGAGCATTTCTTTTAAAGCCCTTTTTTCTGCTATATAAAAACTTTTTGTGGATTTAGGATAACCCAATGAGACTAAGCTCACTAATTTATAAGTCGCAGGGACTTTTAACAATTCAGCTACTTGGCCGCAATACGGCTTTTTGTCTCCGGCAACCCAACAGGAACCAACGCCCAGTTCAGCCGCTGCGAGCATAATATTGCAGGTAGCGGCGCATCCGTCTTCAAGATAATATTTTGTTTCAGCGCAAAATACCGCGATGCAGGCCTTTGCCTGGGCAAGAAACCTTCCGTTTTCTGCTAACTCTCCGAGTTTCTTTAAAGTTGCCTCGTTGGTAATTACAATGAATTCCCAGGGCTGGACATTCCGTGCGGTTGGGGCAAATCTGGCTTCATCTACAATTTTTTCTAAGATTTCCCGGGGGATCGCCTTATCAGCGTATTCCCGGATACTTCTTCTTACTTTTAAAACCTCTAACGCGTCCATGTCTTTCCTCTCGTTATTTTTGACAGCATTACCCATATATTACCATGCCGCCAAATTATGAATACCAAAATGTGTAAAGTTTTTTTATGTCGTACTGGGTGGGGTTTCCAAAACAATCATACTTGATATTGTAAATGTAATACATCCCTATGTAACGCTGCCTGGTGAGATAGCCTTCGGCAAACATTATACTTGATATTTTATTGTTTGAGTAATCGATCTTGTACACATGGTTAACCCAATTTGCCCCGCCTGTGTAGAGAGGAGTTTTAAAATAGGGACAGCGACCATTTTATTATGTTCGTTTTGGTCTTCCTGTCGGTAAAGCGCTTAAGCTTCTATGAAATTTCTCTTCTAGCGCCTTTATAAATGGAATAGTTCCTAAAGGCCGGCCAGTAAGCGTATTCTTTCTGATAGCATGTAAGAAACTCAATTCTTCCGTGAAGCCAATATATGCCTTCCATGAGCCATGATGCTTTCCTACAATCTTCAGGAAATCATTAAGGCCAATAAAGTCTGCCTCTTTCTGAGCGATATGTGCTAATGCGCTAGACCATGGCCACTGCCAAGGCTGTTGTACTAGTCCTGCGCGGACTGGATTTCTTTCAATGTAGCGTGCAGCAAGTATCAGGTGAGGTTCGTCTAATACGCAAGAATAAAAACGCCCTTGCCATAGATGACCGCGTTGTTTTAATTTTCTGTTAAAATATTGGGAGTATCGCATGTGAGCAGTATTGAAGGTCTTGCATAAGGAGTCTTCTTTTGCTGGAATTGCTATGAAATGAACGTGGTTATTCATTAAACAATAAGCGAGGATGCAAAGGCCATACTTTTCGCTATACATTTGAATCCAGTGCAAATATTGCTTTCTGTCATCCTCATTAACGAAAACCTTTTGCTGGTAATTACCCCTTTGCGTGATATGATGCGGTAAACCGACTGCAACGATTCTTCCGATTCGCGGCATATGTCTTTCCTCCCTTCTATTACTAATTGACGTAAAAGGAAGGAAAATCTAACAAAATATTTTCATTATTTCAAAGAACCGTGCTGAAAATGGTCGCTGTCCCTATTATCTGTGCTGAAAATGGTCGCTGTCCCTATTATAAAAAAGAACCGTGCTGGAAATGGTCGCTGTCCGATATTAAATAAACTTGCCCATTATAATATTCCACATTATGATAGCACTAAATACAATAACTAAGATTAAAATAATGACAAAAATTAAGCTTCCAATAGAATTAAAGTTAATTACCTTTTTATATATTAAGAAGGCGATTACTTGATATTGTAATAGATAGAGAAGGAAAAGTGCAATGAGCGAAGGAATATACCCTTTAGTAACCCCTGTTTTATATAAAATCCATTGTAAGAAAGTTGTGGGAGCCCCTAAGACGGAGATTAACCATCCTGCACCCTCGAGGCCACTTATGCCTCCTTGGGTGTAATATTTAATAATAAGACTGATTTCTACAATAATACTTAAAAAGGAAATTATTACGCTTATTATAGTATTCATTTACACACCTTTTTGTTTTGTTGTTCTTGTCTAAGCCGTATTTGCGCATCTCTTAGGAGCTCAGCTGCGTTTTCCTTGCAATTATTAAAAGCGACGTCATAAGGAGTTGTATCATTTTCCCTTATTCCAAATTCTGTTGATACAGCGCTATCCAAATCTTCTCCTCCACGCCAAACTGCCCCTATACCAGAATCAATAGCTCTTTGTGCAACCCTCATATCCGTGGGATTATTATGAAACCATTGACTTCGACCAAAATTACCCCAACTATATGTATCGGTTACTCTACCGTTATCTGTTATTGCGATATAAGAATGTGAAATTGGGCTTCTTGTGGGATTAGGGTTGCTTTTAAAAAGTTCATAATTAATATAATATGTATCAAGTCCAAAAGGGTCGGTAGCATTAATTGGGTCGTTGGCGCAATACCCGTACAAATTCACTCCGCCGGCGATGCCGATGGGGTCGCGGGTGGTGAAACGGCCCACCTTCGGGTCGTAATAACGATTTCTATAGTAATATAAACCGCTTTCAGAGTCAAGTTGTCTTCCGGTAAAGAGCCAGGGATTATTTACAGAGCCGCTTTGCTGCCTTATCTCTCCGAACGGCTTGTAGCTGTAGCTTGCGATTTGAACGCCAGCGGAGTCAGTCAGGTTAGCTGTGCTGCCGAGGCCGTCATAGTGGTAATAGGTTTCGGTAGAAGCCCTCTGCGCGCTTTTAACAGAACGGCCGCCTCTTGTCTTCGTCACAACAGTACGCGTAGTCGTACTGACCGACTGAATTATTTCATCTATCACTGGCCCATGCAGGTAAAAAACCGAATCCGAGCCGGTTTTCTCCAGAATCAACTCATCTCCGTCGTAATAATATTTTGTCGTAGTGCCATTGACCGTCTTTGATACCCGCTTACCTTGTCCGTTATAAGCATAAGCCGCGCTTTGCCCCGGGCCGATATAGCTCTTAAGCCTGTTTTCATAATCGTAAGCAAAAGTCTCAGTTCCCGCTCCGCTTGTCTTTTGAGTAAGATTTCCATTCAAATCATAAGTGCAGTTTGCGGAGTCCTGCGGCTGATAAGTCACACTGATCTGGTGAGCGCTCAAGTTTCCCGCGGCATCTGTTGCCTCTGCCCGGATACTATTCTCCCCCGGCATAAGATTAACTCCATCCGCGCTAAATTGCCCATTCACTACCTGTGCAGCCACTCCGTTTACTGTTACATTTACAGGTGGATTCGCGTCGCTGACATCCCCCTCTACCTGTATAAGCTTTTGCGCCGCGCTGTAACAGGAAACAAGCTGGTTTAGATTGTTATATGAGTAGGTTTTACTTTGGGCATCTTCGTATAAAGAAAGCCGGTTCCCGACAGAATCAAAGCCATAATCTGCTAAAATATTCTGCCCATTCACGCTCCCCTGCTCCTGAAGCAGTTGTCCGGTTTTGTCATACGCATAATTCACCGAGCCATTAAGCAAGTCCACCTTTGTCTTTCTCCCCAGCTTATCGTAGGTATATATAAACCTTGAGATCTCCTGTAGAGACGTATTTTTGTTTAAAAGCTGACTTAACCTGTTTAAATCATCATACGAATAAACGGCGGTTGTGTTATTTGGATAGGTGAGCCCTGTCCTGCGCGAGAGCGCGTCATAACTAAATTGAGTATCTTTCTCGTCAGGACCGGTTATATTGCTTTGCCTATTTAAATCATCATAGGAATACGCGATCGTCCCAACACCGCTTAAACTTAACGCGGTGCGATTTCCGTTCGCGTCATAGGTATAGGCGAGTGCTGTCGCATCCGGATAGGTTTCGGTCTTTAGGCGGTTGACCTTGTCAAAGGTATAATTAGTTGTCCCTGTCGGATCCACTATCTTTGTGATATTGCCCACCGCGTCAAGCGTGTAAGTAACGGAAGTTGAATTGGGATAGCTGATCTTGGTCAGGCGGTTAAGCACATCAAAAGTGTAACTTGTAGTCTGGCTTTTTGGGTCGATACGGGTAGTGAGGTTTCCCTGATAATCGTAACCAAGCTGGTAATACTTATTTTGCGCGTCGGTGATCCTGGTAAGCCGGTCAAGGGAATTATAAGCATAAGAAGTAATATTCCCGTTAGGGTCAGTCACCGTCAGCAGATTAGCCCGGTTTATATGCATCTGGTTTGCCGTATCATAGGCGTAAGAGCTAACCCTCCCTTCGGCATCAGTAACCGTAAGCAAATTCCCAAAGCAATCATAGGTATAAACGGTATTATTCCCAAACGCGTCCGTTATCGTCAGAAGTTCGTTATTCGCGTCATAGGAGTAATAAGTAAAATTGCCATCTTCGCCCTTAATCGAGATGAGGTTGTCGTTGTAGTCGTAGCCATACTCCTGTTTTTTGCCCAAAGCGTCAGTTACTTTTGTCAGCCGCCCTAGAATATCATATTCAAAGCGCGTGATATTGCCTAGCGCGTCAGTCTTAGCGGTTAGGTTTCCATAGCTATCATCATAGGCAAAGGTTGTAGTTTTCCCTCGGGCATCAGTTGTAGAAGTAAGCTGACCGTAGCCATTGTACGCGAAAGAAGTAACTTCACCTTCAGGCGTAGTGACCTGTAAAAGGTTTCCCTTCGCGTCGTAGCTGAAATTTGTCGTGTAACCCCTCGCGTTTTTAAAAGTAAGCGGCCGGTTGTAAGTCGACTCGTAAGTAAAATACGTCGTCTTTCCGGCGGCATTAAGAATAGTAAGAGGATTACCATTGGCATCATAGGTAAATTGAGTGCGGTTGCCCTTCTTGTCATAATAGTTCGTGGGGTTGCCATTCGCGTCATTTGTGGTGCGCTCTAAAACATTCGCGGGGTTTGTGATCGATTGCAGGAAACACTTTGAATCAAAATTGTATTTGTAGATTTCATTGCGCTTATTCGTGATATGCGTCGTGTCCCAGAGGTAATTAAACTTTGTTTCCTGCCCGAGCGGGTCAGTTTGAATTTTTACCCTGTCATTATAGCTATAGGAATAGCTGAAAGTATTGCCCAACGGGTCAATAAGGCTGGTCATGTTGCGAGTAATTGGATCATAAATATAATTGGCAGCATTGCCTCTTCTATCCGTAACTCTTATCAGATTATTACCGTCGTATTCATACTCCAGATATCTTCCGGCGGGGTCAGTTGCCTTTGTAACCATATTATTTTGCCCGTATTCAAAGGTAATTGTCCTGCCTGTGGGTTCGGTTACCTGAGTCAGAAGGATTTTGCCGTTTATATTGGAATAACTTAAGGTAATGCGGTTCAAGTTTCTGTCTTCGATATATTGCAGTTTGCCCGAGAGGTCAAAGCGAAGATGAGTGCCGTCTTTTTCCATGAGGCTGAATCCGCCGCCATCCTTGGTGAGCTTGGAATAATAATTAACCGGCACAGACTCGTAAGTGCCTCCAGTTTTGGGGAGGCATATCTCTTTCGCATTGTTTTCTCGAAATAGCGTGACGTGGTTTGGATATTCTTTTAGGCGCGTTGAATAAGAACTGGTCCAGCCGTAGCCAAACATGAATTCATTGTCGTCGGTATTAAAATCATAGTTATAATTATTCCCTCCGGAGCTAATGTTTACATTGTCAAAGTGGGAGTGAGAATAATATGATTCAAGCGCTATTCTGCCGGCGGCAAGGACTGGGCTGGGGTCGGTATAATTGA
>JAHJJA010000116.1 GCA_018822885.1 Candidatus Omnitrophota bacterium
AAAGAAGCCTTTATTAAATCTCAGGATTTTGAGAAAGCCGCTTCCTTGCGTGATCAGGAGCGTATAGCCCGTCAGGAATTGGAGCAACTGAATAAACAATGGTCAGAGACTAAAGATAAGATGCGCCCTGAAGTCGGGGAAGAGGAGATCGCCAAGATCGTCGCCCAGGTAACAGGGATCCCGATCTTCAGGCTTGAGGAAAAAGAAAGCGAGAAATTGTTAAAGATAGAGGAAGACCTGCGACAGCGTGTTGTGGGGCAGGAGGAAGCGATCTCCGCAATAGCTCATGCGGTGAGGCGTTCCCGCGCCGGGATCAAGGATCCAAGGAGACCAATCGGTTCTTTTGTGTTTTTAGGGCCGACCGGAGTCGGAAAGACCTTGCTTGCGCGCGCGTTAGCTGAATTTATGTTCGGAGATGAGGACGCGCTTCTGCAGTTGGATATGTCGGAATATATGGAAAAGTTTAATGTTTCCCGTTTGATCGGAGCTCCTCCGGGATATGTCGGATACGAGGAGGGCGGACAGCTTACTGAAAAGGTAAGACGCAGGCCTTATTCGGTCATCTTGCTTGATGAGATTGAAAAGGCGCATCCGGATGTATTCAATCTGCTCTTGCAGGTTTTTGAAGAAGGCCGCCTGACAGACAGCTTCGGCAGAAAAGTCGATTTCAGGAATACGGTCATCATCATGACTTCTAATGTGGGCGCAGAGCTCATCCGTAAGACAGGTTCTCTGGGGTTCAAGGTCCAGAAAGAAGAGATCACTTACGAAGAGATGAAGGTTAAACTTCTCGAAGAAGTCAAACGTACCTTTAAGCCGGAGTTCTTAAACCGGATCGACGATATAATAGTTTTCAAGCAGCTTGGCAGGGAGGATCTTCTGCGCATAGTTGAAATAGAGGTCGGTTATGTCGCAGAAAGGCTTAAAGAACAGAATATCGTTTTAGAGGTTAATCAGGAGGCAAAGGATTTTCTTATTGAGAAAGGCTTTGATCCTGTGTTTGGCGCCAGGCCTTTGAAAAGAACCATACAAAGATTCCTCGAGGATCCGCTTGCCTCGGATATAATCTCCAAGAGGTTTAAGGATGGTTCTGTGGTAAAAGTAACGCGTAAGAATGAAGAGATAGTGTTTGAACAATGATAAGTCAACTCCTTATAAAATTAGGAAGCAAGGTCATGGCCCTCTTGTATTTTTGCGGCGGGCTTTCCAATCTGGCTTTCCAGGGGTTTTATCTCGGATTTACGCCTCCTTTTAAAACAGGGCGCATAATCGAGCAGGCAAAAAAGACCGGGATAGACAGCTTTCCGATTGTTTCTTTGATCGCTTTGTTTATCGGTTTTATTTTCGCGCTTCAGACCGCTTATTTTATGCAGCGTATAGGCTCGGAGCTTTACATCGCAAGCCTTGTCGCGCTTTCTGTCGTAAGAGAATTGGGGCCGGTCATTACCGCGCTTGTGGTTGCAGGGCGAGTGGGCGCTGCGATCACCGCCGAGCTTGGTTCTATGCAGGTTACAGAGCAGATTGACGCGCTTGAGACACTGGGGACCAATCCCGTAAAGTACCTGGTCGTCCCGCGTTTTATCGCGCTTAGTTTTATGCTGCCGTTATTGACAATATACGCTGATGCAATAGGCATCTTTGGCAGTTATTTGATCTGTGTTTTTAAGCTGGGGATCTCAAGCGCTATGTATATGCGCGTTACTTTTGAGGCGCTGCTTTTTAAGGATCTGTTCACCGGGCTTTTTAAGACGATATTCTTCGGCATGATCATTGCCTTTGTCAGCTGTTACGAAGGTTTTAATGTTGAGGGCGGGGCAGAGGGTGTTGGAAAGGCGACAAGGCATTCGGTGGTCACAAGTTTTATCCTGATCATCGCCGCCGACTGTTTCTTTACCGCTTTGTTCTATTTTATTTTTCCGTAACGCCAAAGTCAACGCCAATCAAGACCCGGCCTTGACTTTCTATAACAATGTTAAGACCGGGTCTTGACAAGATTATTACGATGATAGAGATAAAGAATCTGCATAAAAGTTTCGCGGATAACAAGGTGCTTGACGGTTTGTCGCTTAAGATCACAGAGGGCACGACCTGTGTTATTATCGGCCGTTCCGGATGCGGCAAAAGTGTTTTGCTTAAACATATTGAGGGTATCTTAAGGCCTGAAAACGGCGAGGTATTTATCGACGGAAAAGAGGTCGGCAAACTAAAAGGCGTTGATCTAAATGCCCTTCGCATGAGGATGGGGATGGTTTTTCAGGGGGGAGCACTCTTTGATTCTCTGAATGTAGCGGGAAACGTAGGTTTTGGCTTGATAGAACATAAGCATCTTCCTGAAAAAGAGGTTTTTGAGAGAGTAAAGGATTCATTGGCCTTGGTGGGTTTGCGCGGCATAGAAGAAAAAATGCCTTCGGAGTTAAGCGGCGGCATGAAAAAGCGCGTGGCATTGGCTCGGGCGATCTGCATAAAACCGGAGATCATACTTTATGACGAGCCTACGACCGGAGTCGACCCTATCACTGCCGATAGTATCAATGAATTGATCAGGAGCCTGCACGATAAATTAAAGGTGACTTCTATCGTAGTCACCCATGATATGAGAAGCGCCTACAAGATCGGCGATAAGATCGCTATGCTTTACGACGGAAAGATCATTGCCGAGGGTTCACCCGAAGAGATTCAAAACAGTAAGAATCCTTATGTTTACCAGTTTATAAACGGCTTGGCAAAAGGGCCGATAACAGAAAATTAGATATCCGGAGGGTTAAAATGACATTTGGAAAATCTCATTTAGAATTAAAAGTCGGGGCCTTTGTCTTTATCGGACTTTTGATCCTGTCTTTCTTTATTTTATCTATCGGAGGGGTCAAGACCTGGTCCTCCGGATACAAGGTTGATTTTGTGTTCGGCTTTGTAAACGGCATTAAGGACGGCGCTCCGTTAAGATACGCCGGCGTCGATGTGGGGGCGGTTCAGGATATAAAGATCTTCTTTGACCCAAAGGAATCAAAAAGCAAGGTAAAGATCAGCTGCTGGGTAAAAAAAGACGTAAAAATACCGGTTGATTCTACTATTTGGGTAAATACTCTGGGCCTGTTGGGAGAAAAATATATCGAGGTGATGCCGGGAAAAGACTATAAGAATATTCTGGCTTCTAATCAGGTGTTAGTGGGAAAGGATCCTATGCCTATGCAGGAGGTAACAGAGTTGGCAAAGAGGATCGGAATGAATCTGGATGACGCCTTCACCAGGATCAAAAACAAGGAAGGTACGATAGGTAAATTGCTTTATGACGATAAGATCTATAATGAGCTCGATGCCTTTATCGTCGATATCAGCAAGAATCCCTGGAAGTTGTTTATTAAACAGAAAGAGAAGAAGTGAAAACTAAGACGATATTTACCTGTCAGAATTGCGGATATCAGTCTCCCAAGTGGCTGGGGCGCTGCCCTGACTGCTCAAGCTGGAATTCTTTTGTAGAGGAGGATTACGCCGCTCCTAGCGCTAAGGTAAAGGAAAGGGTGTCTTTATATAAGGACGGACCTGTTTTATTAAAGGATGTCGAAGTCAAGGATGAAGCTCGGCAAAAGACTAATATCGCGGAGTTAGACAGGGTTTTAGGAGGCGGAATAGTAGCCGGGTCAGTGGTTTTAATCGGGGGCGATCCGGGCGTCGGGAAATCCACGATTTCTTTGCAGGTATCTAATCATCTGACAAAGCAGGGCTCAACAGTCCTTTATGTAAGCGGGGAAGAGTCGGTTTCGCAGACAAAATTAAGGGCAAAAAGGCTCGCGGATGCCGAAGGTAATAGCGATCTTTATATTGTCAATCAGACGGATCTGTATTTGATCGTCGAGTATATCAAAAAAATAAAACCGCAGGTTGTAGTAATAGATTCTATCCAGGTGATCTTTGATCCGTCGATCAGTTCCTCTCCGGGAAGCGTCAGCCAGGTAAGGGAATGCGCCGGCATATTGACCCAGATAGCAAAAAGCACCGGGATCTCTATTTTTATTATCGGCCATGTCACCAAAGAGGGCGCGATCGCCGGTCCAAGGGTCCTTGAGCATATCGTGGATACTGTTCTTTATTTTGAAGGGGACAGGTTTTCGATTTACAGGATCTTGCGCGCTGTAAAAAATAGATTCGGCTCGACCAATGAGATAGGCGTCTTTGAGATGACCTCGGCCGGCCTAAATGAGGTAAGGAATCCTTCAGAGATATTTTTATCGGAGAAACCGGTGGATGTCTCTGGTTCGGTAGTGGTTTCAATTATCGAGGGCTCAAGGCCGCTTCTTGTAGAGATTCAGGCGTTAGTCAGCCGCTCTGGGTTTGGTTACGCGCGCAGGCGCGCTCAAGGGTTTGATTTTAACCGCTTGAGTTTATTGGTCGCGGTCCTTGAAAAAAGGATAGGCCTTGCGCTTGAAACAGAGGATATTTTTGTCAATGTCGCCGGAGGAATAAAAATAGAGGATCCGGCAGCTGACCTTGCTGTTGCCTGCGCGGTTGCTTCGGCATTTCGTGATCAAGCGGTCATTCCAGAAACCGCGGTTATCGGAGAGATAGGGCTTGCCGGTGAGATAAGAAGCGTCTCGCAGGTTTCTGTACGGATTAATGAAGCGCAGAAACTTGGTTTTAAGCGCTGCGTTTTACCGTCGAATAATTTTAAGGGCCTTAAAGATGAAAAGGCCAAAATAGAGCTGGTTCCGGCTTCATCATTAAAAGAGGCATTAGATATTTTATTGGAGGTGAAGAAATGAATTTATTATTCTTAAGGATTTTATTTGTTTTTTCGGGCATGGTCATAGGTTTTCAGGTGATGAGCATAAATGATAACCCCATCCTTGGTATTTTTTTGGGGGCGCTGGCTGCGCTTGTGATAATTTTGCTTGAAGTGGGTGTTCGCAAAGTCTCCGTTGGAGGGTTATCGCGTTCAGTGTTCGGGCTGATACTTGGTTTGATCGTGGCAAAATTAGTAGGGGACGCTCTTAGTCTTACTCCAATGGCCCCTGACACGCTGGCAATGACACGGATCGTGCTGTCGCTTATTTTCTGTTATTTGGGTATGGTCCTGGCATTGCGCGGCAAAGACGAATTCAATATCGTCATACCTTATGTGAGGTTCCGCAGGCAGGACCAGGCCGAGGCAGTTATCGTAGTCGATACCAGCGTTATTATCGACGGAAGAATCGTGGATATCTGCAAGACAAAATTCGTAAGCGGTAAGCTTATTATACCGAGGTTTGTTTTGAAGGAGCTGCAGCAGATAGCGGATTCAACTGATCCTATCAAGCGCCAGAGGGGCCGCCGCGGATTAGAGATGCTGCATACTTTGCAGAAGGACGCCGGGCTTGATATCGTTTTGAACGAGGAAGATTTTCCCGAAGTTTCCGAGGTAGACGCTAAACTGGTAAAACTAGCGAAACTGCTTGAGGCAAAGATCCTGACGGTGGATTTTAACTTGAATAGAGTCGCCAGTATCCAGGGGATCAAGGTTTTAAATATCAATGAACTTGCAAACGCGATCAAGCCGGTGGTGTTTCCGGGTGAGCACATGCAGATAAAATTGATCCGCGAAGGTAAAGAGCATAATCAGGCAGTCGGTTATCTCGATGACGGCACGATGGTGGTAGTGGAAGACGCGCGCAGGTTGATCGGGCAGGAAGTAAGGGTCTCTGTTACCACTGTTTTGCAGACTCAAGCAGGCAGGATGATCTTTACTAAGATGGAAAAGTAATATGCGTGTTTCGGCGATACTACTTGCCGCGGGAAAAGGAGAGCGGTTCAAATCTAAGATATCCAAGCCGCTTGTCAAGATCGGCTCTCTTTCTTTGATAGCCTATAGTTTGCGCATTTTAAGCGGGGTTTCTTCTATCAGTGAGATAATTGTCGTCTCTAACCACGAGAATAAAGAGGCCGTCGTTTTAGAAATAAGAAAACACCGCATTGTTAAAGTAAAAAAGATCGTTCTCGGGGGAAAGCTTCGGCAGGATTCTGTTTATAACGGCCTTAAGGCTGTTGATGCAGCCGCAGATTTGGTTTTGATACATGATTCCGCGCGGCCGTTCATCGATAAGAAAATGGTTTTATCGGTGATCAAAGAAGCGGATGCTTTTGGCGCTGCGATTGTGGGGGTGCCGGTTAAGGCGACAATAAAAAAAGTCACAAGCAGGATGGTTGTAGCAAAGACAATAGACAGAAGTGACCTTTGGGAGATACAGACGCCGCAGGTTTTTAGGAAGAAGCTGATCGAAAGGGCGTTTGAAAAATGCGGACGCGGCATAGCCACTGATGACGCAATGCTGGTTGAGAAGCTAAGTGAACCGGTAAGCGTTGTCCTGGGTTCTTACAATAATATCAAGGTTACGACTCCGGAAGACCTGGTGATAGCTCAAGCAATTGTGAAGTTATCAAAAGCGTAGGGCACAGTTAGGTCTGGCCTACAGAAATTTTCTTATGACTTATAAAATCGGCATAGGTTATGATATTCACCGTTTAGTCGAAGAGCGAAAGCTTTTGCTCGGAGGCGTTGAGATCCCCTGTATCAAGGGGCTGTTTGGGCATTCCGACGCAGATGTGCTTTTGCACGCTATCACTGATGCCCTGCTTGGCGCTGCCGGCCTAGGGGATATCGGGGAGCAATTTCCGGATACAGATCCGCAATACCATGGGGCCTCAAGCGCATCCTTACTAAAGACAGTTTTGGGCCTGGTTAGAGAAAAAGGGTTTTTAATCGTTAATGTAGACACTGTTATAATCGCGGAGAAACCGGTACTTTCTCCTTTTAAAAAACATATACAGGAAAGTGTCGCGCAAACCCTGGATATAAAATCTGATTGCGTAAGCATCAAGGCCAAGACCAATGAAGGATTGGGGGAACTTGGCGAGAATAAGGCGATTGCTACTTACGCGGTTGTATTACTAAGCAAGGGAGAGTAAGATGATTTGCCTGGTCAATATATTACTTATTTTGCTCGGTTTATTCGTGGTAAAGAACGCGCTTGTCGCGGCCTTCTTTTTTCAGGAAATAAGGGCCGCTCAAAAAAGGGATCCGGCGGCCAAGGGTTTTGTAGAGGTCCTTCTTTTGTATCAAGGCCTGCACGCGTTAGTGGCTTACCGTATCGCGCACATTTTATATCAGGTGCGACTTTTCTTTGTCGCGCGTTTTATAAGCCAGCTTGCGAGGTTTGCCACGGGTATCGAGATCCACCCCGGAGCAAAAATAGGCAAAAGATTTTTTATTGACCACGGTATGGGGGTGGTGGTCGGTGAGACTTCGATAATCGGAGATGACGTGCTTTTGTATCAAGGCGTTACTTTAGGCGGCACCGGGGTTGAACAAGGAAAACGCCATCCCACAATCGGAAATAATGTCGTCATCGGTACCGGAGCAAAGGTATTGGGCAATATTACCATTGGAGATAATTCATACGTTGGCGCAAACGCTGTAGTGATCAAGGATGTCCCGCCCAATTCTACGGTCGTCGGTGTGCCTGGAAGGATCACAAAACAGGAAGGCAGGAAAATAGATATCAGCCTTGACCACATCCATGTGCTTGATCCTATCATGCAGCAGATAGAGGAGCTTCAGGAGCGCCTTGACAAAATAGAGAAAAAGCAATAACTTTGTAATTTGCGATTTGGATTTTATTTTCATGCCAATCTTAATATACAATTCACTTACCCGCAAAAAAGAGGAATTCACTCCCCTTGAGCCGCCAAAAGTAAACATCTATACCTGCGGTGTTACGGTTTACGACGAGAGTCATATCGGCCACGCCAGGAGCCTTTATATCTTTGATCTGATAAGGCGTTATTTGGCGCACCGGGGTTTTACTGTTAAATTCGTGCGCAACATCACCGATATTGACGATAAGATCATCAACCGCGCTAAAGAGCTTAAGTGTGATTGGAGTGAGCTGGTGAGAAAATACATCCAGCGGTATCATGAGGACCTGGATTCACTCGGCATTAATAGAGGGGATTTTGAGCCGCGAGCGACAGAAAATATTCCCGATATGATCAAGTATATCCAGGGGCTGATCGATAAAGGTTTTGCTTATGAGTCGGGAGGAGATGTTTATTTTGATGTAAGAAAGTTTTCCGGATACGGCAAACTCTCCGGGCAAAATATCGATTCTATGGAAAAGGGGGTACGTATCGACCCCAGCGAGCATAAAAAAGATCCTTTAGATTTCGCGCTCTGGAAAAATTCTAAGCCGGCTGAGCCTTTCTGGGAGAGTCCCTGGGGCAGGGGAAGGCCGGGTTGGCACATAGAGTGCTCGGTTATGTCGCAGAAATTCCTTAAAAGCGATACCCTTGATATCCACGCCGGAGGCAGGGACTTGATATTTCCTCATCATGAAAATGAGGTCGCACAGTCAGAAGCGTTTACCGGAAAGCCGTTTGCAAAATACTGGATCCACCACGGCCTGCTGACCATAAACGGGCAAAAGATGTCCAAGTCGCTGGTGAATTTTATTACTATCAAGGATTTTTTGGAGAAATACAAAAACGCCGACTTGCTAAAATTGTTTTTTCTTGGCGCGCATTATTCGCATCCGATAGATTATACCGATGAAAAGATCGAGGAGGCAAGACAGGCATTGGAGCGGATTGCGATATTGAAGGAGAAAGTCAATAGTAAGGCCACGAAGTCCCCCCTCGACAAAGCCCGGCTCAAGCAAGTCATAAGTGAGGAAGTGGAAAATATTAAAAAGGATTTTATCAGGGCGATGGATGACGATTTTAATACGCCGCAGGGCTTGGCTTGCGTTTTTGAGCTGGTGAATCTGGCAAATAAACATATTGATGATTTGGATTATATTTCTAACGCGAATGTTGCGTTGGATGAAATGCTTGGAGTTCTTGGTTTGACTTTAAAGGCGAAAGCCGCAGAAGAGGGGATATCTGATGAAGAGGTGAGTAAACTTATCTCCGATAGGCAGAGTGCCCGTAAAAACAAGGATTACGCGCTCTCGGATAAGATCAGGAAAGAGCTTGAGGAAAAGGGCGTGATTTTGGAGGATACAAAAGACGGCCCTACCTGGAGAAGGAAGCTATGAAAGGTAAGTTTATTACATTTGAGGGTTCGGAGGGCTGTGGTAAGAGCACCCAGTCAAAACTGCTCTATAAATTTTTAAAGAGCAAGGGGTATCCGGTCGTATATTTGCGTGAGCCGGGGGGTGTGCGTATCAGCGAGAGAATAAGAAAGATCCTGCTTGATCCGCGCAATCATATCGCCCCGACCACCGAGATGCTGCTTTATATGGCGGCGCGCGCGCAGGTGGTCAATGATATTATCAAACCGGAGCTTCTTAAGGGCAATACGGTCATCTGTGACAGGTTTCTTGATTCGACTGTTGCCTATCAGGGCTATGGTTTGGGTATGGATGTCGAATTTATTAAACGCGTAGGTGATTTTGTCACCGGCGGGATAAAGCCTGATTTGACTATATTTTTGGATCTAGCCGTAAAAAAAGGTTTGGTCCATCGTGAAGGAAAAAAGGACCGTATAGAAAAGCGTTCTTTTAGGTATCATATGCGCGTAAGAAACGGTTATTTAAAGTTGGCCTCCCGAGAGCGGGGAAGAATAAAGATCGTCAAGGTGGATAAGGATAAAAATTTTACGCAGGAAGCGATAAGGAAGATAGCATTGCAATGTCATTTCAAGATATCAAAGGACAAGTTAAAGCGATAGATATACTAAAGGGCTATATCGCGGAATCGCGCCTTGCCGGCGCTTATTTATTTTGCGGCGCCGAAGGCATCGGTAAGAAATTGGCGGCAAAGGAAGTCGCTAAGGCGCTAAATTGCAGCAGTTCCGATTTTTTACTTTGCGAAGGTTGCCCCTCTTGCTTAAAGATCGAGAAAAATCAGCATCCCGATCTGCATATCATTAGCGCCGAAGAATCAGAAATAAAGATCGAATCTATCCGCCAGTTACAAAGGGAGATCGCCTTTAAGCCGTACGAGGGCAAGAAAAAGATCTTTATCATTGATGACGCCCATAAGATGAACAAGGAATCGCAAGGGGCGCTTTTAAAGATCCTTGAGGAGCCGCCTAAAGACAGCGTCATTGTTTTGATCACGGATAGGCCTAAACTTCTTTTTAAGACAATAATTTCCCGTTGCAAGACAGTAAAATTCTTGCCGCTTTTAAGGCAGGAGCTTCAAGAGGTCTTGAAAAAAGAGCATGGCCTTGATAAAACCCAAGCGCATTTTCTGGCGTATTTCTCCGAAGGAAGGCTGGGGCGCGCCCTTAGGTTAAAAGATACGGATATCATGAGAGAGAAGAATTCTCTGATCGACAGGTTCTGCATCCGCGCTAAGCCGAATATCGATGATTTGGCTGCTATGGATAAACCCGAGATCAGGGACTGTCTTAATATCCTGGCTTCATGGTATCGCGACGCGTATCTGCTCAAGGCAGGCCTTGACCACAGCGAGGTTATTAATTTTGACCGCAAGAACGAACTTTTAAGCCTGGTTGAAAATTCGGATTTCGCGGAACTGGATGAGGCTTTAAACGCTATAACCGGTTCCGTACTTTATTTAGAAAAAAACATCAACGTAAAGTTGATGTTACATAATTTGGGGGCGCAACTATGGAGGGGATGATTCTTGTGAAATTAAGGGATTACGGGCAGGTCTATCATTACGACCCGCAATCCCTGCAGTTAAAAGAAGGCGATTTTGTGATCGTGGAACATGACCGCGGCCTTGATTACGGCCATATAGTCACTGCTAAGGAAGCCGTTACATCTAAGGATGAGGTAAAGGAGCCGATAAAAAAGGTTGTGCGCGTGGCGACTCCGGCGGACTTAAAACAGGTCGAGGATAATAGGACTAGGTCAAAAGAGGCGTTTTGCGCTTGCGTAAAAAAGATCGGCGAACATAAGCTTGATATGAAACTGGTGCGGGCGGAGTATTCTTTTGACCGCACAAAGATAATCTTTTATTTTACCGCCGAGGGAAGGGTGGATTTCAGGAATCTGGTCAAGGACCTGGCAAAGATCTTTAAGGCCAGGATCGAGCTAAGGCAGATCGGTGTCAGGGATGAGGCAAGGTTGTTCGGCGGGTTTGGTCCTTGCGGCAGGGAGCTTTGTTGCGCTAAGTTTTTGAGGGATTTTGAGCCGGTCACGATCAAGATGGCCAAAGAAGAGGGCTTGCCTTTAAATCCTCCTAAGATATCCGGGCTTTGCGGCAGGCTTATGTGTTGTTTGTCTTTTGAGTATGAGAATTACAAGATTCTTTCTAAAGGGTTGCCCCGTGAAGGAGAGCGTGTTACGACTCCGCAGGGTAAAGGTAAGGTCTTAAGCGTAAATGTTTTTAAGCGCACCGCTTTGGTAGAGCTGGAAGAGGGGGCGCAGATAGAAGTGAGCTATAAAAAGAATGAATAAAAAATTTTATATCACCACACCTTTGTATTATGTGAATGCCGCTCCGCATATCGGGCACTCATATACTACTATTGCTGCCGATACGCTTGCGAGGTATATGCGCCTGTCTTTAGGGAATGAGTTTGTCTGGTTTTTAACCGGCACTGATGAACATGGCCAGAAGATCCAGCGCGCTGCCGACGCAAAGGGGATGAGCGCAAAAGATTTTGTCGATCAGACGGTTTTGCAGTTTAAAGATCTTTGGACTACCCTCGATATTTCATATAATGATTTTATCCGTACTACCGAAAAGAGGCATATTGACTGCGTGCGTAAAGTCCTCTCAATACTTTATGAAAAGGGAGATATCTATCAGGATAAATATGAGGGGCTTTATTGTACTCCCTGCGAGACATTCTGGCTTGAGAGCCAGGCTCCGGACTCTCTTTGCCCTGACTGCAAAAGGCCGCTGGAGCGTATATCGGAGACAAATTTCTTTTTTAACCTGGGGAAATACCAGGATTGGCTGATCGGGTATATCAAGAAAACTCCCGGATTTATCCTGCCGCAATCAAGAAGAAATGAGGTTTTAAGCTTTCTTGAGATGAATAAACTTTCTCCTTTATGCATTTCCCGCCCTAAAGAACGGCTAAGCTGGGGCATACCTTTACCTTTTAGCTCCGACCATGTCACCTATGTCTGGTTTGACGCCTTGATAAATTATATCAGCGCCGTCGGCACCTTTGATGACCAGGGAAAATATCATTCTGATTGGTGGCCGGCAGACCTGCATTTGATGGCAAAGGATATCCTGCGCCAGCACGCGGTTTATTGGCCGATCATGCTTTATGCTTTGGGGCTAGAGCTTCCCAAGGCTATTTTTGCGCATGGCTGGTGGCTGATTGATAATACAAAGATGTCCAAGTCCCGGGGCAATGTGGTCAACCCGATAGACATGGTGAATAAATACAGTATTGATGTTTATCGTTATTTTCTTCTGCGTGAAGTCCCTTTTGGGTTGGATGGCAATTTCTCTGAAGAGGCGATAATCAAACGCTTTAACAGCGATCTGGCTAATGACCTTGGTAATCTGCTTTATCGAACATTGACTATGGTAGAGAAGTATTTTCAAGGTAATGTGCCGGTCGCAGAAGCAAGAAGCGAACAGGGCCGCAGGATCAGGCAGAAGATAGAGGCCCTTTCCAGGGAAGTGGGCGAGGCCTTAAGCCCAAAGGCAGATTATAACTTTAATCTTTGCCTTGAGAAGATCTGGGGGTTGATATCCTTGGCGAATAAATACGTTGAAGAAACAAAGCCCTGGAATCTGGCAAAAGAAAATAAGACTGAAGAGCTTAAGGCATTTATACGTTTATTGGTCGATGTATTAAGAAAAACAAGCGAAGTGATCGCTCCTTTCATGCCGCAGACCGCAGGATCCATAGCCCAGCAAATCGGCGAAGACAAGATCAAAAAAGGCAATCCCCTGTTTCCTCGAATCGATACTAATAAGCCTGCTTTATGATAGATACCCATTGTCATCTTGATTTTCCCGAATTTGATCCGGACAGAGATGAGGTGATCAGGCGCGCGAAGGAAGCCGGAATAGATTTTATAATCAATGCCGGTTCCAGCCTGCAAAACTCGATCTCGTCGGTAGAGCTCGCCCGCCGATACGAAAATGTTTACGCCGCGGTAGGGATCCACCCCCATGACGCAGATACCTTTGATAAGAATACTCTGGATGCGATAATCGAATTGGCGAAAAAAGATAAAGTTGTTGCGCTAGGGGAAATAGGCCTTGATTACTTTAAGAATTTTTCAAAGAAAGAGAATCAGCTTCCGGCGTTCGTTTCTCTTATAAAAGTCGCCAAAGATATTGGTTTGCCATTGATCATACATAGTAGAGAGGCCAAGGCAGATACCTTGAGGATATTAAAAGAGGCGATGCCTGTCAGCGCTGTTGTGCATTGTTTTTCCGGAGACGAAGAGTTTTTGAAGAGTTGTCTTGACCTGGGTTTTTTTGTTTCTTTTACCTGTAATCTGACTTATAAAAAGGCGCAAAACCTGCGCGATCTGGTAAAGCAAGCGCCTTTGGACAGGCTTATGCTTGAGACCGATGCCCCGTATTTATCTCCTGAAGGCCAGCGTGGCAGAAGAAATGAGCCGGCAAATGTGCGCCTGCTTGCGGAACTAGTGGCAGAGATCAGGGGTGTGAGTTTAGATGATATTGCGCGTGCCACAACAGATAATGCGAAGAAATTCTTTCGTTTAGAGGGGTAGTAAGAGTGGGCTCAAAAATATCAATAGCAAGATGTGAAAGTTATGATCCGTCTTTAGTACTGGCTTCGGTGAAGAAGGCTATTGATTCGCTCGGAGGAATAACTGCTTTTATTAAGCCCGCAAGCAAAGTTTTAGTAAAGCCCAATCTCTTAATGGCCGCGATACCTGAACAGGCAGTCACTACACATCCGGAAGTCGTGCGCGCGGTGATCAAACTCTTAAAAGAGATAGATTGTAAAGTATTTGTGGGAGATGGCCCGAGTGTCTGGGGAGGCAATATTGAGAATTTAGGTAGGGTATTTGAGGCCACGGGGATAAGAAAGGTTTGCGAAGAAGAGGGCGTAACCCTGGTAGATTTTGATAAGAGGCGCTGGCGCGGGCAGTTTCCTCTTACCACATGGCTTGATGACTGCGATTATTTTATAAATATCCCTAAATTAAAGACTCACGAGCTTACTGTCATGACAGCTGCGATAAAGAATCTTTTTGGTTTGGTTTCGGGCACTTTTAAGACAGAGCTGCATAAAAAACATATTGACCCGGAAGATTTTTCGGGTGCGTTGGTAGATATTTACAAAGAGGCTAAGCCCGCGCTTACTATTATTGACGGAATTATCGCGATGGAGGGGGATGGCCCGGGCACAGGAGGAATGCCTCGGAAGGCGGATGTCTTGTTGGCAGGAAGCGATTGCGTGGCGCTTGATACGGTTGCGGCTTTGATCATGAAGATCGAGCCTTTGAATGTGCCTACGATAAGAATAGCTTTTGAAAGGGGATTAGGGGAGGCAAGGCCGGGTGAGATCTCTTTGTTCGGAGATAAGATAGAGGAGGTTATCACTACGCCTTTCCGGCCGCCATCTCCTGCCAGAAGAGGAAAGATAACTCAACTTGTCATCAGGGTATCTAAAAAGTTTATCAGGAGCAATCCAGAGCGCTTTGTCAGGTTCGTTAAGAAATTCATCAAATATTGGCCTTATGTTTTGCGCAAGAAGTGTGTAAGGTGCGGGGCTTGTGTCAAGACCTGTCCTAATGAGGCGATAAGCATAGTCAATGACAGGGTCGTCTTTGATTATTCCAAGTGCATCGCCTGTTTCTGTTGTCAGGAGATCTGTCCCGCTGCGGCTATTAAGGTAAAGAAAAGCCTGCTGGCAAAGATGTTGGGCTTATGAGTAATAATAGTGGATTTAGCCGGTTGAGGGCAGAGCTTGATGACGCGATCACTTATGGCAGCCGTAAAGAGGCGTTAAAAATTGCGAATATCGGTTTAAAAGACGCGATCAGGAGTTCTCTTGCAGGAGAGACGGAATATTTTAAGGGACAGATTCAACTACTCAAAGGAAACTTTGCCCAGGCAATAGAGCATTTTGATGCGGCAGTCAAACTTAATCCTAAGGATGGCGCCAGCTACAATGACCGCGCCCTGTGCATGGTGGAGTTGGGCATTATTGACGAGGCGTTTTATTACTTTGATAAAGGCATTGCAGTAGAACCTGATTACGCTACCATTTATCACAATAAGGGCTGGCTCTTAAACAACATCGGCCGGCACAAAGAGGCAATAGAATGTTTTAAAAAGGCGCTTGAGTTGGATCCTGATAGGCCTGTGACTTACGATAATCTCGCCGATGCGCTTTATAATCTTGCTGATTACAAAGGGGCGCTGGATTCCTATAAAAAAGTCCTGGAACTTTTAAAACCCGGCGCCTGCAAGGGGATAAGAAAAGAGATATCCGACAAGATCAGGTCTATTGAAAAGCAGTTAAAATGAAAGGATTTGAAATGGATCTAAGGACGATTGAATGGAAAAACGGACAGATAAAGATCGTAGACCAGACAAAACTTCCCGGTAAACTCGAGTATCTTTATATCAGGGATTTAAAGACTTTGTGGCATGCTATCAAGGAGTTGAAAGTTCGCGGCGCTCCGGCTTTAGGTGCGGCGGCAGGGCTTGGTGTATATCTTGGAGTTAAGGATTCAAAGGCAAAGACATTCGCGAGATTTTACGGGGAGCTGGATAAGGTGATCCGCTACCTTGGCTCATCGCGGCCGACAGCCAAGAATCTTTTTTGGGGCTTGGAAAGGATGGGCAGTGCCGCAATAAAAAATCAAGAGAAGGCAATAACAGAGATCAAAAAGATACTTTTTGATGAAGCCCAGAAAATAATTGAAGAGGATAGGTCTGCCTGCAGGAAGATAGGCATTTATGGCGCAAAACTTATCAATAAATTTGACACGATAATGACGGTCTGTAACGCCGGGATATTGGCGACGATAGATTACGGGACCGCGCTGGGGGTCATTTATCGCGCAGGGGAAGAAGGTAAAAAGGTAAAGGTCTTTGCCTGCGAAACCCGGCCGCTTTTACAGGGGGCGCGCCTTACTGTTTGGGAATTAAAGCGTAAGGGAGTGGACGTGACTTTAAATTGCGATAATATGGCTGCTATTTTGATGGCTCAAGGCAAGATCGATAAAGTGATTGCCGGAGCCGACAGGATCGCAGTAAACGGAGACACCGCTAATAAGATCGGGACCTACAGCCTCGCTGTATTGGCACATCACCATAAGATACCTTTTTATATAGCGGCTCCCAGCTCGACATTCGACCTGTCTATTAAAAGCGGTAAAGGCATTGTCATAGAGCAGCGTAATAGCTGCGAGGTGACTGATCTTTTCTATAAAAGAAAAATGTCCCATAAGGCAGTAAAGGTATTTAACCCTGCGTTTGATGTCACGCCGCATAATTTGATCACGGCAATAATAACCGAGAAGGGTGTCATCCGTGCGCCGTTTAGTAAGAATATTAAAAGGGTTATTAAGAGTTGCAAGGGGTGAATAAAGGATGTCGATAAGAAGGCTTGGTGAATTTGGGTTGATCGAAAGATTCAGAAAAGCGATAAAGACAGACCCGTCTGTCATCAAAGGCTCCGGAGATGACTGCGCGGTCATGAGATTTGACAAAAAACATTATATGCTTTTTACCTGCGACATGTTGATAGAGGGAATTGATTTTACCTCTAAAGAGGATCCTTTTCTTGTCGGAAGAAAAGCAATCGCAGTTTCTATCAGCGATATCGCCAGCTGTTGCGGTCTGCCGCGATACTGCACGGTTTCAATGGCTCTTCCTCGAAGATCTAAGGTCTTGACCGCGGATAAATTATTCAAAGGGATGTATGATATTTGCCGTCAATATGGGATAAATCTGGTCGGAGGGGACTTAAGCCGCGCGGATAAACTGATCATTGATGTGAGTATGCTTGGCTTTGTTGAAAAAAACAGGCTGTGCTTAAGAAGCAAGGCAAAAAAAGGTGATGTTATTTTTGTGACGGGCGAATTTGGGGGTTCGATCAAGGGCAAACACCTGCGTTTTATACCGCGCGTAGATGAGGCGCGTTTCTTATCTGAGAGATTTAAAGTAAACTCCATGATCGATATCTCTGATGGGCTTACTCAGGATTTGTCACATATCTTAAAAGCAAGTTCTGTCGGCGCGCTGATCTATGAGGACCTGATCCCGGCCAGTAAAGAAGCTCGCGATTTAACCGATGTTTTGTCTTCGGGGGAAGATTTCG
>JAHJJA010000117.1 GCA_018822885.1 Candidatus Omnitrophota bacterium
CGGCATAAATGACCCTCTTGACATGAATAATAAGAAGGTAGGTTTATGGGATGCTGATTTTGAGATACAGCCTCGGGCTTTTTTCAAGAAATACGGACTGGATGTCAAGGTTGTGCCGCAGTCTTATTCGGTCAATTTGTTCCTGCGCGACGGGGTGGATGTGGCTTCGGCTATGTGGTATAACGAATACCACACTATTATTAATTCAGGTTATGATCCCGGAGAGTTGGCGGCATTTTTCTTCTATGATTATGGATTAAACTCTCCTGAAGATGGTATATATGTCCTTGAAAGCACTTTTAATAAGGACCCCGATGCCTGCAGGGCATTTGTAAAAGCAAGCCTTGAAGGATGGGCCTATGCCTTTACTCACAGCGATGAGGCAGTGGAGATCGTATTAGGATATATGAAGAAGGCACATGTACCGGCTAACAGGGCGCATCAGAAATGGATGCTCGAGAGGATCAAGGACCTCACTTTGATCGATGGCAGCTTTGAAACTATTGGCAGGCTCTCCCGCAAAGATTATGATTTTGTAGCGGATACTTTAAAGGATAGCGGTTTAATAAAGGAAATACCTGATTTTAACTCATTCTATAAAGACTGCACTGAATATGATAAGAAATAGAGGCATAGCCTTTAAACTGGCTTTTTGGATCCTTGCAAGCTGTTCGCTTATCTTTGCGGGGATCTTTTTTTATAACTATACGGTTTCGCGCAGGATAATCGTTAAAAACATCGAGTCCGGAGCCAAGAATCTCGCCCTTGTCACTGTAAACAAGACGGAATCGATCTTGCTTCCTGTTGAAAGAGTGCCGCAGAATCTGGCATATTTTCTCGAGGAGTCTCCTTGCGACAAAGAGCAATTGCTGAAATTATTGCGTTCAATTGTTGAAAACAACCCTGAGATCTACGGCTCAACCATAGCCTTTGAGCCATATGCCTTTGAAAAGGATTCCCTGTATTTTGCGCCCTATTATTACAAAGAGGGTAAAGAGGTGAAGTTTAGCTATTTAAGGGGGTCTTATAAATATTTTTCCTGGGATTGGTATCAGATACCTAAAGAATTAAACCGTGCTGTCTGGAGCGAGCCGTATTTTGACGAGGGCGGCGGAAACATCATTATGGCTACCTACTCCGTGCCTTTTTATAGAAAGGTGGACGGAAAAAGAAAGTTCACAGGTGTAATCACCGCAGATATTTCTTTGTCCTGGCTTCAGGATATAGTGGCTTCCATTAAAATCGGCAAGACGGGTTATGGATTCCTTATATCTAAAAACGGCCGGGTAATCACCCATCCTTTAAAAGGGCTTATTATGAATGAGACTATCTTTGATTTGGCCGAAGAAAGAAATGACCCTGCTTTGCGGGCCATAGGCAAGAGGATGATAAAGGGGGATTACGGTTTTGTCCCCTCGAGAAGTATCCTGACCGGAAAGAAGTGTTGGATTGTTTATGCGCCCTTACCTTCAAGTGGATGGAGCCTGGGAGTGATCTTTCCTAAAGATGAGTTGATGGCGGATGTGACCCGACTTAATAATATCATGGTCGGTATCGGTTTCGCGGGATTTATCTTTCTGCTTATTGTGATCGTGTGGATCTCGCGCTCTATAACCGAACCCTTACGCAAATTAAATCAGGCTACAAAAGATATTGCTAAAGGTAACTTGGAATTTGAACTTGAAACCGTAAGATCAAAGGATGAGGCGGGGGAGCTTGCCGAGGCCTTTGTCTATATGAGGGGGGCATTAAAGAAGTATATAAAGGAATTGACAGAGGCTACTGCTTCAAAGGAAAGGATGGAGAGCGAGTTAAGGATCGCTCACGATATCCAGATGGGCATTGTGCCGAAGAATTTCCCCCCATTTCCTGATAGGGATGAATTTGATATATATGCCTGTCTTTTACCTGCCAAAGAAGTAGGCGGTGATTTCTATGACTTCTTTTTTATTGACCAGACCCATCTATGTTTTGTTATCGGAGATGTCGTGGGAAAGGGAGTGCCGGCCGCACTATTTATGGCAATGACCAAGACCCTTATCAAGGCAACCGCTAAAGAGACTGATTCTTGTGAGGAGATCCTTAGGAAGGTGAACAAGGAGATCTCTTTTGATAATGATTCCTGTATGTTTATCACTATATTCTTGGCGATCTTGGATACGCAGACAGGGGAGCTTTATTATACGAATGCCGGGCATAATCCTCCTTTTATCCGACGCCGCGCTCAAGGCATCGAGGTATTAGACAAGGCAAAGTCCCTGGCTATCGGATTAGACGAGAGGACGGTTTTTGAAAAAGAAAAGGTTGTCTTGCAGGCAGGGGATGTCATCTGTCTATATACTGACGGCGTAACAGAAGCCTTTAACGAGGGGCATGAGCAGTTTTC
>JAHJJA010000118.1 GCA_018822885.1 Candidatus Omnitrophota bacterium
AATCAATTATTACCGCCTCCTTAGTCAGGTCATAATCCTCTATTTTGGGAATAAAAATGCCCAAGCAACCTAATTGCCTGAGTTTTTCCACCACATAAGACCCAAGAAAACCTGCTCCGCCGGTAACCATTATTTTCTTTTCAGGTAAAGAAATCATGACTTCCCTCCCAATCACATCGATTTAAATTCGATATATTGTATTAGACATAACCTGCGCAATAAGGGCAGACGCCAAATAAAGCTATTTACGAAATCAGAAACAAAAGGGATATCCAAAGGCAATAATACGCGCCAACCCCTATTTATAACTTTAAATTTGTTTAAACCCAATAAAGTAACCACTTCTTCTGAACTAGGCCATCTGTGTTGACCCTCGGGCATTTTTAGCTTTAAAAACTCCAACAAATCCAGGATCGGACTCCATAAAGGATTTACCCAAGTAACTATGACCTTGGTTCTTCTATCAATTACCGAGGACAAAACGCAAAACGCCTTATTAATATCCGTCAAATGCTCGATAGTATCAGGCATAATGCAATAATCAAAACTCTTTCCGGAAAACACTTGTCTCATAAATGCCTGATCATCAATGCTACCGGTAAAAAAAGAAAGATTCTCGCTGCCGGCGTATTTTCTTTTTGCAATCTCAACCATCTTATGGCTAATATCAACCCCTACTCCCTTTCTTGGATTGAGATGATTCAATATACCTCCCGAACCACAGCCCAATTCCAGAATATTCAAATTCTTCGAATCGGTAAGCAGCCCTCCGTAGATATTCTTTATGAGAGAATAATAATAGCTATTATTGCTTTTATAAGTATCGTAATCTTTGGCAATATTATCAAAATGCTCAGAAATCACAGAATTATTAACGGCGTTCATAATTATCTTCTAAACTCCTTGTGAAACTTATCCAAGTTATAGATCTCAATATACTTTGACCTGGGGTCTTCCAATATTGACTTTATAATCTCATAAGGATAAAGTTCTGTCAAATGCACAAAAGATGCGCCAAGCGGATTAGCAAAAACTGCTTCCGGAATAAGAACATTCGTTAATTCCCTAGCATAATCCTGCTGGTACTTAGAATACAGGACGTTGAAATCAACTACCAGCCTAACCACACCGGAATTTTCCGAAGAATGGATCAGTTCTTCCAGAGAAAGAGGGCGGTTATAAGGATTAAAGGCGACCCTTCCTAAATAAGCTCTAAATATCGGTTCATTTTCCAAAATAAATAACTTTCTATAATCTTTATCCTTTATGTATTCCGCCGCTTTAGCATAACCAGAAGTAACCCGTGAGATCTTGTAAGAATGCATTACGCCAAGGACCAAGATAATTACTATAAAGCAATAAACCAGGTTAATATTCTTTATTCTACCGAACAACCTGGCGATAGCAATAGCGGTAAAAGGCAAGACCATGGAAATGACCCTACTCAAACAATATCCACCATATTTAAAAACGCTAAAGATAATAATCGGCAGAACCATTACAATGCACAAAAGAATGTCTTCCTTGTTTTTCTTATAGAGTGCGTTAAATACTGCGATCGAAATTCCTGTCAAAAGCAGAATTGTGAAAAAAGGCCCCTCAATGATCCAATAATACTTCAAAAAAGTAGCACTGCCACTGATCGAAAAAAGCATGCTTTGGCCTTGCATCGACCTTTCAAACAATTGCTCAAAATAACTTCTAAAGGGCAAAGGTCCTTTTAACCATATTAAGACCTGATAAGGCAACTGGAAGATAAATATAGGAGTCACAAAAGAAACAAGAAAAATAGATAATCTTGAGAATACGACCGCTGGGCTCACCTCTCTTTTTACAAATCTAATTAGCTCAAACAGGCATGGAAATACGGGTAGCAGAATCCATCTCCATTGATTGCATGTGAAAGCATAACCGATTAATAACCCTGAACCGATGAGAAAAGAAGCGCGCTGACAATATTTTACACTTCTATAAAATAACCAAAATCCGGCAAGATAAAATGTTAACCCGACCATTTCAGGCAATCCAACAGAAGAATAAAATAAATGGTAGCTAGAAACCGAGGCAATTGCCATTGAAACTAATGCCGTCTTTCTATCAAAAAAATCTTGCGCTATTAAGTAAATCAAGCCAATATTAATAATCCCAAAGGTAGCCGAGGCTAAATATAAAGTATGCTCGGATAACCCAGTTAAAAGACCAAACAAATATAGAACCAAAATAAAACCTGGCTTACCAGTTACCAAGGGTACTCCCTGGGTAGTAGCCTTTAATTCTTCAAAGCTAAAACCTTGGCTTAAAAGCTTCTTAAAGTTATGCAAAATAAGATCGACACCCTCCAAAACGAATCTGGTCTCAGATAGGTAAAGCCCTTCATCAAAATAAAATAACCCTCTTTCGTTTACGCCTTGAAACCTTAATAACACAGCGGCAATAATAATAAAAAGCAAAATACCAAAGAATACTATTCTCTTTACCATATTTATTAACCTACAGAACTACCGATTTTTCTTGCAGGGGACTAAAGTGATATATTATTAAATCTTCTATCCCGCGCCTCTTCTCCTATATATTAGAAATTCTAAAATCATATTTAAAATATAAGCAGCATAAATCATAAGAAATGGCATTAAAGGATAGCGGTACCTGATTCCAGAGATAGTAAAAATATGCACCAAAGTGTAAAACACCAAAGAAAAAATCACTAACAAGCTGATTTTTGATTTAGCCAATGTAACAAGTAACCCTAACAAACCGCATACTAAAACCGACGGATATAGAATTGACATCACAACCTTACTTAGCAAGCGTGAATCAGAATAATATGGTTGCCACATATTGATTAATTTATCCTTGGCATAAATAACTGACCTCTTGGGATTCTCTGCCATAAAACGCAATGCCTTTTTTTTAAGAAGCTCATCTGTTTCAGGAGTAAAGAAATTAGAGACATCCAGAGGCATATTCCAAGATGGATTTTCATAACCCCCGATCCAGGCGGGAGTATGTTCATTATTGCCAAGATACAAACTATGCCCAGAACTCACAGTAAAAGGAATTATACGATGATAAATACGATAATTTCTTAAAACCCAAGGGGCGATGACAATCAATGCGAAAATAATAAAGATTGCCGCCGGCTTAATCCTGACTTTAAGTGCCCCATTGATAAAAATCACCATCCAAACTGCTGTGATGAACAGCATAAAAACTGCAAGCTCTCTGCATAATGATGTTAATCCGAATAAAATTCCTGAAAAAACAATGTAACAGGAATTTTTATATCGGTAGTAAAGGAGGAAAAACAGAAACGCGAAAAGAAATAAAAATATATACAACGTTTCCGATACCAGGTAAGCTGATAATTGAAGCATAGAATAATCTACAGCACAAATAACGCCTGCAATAAGCCCTACTTTCTCTTTAAAAATCTGAGTTGCGATAAAATAAAGCAATAAACAAGAAAAGGCCCCTAAAAAACACTGCGCAACTCTTACAGCTACTACGGAATGCTTTGTTAAAGAATATACAACTGCCAAAAAAAGAGGATAGACTGGTGTTCTTCTGGCATAAATAGAATCAATAACGAATCCCTTACCGCTTGAGAAGTTATCTGCTATAGTACTATAAACAACCTCATCAGAACCCGATATCTCATCTTTTAAAAACTTGCCATGATTATAAGCGAATAAGAAAAAAATCCGCAGGATCATTGCAAGAGAAAAAATAACTACTATTGGTTTTAATCTAGCAAATGACATTCTATTTCTTAATACCGAGGCTTAATAAAAGTATGGGCCTGAAATGGCTCCACCATCCGGAGAAATGTTTCATTTGAGTATAGCCGCTAGGCCTATTTTTAGGATAGATTTTGCTAACAGGGGTTTCCTTAAATTTATAACCTAACTTAACTACCTTATAATACAAATAAGATTCCAACTCATAATTATTGATCCAGCTTTGCCAGATATTGATATTCTTGTCTTCGAATAGCTTGAGGCTAAATGCCCTGAAGCCGTTAGTACCATCGGTGATGACGCTGCCGGCTAAAATAGAGAATAGCGCTGAGTAAGCGCGTGTCCCAATAATTCTATGTAAAGGCATATTCTTCCAAGCTCCGCCCTTTAGATAACGGGAACCCTGAACAAAATAAAAGCCACCGTTGACTACGGGATTCAATACATTCGAGATCTGGAAAGGATCATCCTTGCCGTTACCGGCCATTACAACAGCTACCTCAAAACCGTTCTTTAAAGCATAGTCTATACCGGTTCTGATCGAAGGGCCGCATCCCATTTTCTGCGCATGGCTGATAACCTTTGCTCCGCATGAAATCGCATTCTCCCTGGTGGCATCTACGGAAGCATCATCAACAACTAACTTACAATCAACCAGATCAAAAGGGATGTTCTTGACCAGCGCGGAAATGACTTCTTCTTCATCATGAGCCGGGATAATCACAATTACTTTCTTTTTATTTACCATTATCTGCAATTCCTTACAACCTGGTCTTTAGTTAAATCTGTCTGTGCTCTTGAGAAATAGTCTTTTACATCGCCCTGCGACCTTATCCATTCTACGTATTCTCTTATGCCGTCTTCAAAAGTGTACTTCGGCTTAAAGCCGATACTCTTGAGCTTTGCAATATCAGCCACAATATGACGCACTTCTCCGGGCCTGAATTTGCCTCCGATCTCAGGAGCTATATCTTTTTTATAAATCCTTGAAAGAGTCTTTGCTATATCTAACACACTAAGAGAGTTTCCAGTGCCAACATTATATACCTGCCTATCCGACTTATCAGATTCTAACACCAGCACACTAGCCGCAGCAACATCTTTAACATAAACAAAATCTCTAGTCTGAAGTCCGTCTTCGTAAACTACTGCCGGCAAGTCATTTAAAAGCCTCGTAGAAAATATCGAACACAACCCGGTATAGGGATTACTCAAAGACTGCCTGGGACCGTATGTTACAAAGTATCTTAAAGCTGCACTTGGAATGCCAAACTCTTCTCCTAAACCCAAGACAAGCCTCTCCTGATCGAACTTAGAAACAGAATATACCTTTTGCGGCTTCACAGGTGTCAATTCATCAGTAGCCAAAGCCTTTAATTCGCTGGCGCAAAAGGGACACTTAAGCTCCCACTCTTTTCTCTCCATCTGTTCAATAGGGCGAATAGGAGGAAAAACTACTCCGTGCTTTGAACACTGATACTTACCCTCCCCGTAAACAGCAACTGATGAAGCAACTACTATCTTTTTGATAGGTAAACGCTCATTTCGTATTATCTGCAGCATAAGCGCTGTACCGATCGTATTCGCTTCAAGATACTCTATAATTCTAGGGGTAAAGCCTCCGGTGGCAGCCAAATGGATGACACCATCGATCCCCTTAAGCGCTCCTTTCACATCCCGCTCAGAACGAATATCTCCTTCTATAAACTCGGCCCGAGAAGGAATGTACGACGGTCTTCCGGATAAATGCGTGGGTTTCTCAAGGTTATCCAGTATCCTAACGCGATATCCCTTTTCCAATAATAAATCAACCGTATGAGAACCTATCAAACCGGCTCCGCCAGTTACTAGTATATTCTTCATATATTAAACTTTTACCGCTTCTCCATTACGCGCTAGAGATTTCTGGACCGCTTCCAGCACTTTTGTTGTACTTAACCCATTGTTTCCATCGCACAAATTGTTTTTTCTGGTCAATACGGAATCTATAAAATGCTGGGATTGCACGCGCAGAGGTTCAGTCGCGTTGATTTTAGGCACTGCAACTTCGCCTTCCCTGATTAAAAGCTGGAATTCTCCAAAGTTGTCATAATAAGGTTCCCGGATTACCCCCTTATCGTATATGCGCAACATATCAGTCGCACTTAGATCATCCCAAACCGCCATTTTCTTCTCACCCACCACGGTAATTTCCCTTACCTTTCGCGGATCAAGCCAGCTAACCTGGATATTGGCAAGTACGCTCCCAGGATAATGCAAAGAAATAAAAGCGATGTCCTCAAGATTCTTCCTTAGAATCTTTGTTCCTGTAGCATTAACCATTACTGGTTCTTTTTCCAAGAGAAAAGAAAATATAGAAATGTCATGTACTGCTAAATCCAAAGCGACATTGACATCATTGCGTATCGGGCCAAGATTGGTCCTCGTGGCGCGCATATAATAAATCTCACCGAGAGTTTTATTTTTAATATACTCTTTCATCTTTTGAATGCCGCTGTTAAACAAAAAAACGTGGCCAACCATAAGGATTCTCTTTTTTTGCCTTGCAATAAAGACTAGCTCCCGAGCCTCTTTTGCGTTAAGAGCTAACGGTTTCTCACAAAGAACGTCTTTACCAGATAAAAGCGCTTCCTTGGCAAGACGATAATGGGTGCTCGTAGGAGTAGAGATTACGACTGCAATAATAGATTTATCTTTCAATAAAACCTTATAATCACTAACAGCTTTTACCAAAGGATAAATCTTTTTAATATGATTCAATCTATTATTATCCAAATCACAACAAGCCACAACAGAGCATCCGGATATACCTGAAAAATTCCTAATATGGTTCGGACCCCAATGGCCACAACCGATTATTCCAATATTTACCATAGCATCTCCTTATAAATTAGGCGATTGAAATCTTATCGCTGTTAGCGATTTGGAGTCTCTCTTTCTCTATAGTCACATAGTACAATAGATACGCAATAAGAGCAGCCAATGCCCAAAAAGGTTCTGCTATGCGTATAATATAGAAAGTGATATTCCCCCAACTATGCACAATCAAACCAATAACCACAGTTATAAAACCTAGGGCTGCCCCTTTTATCCAACCGTCACTTACACTTCGGAATAAACGTACCCCCATTTTTATAAGCCTTAACAATAGCCAGATAAAGAGAGCCAATCCCACGAGCCCACCCTCCATCACAACTCTTGCGTATTGACTATCCAAAACCCCGCCTCCTGTTGCAACTCCCCCTCCCAAAAAAGGGTACTGTTTTATATGATACCCTGCCTTCTGATAAACAAAAACTCTCTCCGCAGCAGAAGGGTCGAGAAATCCGAAATAACGCGGGTCCTGAAAATTATACAAGGCTCTATTTATTACAGATTTAGGCAAAATAAACGGGCTTAGAAGCACGGATATTAATACAACAGAAACTAACCACTTACGCCTGCTAACTAAGGTCAAAACAATTACCATCGCTATAAAAGCCAGATATGCTGATCGCGCATAAGAGAACATTATCGACAAAGGCAATATTATCACTAAAACTACGCATATTTTTTTTAATAATGAAGCTTTCGCATAAAGAACAATACTCAGTGCCATTCCGAAAAACATAACTAAAAGAGCCCCTAAAGTATTGGGTTCAGGAGTGCTTTCAAAAGGAGCTGAAAGACGATTTGTCGTAAATACCGCAGTCTTGGGAATCTGTAAAATAGTATATAACCCTACGACTAATGCTATAATAAATAGCAAATAAAACATAATTTTGACTTCCTTAATGTTATTAAGATTATTGGCGACTAAGAAATAAACCACGAAGAATTCAATAAGCTTTAAGTTAGTCAAGATGCAAAAGCCACTATCCGCCATCATGCCTGCGGAAATCGCTCTCCAGGAAGAAATGACATTCCAGATAATAATTAGAAAAATTGGAAGATTAACCGGAGTTTTAATCAAAAAATGCTTTTGTAAACCCATACCCAACCTGCCAAGCCAAGCAAGCACCAATACTACCAGAAGCGAATCTTCAGTCCTAATCTTAAAACCACTAA
>JAHJJA010000119.1 GCA_018822885.1 Candidatus Omnitrophota bacterium
AATAATATTAAATTCATGAGTCGTTAGTTTAGATGTCTTTGTAAGTATCTCAAGCGGGATATCTACTTTTCCCGTGTCATGCAAAAGGGCGGCGTATTTAAGGCTTTCTATTTGTTTCTCGTCAAGCCGCATCTCTATTCCGAGTGCTGTCACCAGCTTGCTAAAGTAAGGAGAATGCGTATATTCCTGCGGCACTCGCGTGTCCAAAAGCGTTACCAGGGATTTAATTCCGCCTAAAACTATTTTTTGCTGTTCTTCGTAAAGCTGTAAATTTTTTATGCCGATAATAGCTTGCTCTGTCACGGTCATGATCATTTCCTGGTCGAACTCATCAAAGGCGACATCGTTTTTATTGCGTTTCAATATGATCAAGCCGATTACATCTTCGCAGATAAGCGGGATACCTAAGAGGTCTTCCCGTCTTATGCATGCCAGGTTATTGACGATTCTTTTTTCAAGATGGGTAGATATCCTGATTTTTTTGTCAATAAACACTTTCTTTCTTTTACTCACCAGGCATTTGTATATCGAATACTTCTTGGAAGGATCCAGCAACAGGATCAAGCAGTATTTTGCGTTAAATATCTGGCACATCAACCGGCTAAGACGGCTGACGAGATCTTTAAGTTCGTAAGTAGAATTTACCAGCCTGAAGATGCTGTGACTTGCCGAAATCAAAGATTTATACTTTTTCGTAGGGGTCAAATAACTTTTTGTATTCATCGAGCGCGTACCTGTCGGTCATTGCCGCGATATAATCGCAGACGGCGAGCCTTACTCCGTCTTTAGCGATCCTCTTTTGCACCTGCGTCGGCAGACCGTCAGGTTTTTCCATATAAAATTCAAACAGCTCTTTAATAAAAAGCTTAGCTTTATTGCTCATTCTGATCACGCGGTAATGATGATAGAGCTTATCCATCAGTAGGCCGCGCAGCGGTTTCCTCATCGCCGCCATCTCTTTGCTAAAAGCCACTACCTTATTGTTTTTGTTGAGCTTCTTTACGTCTCCCGGAGAGGACAGCTTTAATTCCCGCAGGTTTTTTTCCGTTTGGCGGATTAAATCTGTAACCTGAAGATTGATGAGCGACCTGATAATAAGGTATTTTCTCTTATCCTCTTCTATTGTAGCATATTTTCCGGAA
Source organism: Candidatus Omnitrophota bacterium (assembly GCA_018822885.1). GTDB lineage: Bacteria > Omnitrophota > Gorgyraeia > Gygaellales > Profunditerraquicolaceae > JAHJJA01. The sequence goes on from JAHJJA010000119.1 coordinate 1,143, forward strand.
ATTTCCCGGTAAATATTGTTCCAGAGCTTGAGTTTTTCCAGGTCGGTTTCTTTGAGCAGGCCCGAAGTGATGCCGTCATCAAGGTCATGATTGTCATAGGCTATTTCGTCCGCGATATCTACCACCTGTGTTTCAAGTGTAGGCGATTCCTTCGGCGCCAGTCCCTTTATTTTTACCGACCTGTCGAATGCCGAAGAGTGTTTAACTATGCCTTCTCGTACTTCCCAGGTCAAGTTTATTCCCGGAAATTCCACATACCTTTCTTCAAGATAATCAACTACCCTTAGGCCCTGCATATTATGGTTAAAACCGCCGTGTTTTGTCATTAATTCATCTAACGCCTCTTCCCCTGAATGGCCAAAGGGCGTATGGCCCAGGTCGTGAGCGAGCGCTATTGCTTCTGTGAGGTCGGCATTAAGCCGTAAAGCTGAGGCAATAGTCCGCGCGATTTGAGAGACTTCGATAGTGTGGGTCAAGCGCGTGCGGTAATAATCCCCCTCGTGATTTACAAAAACCTGCGTCTTGTACTCCAGTCTTCTAAACGCTGCCGAATGCACTATCCTGTCGCGGTCTCTTTGATAGGCACTGCGGTACGGATGCTCCTCTTCCTTATGTATCCTGCCGCGGGTATCCGCGCTTTTCATGGCGTATGGGGCGAGAAATTTTTCTTCGAATTCTTTAATCTGTTTTTGATTGAGCATTTTTAAGCTGTTTAAATAATTCTTTCAGCGACTGAGAAATGACCCTGGTATTATTAAAGATAGGCATGAAATTCGTATCCCCCTGCCATCTAGGGACGATATGGATATGTATATGCGCGGCTATTCCGGCTCCGGCTGATTTCTCAAGGTTTATCCCTATATTGTATCCTTCAGGTTTGAGTACCCTGTTTAAAAGTTTCTTTGTTTTCGAGAGCGCCTTAAAAAGATCAAGGGCTTCTGCGTCTGCCAATTGTGTAAGGTCCCTTACGTGCCTTTTCGGGGAAACCATAATATGTCCATTGTTGTACGGATAGATATTAAGTATGGCCGTAGAGTATAAAGTTTTAAAGATAACATAATCCTTTTTCTTGTCTATCGCCGCATCGCAGAATATGCAACGTTTCTGTTTCTTGCCTCGTATGTAATTAATGCGCCAGGGCGCCCACAA
>JAHJJA010000120.1 GCA_018822885.1 Candidatus Omnitrophota bacterium
AAGAAAGAAAGTTTTATTAATGAAAAGCGGGGATTGCAGGAATCTGCGAAGGATTTTGCTGCTGGGAGCTTAAATTGGTTCGAACCGGCAAGAGATTTCGTAACCTCTTTAAATCAAGCGCGTTACGCCGTAGAAGAGGGAAATTTAGAATCCCAGAAAGAATTTCTGGAAAAGATTGGTTCGAACTTTATTTTAAAAGAGCGCCGCCTCAATTTTTCGACGGAAGCTAGCTTCCGTCCATTGTTTGAAACAGCGCCCTATCCTAACTGGCGGAGAGGCAGGGATTCGAACCCTGGGAGCCTTGCGGCTCACATGTTCTCCAGACATGCCCGTTCGACCGCTCCGGCACCTCTCCAAAATTTAAGACGATTTCAGTATTATAAACGCTTTTAAGTATTATGCCTACAGTTTTTTTCAGCTTTAAACCAAAATCTACATCGCTTTCAAGTAAATAAACCTGGCAATAAACAGAACAGCCAGCAAATAAACTATCCAGGAAACCTTCCTGCCCTGGCCGGTGAATAATTTTAAGGCGGCGTAACTGATAAACCCTACCGCAATGCCTGTGCCGATGCTAAAGGTCAAGGGGATCATAATGATCACCAAAAACGCCGGGATGGAATCCGTGTAATCCTGCCAGTTGACCTTGACCACAGAATGCACCATCATACTGCCGACTATGATCAATGCCGGGGCAGTGACCGGCCTAAGTATCGCTCCCCCTCCCGCGTCAAAACCCCCGCCTATCATCTTGATAAGCGGGAAAAAGAATATCGTTGCCAGGAATAGCAACCCTGTCACAACCGCGGTCAGGCCTGTGCGGCCTCCGCTTGCAATGCCGGCAGCACTCTCAATATAAGAAGTGACTGTAGGCGTTCCGCAGGCAGCGCCCACGCAAGTGCCTACAGCGTCGGTAAGCATGGCCTTGCCTGCCTTGGGGAGTTTACCATGCCTCATAAATCCACCTAGCTCGGCTACGCCTGCTAATGTGCCGACAGTATCAAATAGATCCATAAACAGGAAGATAAAAACCACAGACAAAAGCCCTAAATTAAAGGTGCCCGCGATATCCATCTTCAAAAATGTCGGGGCCATTGAGGGTGGCATGGATACAAATCCCTGATATTTCACAACCCCCAAGAAAACTCCCATTATTGCCGTGGCCAATATCCCCCACAAGAGCGCCCCGCGGATCTTCTTTGCCAGCATGACTCCGGTAATGATCAGGCCGAATGCGGCAAGCAAAGTCGGAAGGCTTATGATGTTGCCCAAAGTAACAAGCGTGGCAGGATGGCCCACGATAAAGCCGGCATCTATCAACCCCACAAAGGCGATCAAGACCCCGATGCCGCAGGCTGTGCCGTATTTTATGGCATCAGGGATAGCGTCCATAAGCGCCTGTCTGAATTTAAACAAAGTCAGGATCACAAAAAGTATGCCTTCGATAAATACACAGCCCAGCGCCACTTGCCAGGAGATGCCCATCGTCATGCAAACCGCGTAGGTAAAAAAGGCGTTTTCCCCCATCCCGGCGGCAAGGGCGATCGGATAATTCACATACAGGCCCATAAGGATGGTGGCGAATGCGGCGGAAATACAGGTAGCCATCATCGCCGAGCCAAAATCCATCCCGGTCTGTGAGATCATCGCCGGATTTACAAAAACGATGTAGGCCATGGTCATAAAGGTGGTGGCCCCGGCGATTATTTCAGTGCGGACGGTAGTGTTGTTGTCTTTTAACTTGAATAGGTTTTCAATGAGGTTTTTTAACATGCCCATTAAAATAATTCTCTAATATTTTATCGCGCGCCTTACAGAGTCAGCAATGCGGTCCTTTTCCAGCTCGGTAAGAGGAAGGTTCTCGAGGATCTGTTTACCCTGCTCTCTCCTGTCTTGGCTCTGCATCAGCCCCTCGACAAACCCCACAAAAGAATCCTTGCTCTTTGGCCTTACATTTATCGACTTTTGAAACCACTCCCTGCTTTCATCAATATTCCCCGCGCGGGAGGCAGCCTTAAATCGCTGAAAATAATAAGTGGCTTGCAGATCAGGAAAGATAAATATTACTACTATGAGCAGGATAATGACCACAAAAAGCAAAAAATCTCTTACGGGAAAATACATGGCTTTAAAGAATAGCGGTCGCGTTTTCCATGCAACTGCATTTATCGTATTTGATCTTTGGTATTACCGCAAGCAGAAGCTTCCTGACATTGTCCGCGTTCTGGCCCATTATTTTTACGATCATATCCCAGGTGACCGGCTCATCCCCTTCGCGCCAGCAGTCATAATCCGTGCTCATGGCGATCGACTGGTAACATATGCCGGCTTCTCTGGCCAAAGTGACCTCGGGGACAGTAGTCATGTTGATTATATCCGCATTCCAGCTGCGGAACATATGCGATTCGGCTTTTGTGGAAAATCTAGGGCCCTCTATGGCAATGACTGTTCCTCCGACGCAGTGTTTAAAACCAAGCTCTTTGACCGTCCCCTTTAGCAGGTCTCTCAACTTAGCGCAAAAAGGCTCTGACATCGGGGTGTGCACTACTGTTTCGTCGTGAAAAGTCAGCTCTCTTTTTCTGGTAAAATCAATGAACTGGTCCGGGAAAACCAGATACCCGGGCTCGATCTCTTCCCTTAAGCTTCCGCAGGCTGTGGTCGCCAGGATATGCGTGCAGCCGGCCTGTTTTAGCGCGGCGATGTTGGCCCTGAAATTGACTCCCGAAGGATAAATAGTGTGCCCCTTGCCATGCCTTGCAAGGATAACGATCTCACTCCCCCCGATCTTACCCGTAGTCAGGGTTGAAGAAGGCTCGCCGTATTTAGTAGTAACCGCGGCCTCTTTGCAATCTTTGAGTAATTTCGGGTCATCCAAGCCGGAACCGCCGATAATGCCGATTTTTATCTTACTATCCATATCAACACTCCTTCTTTTTAACCTTCATGCACTTTCGCTACCTGCTCGGCTTGTCCCCTCGATAGGGCAGCTCAAGTGCTGTTTTGTTTTTCCTTATCGGAAAAATAAAACGGAGAGGGTGGGATTCGAACCCACGTGAGCTTGCGCCCAACCGCTTTTCGAGAGCGGCCCGTTATGACCACTTCGGTACCTCTCCAGATATTTTTGCTTAATCGTCTTTCAACTTTCTATAAATTTTATACTTCGACGAGTGTTTTGGATTACTTGGTTTAATTATATCAAAATACTTAATAATATCTACGTTTTTGTGCAAATAAACACGGCTGCTGGTTTTTACCGGATTAAACCCTAAGCGAAGCAATAAATTAAACAGAGACGCTAATAATGGCCCCGAGTGATTAGTAAAACATATTGAAAAATTTAAATAATCTTTCCCATTAACTCTATGTTTATATAAATAAACAGACCCATCAGTATCGACTAACCCCCTTAAGCACCCGATCATATAGATTTTTTTTCTAAAAACCCATTCTGGAATATCGACATTATTCCTAATCTTGCTGCCGACGCGTAAGCCCTTTTTAACCAAAAACTCTACCAAATTCACACTTGACACAAGAACATCATCCCCTTTGTCTGATTTCTTTCTTATAATAGTCGAATCGACTCCAAACAGTTTACTTATAACTTCTTGGACAAACTTTGAATATAGAGCATCAGTAGTACGATTAAACGTAATCTTGATTTGATTTCTTGTAATTCCCCCGTCGCCAAGCATGATTCCTATAAATTCAGCCAAAAGCTCTGATTCAGCAGGAATAGCAATCTTTTTTCTAACCTTTACTCCTATGCTTTCCGCATACGCAGGATTTGAGTGAAATTTTTCCTGAGATTTAACCCCCCCTCTCCGCCTTCCTTCAAAGGTTCCAAAATTTCCATATTTACGGTGTCGCGAAATTCCTCCCAACCTTGCCGCATTTCTTACATTCCAATATTCTGGCAGCAACCCTTTTGTCCGAGGAAATTTCATAGTTGCGATTTTACATAAGATAACAGCTGCGTCATGCCTAATCTTGGATTCCTCATTGACCCAATCACGCAAAGTACGGGTACTAATATTACAAACACCGGCCAATTCTTTCCATGCCAAACCCGTGCTTTGGCGCACTTTTATTAAAAACTTTCTTTGCTCCCCTTCTTCAAACAGTAATCTACTCATCGCTCTGCCAATACTCCTATATTTAGTCAAAATTTTTGGCGAACAAACGAATAATTCGCCATTTTAAGTACCTGAAAATGATTCTTACTCCCAAACATTTTCCTCAAATATTTATCGGAGAGGGCGAGATTCGAACTCGCGAGGGACACTAGGTCCCTTCCGGTTTTCAAGACCGGTGCACTCGACCAGCTATGCGACCTCTCCAAAATTATTTGAGAAATAACTGCGAAAAGACTGAATGATATAAATCTCTTGCCGTGGCATAAGAACTATTACAAAAGTCAACAAATGAAAAATCTTTAAAAATCAAGTTTAAGCAAAATGCCATTATTCCAAGGTTGACGATATAAATAAAAGAAAAACCAAAAATATAATTTCCTTTCAAAAGGTCGCCTTTTCTGGAGCGCATTGACTTTGAAGAAAAAACCAGGTGCAGCGCGAGAGTAAACCCAAAAAGAAACATCGCGTATTGAAGCAGCCAATCCGAACGGATAAATAACGCCGCGAACTTATACAGAACAAATATGACGATCGTATAGATCGGCAAAAGAAACGGCGCAACCTTTACCAAAGGAGTAAAAAACTGAAAAAGAACTTCCAGTATCTTATGCCCTGCGTTATAAACCATCGAGGGCTCAAGCACAAAAAGATAGACCGCTATAAAAGTTATTGCCCCAGCGCAAAAATATGTCTGTAATCCCTTTGGAACCACGCCGAACTCATTCAGGAATGAGGCTGTCGAAGAATAAACAAAAGGTAAAAGCGAGACTCCTAAAAGGAATTTTATGATATCAAAAAGCTTGGAGCCAAACCAAGAGAACTTGCGGGAAGCAGCCTTCTTTTGCGGCCCTGCCTCAAACTCCTCTTTAGGCAAATCCTTTTTATTTGGAGATTCTTTCCTGGCCATTCATATACGGCCGCAATACCTCGGGGATGAGGATCGAGCCGTCCTTTTGCTGATAATTTTCCATTATCGCGATCACTGTGCGCGCCAAAGCTACCCCTGAACCGTTCAGGGTATGCACGTGTTCGGTGAATTTCTTGCCGGTCTTAGCGTCGAGGCGCCTGAATTTGATATTTGCCCTGCGCGCCTGAAAGCTCTCAAAGTTAGAACAACTTGAGACCTCAAACCACCTGTCGCTTCCTGCGGCATAGGCCTCAAGGTCATAGCATTTAGAAGCAGAAAAACTTAGATCCTGCGTGGCTAACATATTCACGCGATAGGATAGGCCCAAAAGTTGTAAAACCCTTTCCGCATTAGCTAATAATTTTTCTAATTCATCATAAGAGTCTTCGGGCTTGACAAATTTGACCATCTCCACTTTATCAAACTGATGCACGCGCGTAAGGCCCTTGGTATCTTTTCCATAAGAGCCCGCCTCTCTTCTAAAACAGGCGGTGTAAGCGGCGTAGTAAATAGGCAGCTTCTCCTCTTCCAGGATCTCATCTCGGAAAATATTTGTAACCGGGACCTCTGCAGTAGGGATCAAAAACAAATCATCGTCCTTGAGTTTATACATATCCTCTTCAAGTTTTGGCAGTTGCCCTGTGCCGGTCATGGAAGCGCGGTTTACCAAAAACGGAGGAAATATCTCGGTGTATCCATGCTCGCGGGTATGCAGATCGAGCATAAAATTAAACAGCGCCCTCTCAAGCCGGGCGCCCCAACCTTTAAAAAGTATGAAGTTAGAACCGGTTATTTTTGTAGCGCGGGGAAAATCAATGATATCAAGATGCTCGGCAAGCTCAATATGGGTCACGGGTTTAAAGTCAAGCTTGGGCGGCTCGCCCCAGGAACGGACTATTTTATTGCAGGAAGCATCGCCGCGCGGAATAGACGGATGAGGAATATTAGGAATATTCAGTACGATCTTACCTAGCTCCTCATCAATTCCCTTTAAACTTCCCTCAAGCTCACTGATCCTCGCGGAGATCTCCTTCATCGAAGAGATCTTGTCCTTGGCATCCTTCTTCTCTTTCAAAATGACGCTTATCTCGTCATTGGCCTTGTTTCTCTTGGCCCTTAAACCCTCAAGTTCAGTCAATTCCTGCCTGCGGGATTCATCAAGCTTGATGAAAACATTTAAATCGATCTTGAGGTTGCGATCGATCAACGATTGCTTTACCACATCCAGATTTTCGCGAATGAATTTGATATCGAGCATATCTTCCTTTCAAACAGAAGGCCAAGACCGGGTCTTGAATCTAGCCCTTAATTACTCCAAGCGGCCGCATGCGGCAGACGCGCTTTGAAATACCCGCGTTATGCACCACATCCACCACATCGTTTACATCTTTATATACCTGCGGGGCTTCTTCTACAATCGTGCCCCTGCCTGAAGCCTTGACTATTATACCCTTAGATTCCAATTCTTTCAACAAAGTTCCGAGATTGATTGTGCGGATAGCGGCGGAGCGAGATTTTAGCCGTCCTGCGCCATGGCAGGTGCTACCAAAGGTCTCCTCCATTGCCTTTTGTGTTCCGACGAGCAAATATGAATTCCTGCCCATGTCCCCGGGGATGATCACCGGTTGCCCAAATCTTCTATATCTTTCAGGCACTGCAGGATGGCCCGGGCCAAACGCGCGGGTTGCCCCTTTGCGGTGCACACACAGAATCTTCTCTTTTCCGTCAACGATATGCTTTTCAATCTTGGCGATATTATGAGCCACATCATAAATCAAGAACATCCCGAGCTTCTCCCAGGATTGCCCAAACACCTTTTCAAATGCCTTACGCGTCAAATGCATCAGGCACTGGCGGTTTGCCCAGGCGTAATTAGCAGCGCACTTCATCGCCCCCAGATACGCCTTTCCCTCGGCTGAATTAACCGGAGCACAGGACAACTGCCGGTCCGGAACATTGATATTATATTTGGATAAACAGTGCACCATGTCACGGGTATAATCATCGCAAACCTGATAACCAAGCCCGCGCGAACCCGAATGTATCATCACCATGATCTGGCCCAGGTCAAGCCCAAGGGCATCGCAGATATCCCGGTCATAAAGCTGATCCACTACCTGGACTTCTAAGAAATGATTCCCTGAACCAAGCGTGCCTGACTGCGCCTTACCCCGTTCGTAGGCCCTGGCTGAAACTGCCCCCGGATCAGCCCCCTGCATAGCGCCGTTTTCCTCGGTGCACTCCAGGTCGTCCTCTGTGCCATAGCCCTTTTCAACCGCCCAGCGAGCGCCCTTTACCAGGATCTCTTTCTCTTCTTTCGCGCTTACCCTAATATCACCTTTTGAACCGACCCCTGCCGGCACATCATTGAATAAGGCATAGGTGAGATCTTTAATCTTATCCTGCACATCCTCAAGCCGCAAATTCGTGCGCATCATCCTTACGCCGCAGTCGATATCATAACCCACGCCCGCCGGAGAAATTACACCTCCTGCCTCCACATCCGTAGCTGCTACCCCCCCGATACAAAATCCGTAGCCCCAGTGAATATCCGGCATGGCCATCGAGGCCTTCACAATGCCCGGCAAAAACGCCACATTTGCCACCTGTTCCGCGGCCTTGTCATGGCGGATGTCCTTTAATAGCTTCTCATCCGCGTAGATCAACCCGTCCACGCGCATTCCCGGCTTATACGATTTAGGGATCCGCCAACGGTAATCATCTATTTTCTCTAAAGGACCCTGCCAGATTTCAGACATCAAAAATCACCTCCGCCTGCCAGCCGCCATCGCTCTTCTCTATCTTTAATTCATGGTAAGTCGCGGCCTTGATCTCTTTGTTAAACTTATAATCCTCGGAACTATAGCCAATTGCTTCGGCCTTAAGATATGTCGTAGTTATGTCAGTTATTTTAAAATCGGAAAGGATTATTTCTTGTGCGGAAGATAAAGAAAGCAGCTCATTGAGCCAATTTACGAAGAGCTCGTCTAAATTCTCTGCTTCCTGCTCGATCTTTACTGTTTGAGGCCTGGTGGCTTGTTCAGCCCGAGCGGAGTCGAGGGGTGACTTTACAGGCAGCTTATCCGCGATAATATCAAACATCGCCAGCGCCGTATTAATAAACAGAGCCTTTAAATCAGCGCCTTTTACGCGGATACATATATCTGCGGTGTGCTCGATGAATTCGTAATTCTTACCATCCACCTGTCACCTATATCTATGAACTAAGAACTATAAGCGAAAAAAAGTGGGCCATGTAGGAGTCGGACCTACGACCTTGACATTAAGAGTGTCCTGCTCTGCCAATTGAGCTAATGGCCCCAAAGCTATTACCTATTAAGAAACCCGTAGCGAAACCCTTGTGTCTTTCAAGGGTGAGCTAATGGCCCAAGAATTTAGGTTATTTCAATCCATTAGCGAATCCTGCGAAGCCCACCATAGCTATTACTAGGCTATGCAAAGGGCGAAGCAGGAGAGCTAATTACCCTAATCTAGAATTATACAGGAAGTTATTTTAGCCTAAATACGGCGGGAAGTCAAATATAAAGAGTGGAATTATTTCTCCATCTTTTCCATCGGCTTACCGCAGCAGACCAACTCTCCTCCGCCGACTTTAGTCACTGTGACCTCGTTTCCGCATACGCTGCATTTAAAACTCTCACCGACTTCTTTTACTTTCATGACAGGCCTCCTTTTTTGTCAAATCCTGACGACTTGAAATTACAAATTTTATATGGCATACTTGTTTTAGCAAGAGAAGGGCTACAATATTAAAGTGTTAGCCCCGCGAGGTTTTGCAACACGCAAACCTCCACTTTCTCTTGCTCTTTTTTTGCCATAAAAAAGGCCCCTATTTTAAAAACAGGGGCCTTTTGCGTTTTTACTAAGAATTAATTGAACTCACCTGTACCCGCGGTGTAAGTATAAGTCGTGTTTGTAGGACCGACATAGGTGTTAGAGCTTGATTTTGTCCAGTCCGGATAAAGACCGCCCTGGCCTAAGACATTGGTAAAGCACGGATTCGTGGAAGTACAAGCTGCCACGGTAGCGTTGTCAAGAGCAGCAGGGAATGTCTTATACTGGGCATAGTAAGAATAAACACCGGACCTGACACCACCGACTACGCCTTTTTCCGCTGCAGATTGGGCGTCACTCTGAAGGTCAAAATACTTCGGGATCGCCACAATAGCAAGGATCGCTAATATAACAATGACCATTACCAACTCAATGAGTGTAAAACCTCTTCTCCTATTCATACTTCCTCCTTCTGTTTAAACTGCTTTTTATGAAAAAGCCAACATATCGACAAAACGCTTTAGCCTTGCGAAAAATCCCAAATTCCTCTTATGATGACGCTTGGCCACTTTTGTGCTTCT
>JAHJJA010000121.1 GCA_018822885.1 Candidatus Omnitrophota bacterium
CCTTAGCCTTAGCCTTATCCTTTAATAAATAAAGAAATTGAAGCGCTATAATATTATTTAATGAATCTACTAAGGGATTCTTCAGTTGGGACGCACCTCTATCAATAACCGCTTGAAGCTTGGCTGCTACCCCTCTAGTAACCGAAGCTGAATCATGATAATCACCCTTTTCACAATACTTCCGTAAAACTTTGAGTTCCTTTCGAAAAGCCGCGGCGATAATCTTAAAATCCTTTTCTGCTTCCTGTTCAGCTGATGTATTTTTACCCTCACCCATAGCATGCACCAATGGATGCTCAAACGAGCCTTTGGTATCAATTCCAATCCCCTCCATGCCCATAATAGCCATAAGCTCATGACGGAAAAGATCAGCATCGCGCGCGTCATTAAGAACAATGTAATTTCTTCCCTGATAGCTGATCACAACTGCATCACCGGATAAATTATTCCTAATAAACCATATCGGACTTGCTTCAAGCACAGTAACCTTGGTCTTTAATTCAATACTCTCTTTGCCGATAACAAGATTGCCTTCCTGCGTAATCCTGTAATTGCCGCTTTTAAAGCCGCTCTTTTTACCGGAGAGATTACGCAACTGATCCGGATTAAAATGCGCAATCTCTTTTCCGATGTCATTGGCCCCGTCCTCACCGGAAGAAACAGAAGCTGGCTGCGCCAACGCTTCCGCTGCCTGCGGCGCATCTAGGTCCCGATTGAACTTCTTGGCAATCTTATCTAAGTCCTTTTGCGTGATCCTGCCGCCGCCTTTTTTCAAAAGCGCGACCTCATTGATCAAGCGCGCCAACTCTTCCTGTGTCCGTGGCTGGCGGCCCAAATATAGATGATTAGTGTATTTCAGCACACCTTGCGACCTTTCCCCCACTCCCAGCATAACAATATCAATACCTTGCTTATGCGCCTCATTCAAAAGCGCGTTATGTTCCTCGGTCGAGCGGCCAGAAGAAGTATCATAGCCGTCGGTAAGAATAACCTCCAACTTATTCTTTTGCGGCCGGCCCTTGTATTTATCCATAATGCTCTGAATGGTTAAATAAATATTCGTGGCGCCTGCGCTAGAAAGCAAGCTCTCGATGTCCGCGAGTTTCTGTTGAACTTTCTCCCAATCCCGGCTATCGCTAAAATCAACATAGGTCTCAAACCCGCCGCCAAAGCCGCTCAAAGTAAAAGCGACATTCTTATTTGTGCGGCTAGCCAGATAAAACATTGAAGCATAATAATGCAGCATACCCATAAAAATTTTCTCTAAGCCGTAGCAGGTAGAGCCGCTCAAGTCGATGGTTATACCGCAGTCAACGCCCGAGGGACTAGAGATTTTTTTGAGGCGAAGGAATACCTCCAGTTCCAATGCCAACACACGCTCCATTTGCGGCAAATCACCCTCCTCTAAATATTGACGCACATAGCGAGGCAGTCCGGCAAAAGCCTCGAGAAATGCCAACACTGCTTCCGGGTTCACCTGCAGTAACTGACGCACATACTCTATAGCATTAGATTGCGGTTCGGGCATAGTCCCAGCCTGCTCCCCTGCGCCAGCGCCTTCACCAGGCTCTCCCTCTTCACCATTGCCGCCGTCTTGAGGCTTGCCGGGATAATCACCCGGCTGGACATCCTTAATGCTTTTTGCCCGGTCATCTTGCGCATCAGGATTCTGGATATCAACGGCATCTTGACCGTCAACTATCTCCATTTCCACATCCGGCGGAGCATCCACTCCCATAAGTAATTCCCCATTGCCTGTGCCGTCGGACATAGCCATCTGTCCTTTATAATGCCCGGCTTCAGCGGTATTTAAATACCTAGACTCCCTATTATCTCTTAGCGCGTCAATGTGATCCTGATACATAAGCGCCGCTACTTTCTGCAAATTCTCAGAGCTGGCCCTTTCAATAACAGCGGTTATATTATTAATAGCCTCGTCTTCAAAATCATTCCCAATCAAAGGAGTGTCCTTAGGCAACGAGCCTGCTTCCTTAAAATATAAGATTAACCCGTTTAATATCCCCTTGGCTGCTTGAGAATAATAATCATCGGCATCTTTTACTCTTCTGATGCGGTGCGCCAAAGCATAAATGCCGTATTCGCGCGCATTCGGCGAGAAGATCAGCGGGAAAAGTGAAGAGAGTAATTCTTTGTTAGCGGCATGAGCAAGCCCCTCTTTTCTCCACCTCAACTGCTCCATAGCATGGCCGATTTCATGCCAGCCTGCCCAGTCCACCACTTCATCAAGGCTTACCCCCTTTAGAATCCGGCTCACAAGGCTTTTAAAAACTATCGCAAATTCCCCGTCAAAATATCCGCCCCTGCTTCTTAACGGATAAGCCTCTCCCTCGACAAAAAGCGCCCGGACATCGCTATCATTATAACGGCTGTCTGTAATGTCGAGAGCGGCGCGATGATAAGCTTCAAATTTTAACTCTCTGGTGATCGGCTCAATACCTAAAAGCCGCATATAAAGAGTATCTGCCTTTTCTGTAATCCAGAAATAAGGATAGAACCCTTGACTGACAAAGAACCTGCGCAAACTAAAAATACTGTCTTTAAGTTCAGACTCATGAAAAGAGCTGCCGTTATAAAGCCGGGCAATATCCTTAAGCAGCTGCTCTAATTGCGGGCTTAAGTGGCTGCTTGCGGTAAAGACTGTTTCCATTACCTCCTGATTTTTATTATTGCAAAAGCGGCCGTCTCCCAATGCCAAAAGAAAATCCCCTAAAACCTTCTTGGCAAAATCAAGATACCCCGCACTTTCCCCTCTTATAAACTTTTCAGCCTCATCCCTGATTTGATTAAGATCGTATTTAATAACGATGGGGGCCTTCTGGTCTAATTTCTTATCCGATTTTTTATAGGTAACCTTGCCCTCCTGCCCGGAAATTTTCTTTTTCTTAGCGGGCTTTGCTTTCTGTCCGGATGGCTTTTGTCTTGCCTGCTGCTGCACTCGTTGCTTGGATTCTTCTTCCTGCTCTTGACCGGCTGCTAATGGCGCGCCATCAAGAAATTCCTCAAGGCCCTTTACCTGCGGATGCTCTAATTTAGTGTCTACCTCAACTGTATAAGGCGGGACATTAGTGATCTCTCCGCTGCCGCTAAAGGCATCCTCCTCTTCCTGCGCACCCCTGGTGATACCACGGCGGTGCGGCTCGCGCAATATGGAGACCAGGTCCGCTTCATCATAATCCAGCGGGTCAAACATCCAGATTTGGGTGCCGTATTGGGCGATCCCCCGGTCAAACACCCCTCGGGCAGAATATTTTTCCGCCGGGTTAAAGGTCAAGACGATCATCACTTCTTCATTGACTTCTACTTCAAATTTTCTTCCGGCATATGAAAAATCAAATTTCTTCTCCCCTCTAAAAAGCGCCTGTAATGCATAAAGTATGTCAGGAGAAGCATTGGCCTCGTCGATCAAAAGGATTAGGCGGTTAGAATTAACCTTGGATTTTAATCGCACGGGTTTTCCATTTACCGTTTTGGAACAACGGGCTAAGAACTCCCTTACGCTAAGCTGGAATTTTCCATTTTTTACACTTAGGCCCGCAAATAAATCCGAGGTCCTTAAATCCGCATAGCTGTTTAATACGTATATCGGAACGCCCCACATCCGGCTTAAGTTACGGATGCGCGTGGTTTTATTGGTCCCGGTTAAACCATTCATCAAAGCCACCCGCGGCTGGCTTATTCTATTATTCCCATCCCTGAGTC
>JAHJJA010000122.1 GCA_018822885.1 Candidatus Omnitrophota bacterium
AAATAAGATCTTCCTTGAAATTCAAGGCGCCCCCGAGAGTTCTCCGGTAAAAACTCCTTCGGCAACTCCAGTTGTTATTTCAAGGGACCAGGCAATGGATCAAGCTTTTGATTTAGCCAGGGCCCAAGCCCCCGGTGGACTTATCTATACTTCTTTTGACGAAAAAGAAAAGAAAAAGAGAGGTTACAAGGTCAAAGGAATTACAATAACCGGAGACACTATGGCCAGTTTCGGCGTTACTCCGGATGAGTTTATCTGGAAAAGGGCCAACGCCGACATGAATGAAAAGAACTGGCGCATACTTTCAGACGCGAATTATAACCGCAAGTCAAATACATTCGATACTAGAGTCTACGATAGTATGAATGTATATCTAGACACAGACAATAAGGAAGGGTTTAATTTTCACAGTAACTTGACAGTCGATCCCTGGAGCTTTACTGGCAAATCCGATAAGACCACTATAAATACTGCTTGGGGGGATGTCGCGGAAGTCCAATTAAAATACTGGTCAAATACCGGATATTCTATTAACGAGACTTATTATACTCAAAGATTAGGCGATTCATTTGCCTTGCCGGAGTTAAAAGTCAGAGATTATAAAACAGATTCTGTTTATCTAAATGGCGCATTTATTGACGCGTTCACTGGCTTGAGAGATTCTTTTACAATTCCCGGCTTAAACATACACCGCACTTTCCAACCTGTCCGCGAGCTCTGGGTTGACTACCAGAAGGAGTCTTCTAAATTAAGGGTTTTCCCCATGGCTTATCAGGATCAGGCGTATACTTCCGACGATCCTCTTAGATTATCAAATAACCGCATCTGGTGGCAGGAGAGCCCGTGGATCGATCAATGGCAATCAGGTTGGATAAATACCGGCGTGACACCCAATAACTATTTTAGGGGCCGCTACGATGATACGCTGGCTTATTACACCCGTGATAGTAACGGCAAGCGCCTTACCGCATTAAGAGGCGCCTCTTTTCAATTAGCCCCGAATGATGATTTCTTATTAGACTCTACAATTGCCACTCCAAAGACTCTCTGGCAGGATTACGATAACGTCGATAATATTATTAATGCCACAAGGGCTAAATACCGTGTTTCGGATGGGCTTAGTATCGGCGCGTTATATACCTATCGAATGGGTTTGAACGAACAAAAGAAAAGGGATTCCACAAATTACGTTTATAGCACTGATATCGGCTTTGAGCCGATAGAAGGCACAAAGTTTACTGCCGAATTAGCGCAATCAAGGAACATATCTGATATGGCTATCGCGGAGTATAAAACAAAGGCAAACGGTAACGCCTATCAATTCTCGGTCACGGGAGTCTATCCCAGGCAAAACATTATGGATTTAAAATACGGATACGACGAGCTTAAGCCGGAAAAAGCCGGAGGGAATTTCACCAAATACAGATTTTTTGCCGCGCGTATGGACGCCGGTTTCAGGCCGACGCTTTCAAATTACAGAGAAACCCGCGATGATTCTTACTGGTCAAGGCATATTCATTTTAGAAAGCCGCTAAAGTATTATTTTGAGGAATTTAGCGACGCCGGAATGGCTTGGGATGATATAAGCCCTTACGCTATAGGAAACGGCATAGATATCGGGCGCAGCGTCCTGGGATTCAGGATTGAAAATGTCCTTTTTGATGAAAGACTGCAAAACCTGTTTGATGTCAGAAATGTGCATAAGTCTAATAGTAATAAGTTCGTAGAAAATGTCGCGCGTGACGAGGCTACTTTTAAAGTCACTGATAAGCTTACCTCGAAGTTCCTGTTTATTTACCATAAACTCCCCAAGACCGCTAAAAACGTAGATCCTTTTATTTTCGACACTGATTACGATATTAATCTTACAAACGAAGCTATAGAAGACGGAATGAATCCTACTATAAAGACAGGCTCAATGGGAATGGAGTATGCCTTTACTGATAAGGTTTCTCTCTCGGGAATCTGGGAGCGTACTAATGATTATACTCTGGCTTATGATAATTTCCCGCGCGGGGCGCTGAATGAGTCAAGCATGATCACTTACGGTGAATACGGCCGCACCTTTAGTAAGCCTTACCCGTTTCTTTACGACCAAAGCCTTTTTCCTTTACCCCCGTATTCATTTTATAATATCTGGAAGAGCGGGTTAAAGTTTAATCCTACTGATAAGATGGAGATAAATCTAGATTACACCAGAAATGAATTTGAGAGCGCAGGACAAATAGATGACAATATCAACCATGTCGGTATGGACTTTTCTTATTTACCAAACAAAAAGATGGGTTTTTTCTTTAGATACACTTATAGCCGCTGGAATGATTTAAGCAGGATGGTCGATGGTTACGATAAGATCTATCTTGGCCACCACAATTTCTTCACGGAATTCAAATACCTGCCTACCCTGGATGACGAATTCAGCTTTCAATACGGCGAATCCGGGATTTCGCCGCTTACAACCGTTTCCTATGATCCTTTTGGGGGCTCACTCGCGACATTGGACACCCGCCACATTATTAGGTGCTACTACCGCCGCAAATTCTAATTTTACTCTAAATGAAGCTCCTCGGGCTATAAGCCACTGAGGTTTCTTTAGCGAAATACTTGAGCGGCCAAGCTCTATCTGCGCCCAGAAGGGCGCGGTTTTGTGGCCGCGAAAGTATAAATATCGATTTGTTTGATTTGACGCTCCCTAACCTGAAGAGCGTAAGGGGAAGCTATAACGTTTGAAGAGATCTCTACGGGGACACCATCTTTGTCATTGAAACAGACTTTCTTGATCCGCGCGGCATTCCTTCCGAATGTGTCTTTCTTCTTTTGATTATGATAGACAACTTTGACTTTGCTTAAGAAATTAAAAGAATACTCGCCTTTTTTATTAAAAAGCCAGCCTGCCAAATTTGGTTCGAATCTCAAATTCAATTCACCTTTTTCATTTAAGAAGAAGGGGGCCTTGCCGCAATTCATTACCTTCCAGATCTCGAGGAATTCAGCAGTCGAGCCTGAAAGACGCGCCACAAAACCGTTTCCGTGCAGATTTTTATCAGGGAATGCGCTACTGACTATAAATGAAGAATTCTCAAGGATGTTGCGGCCGTATTTTTCCGGCTTTTGAAAAGGAACCAAAACATTCTTAAATTCTGCGTAGAAATCCTCATAAAGCCCTTGCTTTAAGAGCTCTAAAAGGTATTTATACTCCATATGCAGCCAGATCGATTCATTTTCAAGCCAGCCGGGAGTAAAAACCCTGCAGCGGCCGATCTCCTCCGGCATATCCTTTAAAGAAGCAGTGACTTTATACATCTTAAGCGATTTATCGTAGAGTTCACTTTTTTTGGTGCCTTTATGTATTTTCAGCGCTTCAACTTTATCTTGAGCAAGGCGTAAGGCATGGACCTGTCCTTCGAGAAATAAGGGGAGCCTGCGCTGGATGAATCGCTTGGGCGAAACATAAGCGCCTTTGATCAAATCATATTCAGCGACTTCATGAATAAAATAGCCATAATAAACATTCTTAGTTTTGTCAAAGGCCTTTTGTATCCCGGAGTCGATCTTGGAGATGGCGCTATCAAGCATCGCGGTTAGCTCGTTTACATTAACAGCGGTTTCTTTACCGGAGAAGCCCATCTTAGTCTTATTGCGATAATCTTCCTTAAGGCAGGCGCTCTTGTTCCAAAAGTCAAAATCTTTGCTGCCCTCACTGCTATCGCGGTATTGTTGAATAAGGCCATTGAGCCCAAGTAAAAGCTGATAGACTTCTTCGGTGAGCCCGATATTTTCTGCTTCGGAATAACTTAAGGCGTTTTTTATTGTAATGGCCAGGCGTTTTACTTCAAATGTCTCGCATAAAGAAGAGCCAAAAAGCGCAGGCAGGCCGTTTAGCGAATCAAACCAATTAGGTTTATTTGCTTCCATTTCTACGCCGACACCGAATGGATCAAGGGAGGCCATTTTATTCGCGAAAAGGCAGAGCAATTTATTGATAAGATTGACGCGGTATATCTCACCCAGCCCGTGATTATCCCTTGAAAGATGAGGGAAAGAGCGCCTCGCGTGGATCATGTCCCTTTTGGGGTGGTCAAGTATGACCGAATGAAGCTGGCGCGGTTGGCCGTTATGCAGGACATATTTTTCCGAGCGCGGCTTGACAACTTCCGCGTTTTCAAAATAAGTGAAGGCCTTTTTCTCAAAAAACAGCTCTTTACGTTTTTCAGGGTAAAGACCAAGATAGCTTTCGATTGAATCAAGGTTGTATGTCCAGTGGTCTATCCAGAATCCCTCTCCGTGTTCAGCCTCGTGGTTTTTATCTGAATGTTCAATAAGAATAGAAATAAACTCATCGTATCCTACCTTAAGCGCTATTTTTTTATCCTGCACAAAAAGAATTGTTTCGCCCGGAGTGAAGGATTTACTTAAAAATGAGGCGAGGGTATCAATATCCTTATCATCGACTAAGCGGCAAAGAAGTTGTTTGGTTGCATTGGGATTTTTCAGGCTAAAGGTAGCTCCTTTAATGATAAGGGGATTAAAGCCGTCTATCTGGATCAGGTTAAGCAGGCTTACCAGGTTTTCTTCTCTGACTTCAGGGTTGAACCAGGCATCGAGCCTGCGGTTCTGGTTTACATCACGGTAATTTCCGTTTCCTTGCGAAAAATAAGCGGGTTGGGTGGAAAAACGGTTGTAGTCGCGCTCAAGGTCTCCGTGTTTTCTGGAGTAAAGATGAAATATGGTATCTTTATTCAAAAGGATGGGGTAGCCGCCGCGTAAAATATTATCAAGATAGGTTTGCTTTGAGTAAAGGTCAAAAGCTCCGGAAGAAGAACTGGTTTCGATATCCCGCTGAAGCTCGCTTATGAGTTTGGAATTTTCCTTCTCTTTAGTTGAAAGGTAGTCTGCCTCGATGATCCTGGGGATAGAGGAGTTTAATATTTCCACATTGCGCATGTGCCCGATAACCGAATACAAAGTTTTTTCTTCCTGTGGGCGTAATTCCCATGTGGTTAATGAAAATGCGCTTGGTGTGCGGCTTGAAACATTGTCCATTACTGGATTTTTGAAATCAGCCTTTCCTAAAAATGTACTGGGATATGACAAGTCAGTAACAGGGCCAAAGATGTCCTGTGGATCGACAATAGGGGTAGGGATTTTTGCTTTGCCTTTTTCAAAGCTAAAGGGCAGGTAAAAATGACCTTCGTTAATATGCACTACTTCAGGCCTGTCTTGAGGGTCCACATAGAGCCGATAAAAGGGAACGCCTTTTTTTAAATTATCCACGGTCATCCAGGCCTCAATAGTGCGGCTCATCTCTTTTAAAAACCAGTTACTTGTGCCATAAGGAACGATTTGAGGAAGCCCGTCGATAAACTGGATTTTTTTGGAGGAACGGCCAATATTTTTAATAGTGATTATTCTGGCAAGGCCGGCGTAAGTCTCGTTTGGAATATTGAAATACTTTACTTTGACAGAGAGGCCAAGAGTCAGATTTTCTTCTTCCAGAGAAAGCCCGTCCGGGCTGATGCGCATGCGGTTAGCCTTTTTAAAACCGGCGTTGAGAGCGCTGTTATGGAAGGGCTCGTAATATTCTAATTTTTTGCCTGAGATGGCTTTGATAAAAGTGCGAAAGCCTAAGTAGGAGACTGTGCGCCAGGCCTTGTTCGCTGGCTGGAATTCAAGGATGGAGTGGTCTTTGTCGCGCACGCCGAAACTGCAAATACTTTGGGCGCGGTTGACATAGAAGGTCCACATCGGAATGCCGTATTTGCCGGCGATACCGGGGAAGAAGCTGGCAAACGGCTTTGAGCGATTATAATTCTCTATTACAAATTCGCCGCTTGGCTTTAGAGAGTAACTAGGCTTATTTTCTGAAGTTTTAGTTTTCATATGTCCACCTGTCTGATTTTAATATTTTACATATTTTGTGAAAAAAGTCCAGTTTTATTAAATCTTGCTAAAATCTGATTTCTATTGTATATTTATGATAAAGTCTTTATCTATAAAGGGTTAGACAACTTATGGAAAATAACTCTGTTATAACAGGAGTAGGCGTAATCGCGCCAAATGGCATCGGAAAAGAAGAGTTTTGGCAGAATTTGCGCGATGGTAGATCTAATTTTAAGCCGATCAGCTTATTTGATACCAAGGACCTGAAAGTAAATCTCGCCGGAGAAGTAATTTTTAATCCGAAAGAGATTCTTCCTACAGTAAATGCCCGTGATTTAGACCGGGCTACTATTTTACTAAGCTGCGCGGCAAAATTGGCCTTAAGCGATGCCGGATTTGAGATCACCGACGCTAACTCAAAACAAGCGGGAGTCTCGGTAGGCACGACTTTCGGAAGCCTTTATAGTATTTCGGAATTTGATAAAGAGGCTATCCGGGATGGCCCAAAATACGCTAATCCCTCGGTTTTTACCAGCACAGTAGGAAATTCGCCTGCCAGCCGCATTTCAATAATTTTCCACGCAAAAGGCTTTAATTCGACTATCTCGACCGGAATGTGCGCTTTCCCGGATGCGCTTGATTATTCCCGCGACTTTCTCGCCTTAAAAAGAATTAAAATTGTCATTACGGGTACGGTCGAAGTCTTGTCTCCTCAAATTTTTCTTGGTTTCTATAAATTAAATTATCTTGCCGGGCTTAAGGCAGGCAAACAGCTCTTAAGCTGTCCTTTTGATAAGAAAAGAAATGGGATTGTTTTATCAGAAGGGTCTGCTGTGGTCTTGGTCGAGGATAAAAATTTGGCAAAAGAGCGCAAAGCCAAGGTGTACGCCGAGGTGCTTGGAACAGGTTCTTCTTTTGACCCTTTTAAATCTTACAAATATGACCCGAGGGGAAAAGGTATGGCAAGGGCAATGATATTGGCGTTGCGTGATGCTGGCTTAGAGCCAAAGGATATAGACTGCATATTTGCAAATGCCAATTCAACTCCCGAAGCAGATTTAATCGAAACAAAGGCCATCAAAGAAGTTTTTAAAGATTACGCCCATAAAATTCCCGTGACTGCGATCAAGTCGATTATAGGTGAGACTTACAGCGCTTCCGGAGGTATGGCCCTGGTTGCTGCGATAGGCTCGCTGGCAAATGACTTTATACCCGGGACAATGAATTTAGAAAACAAGGATTCTGAGTGCGATTTGGATTATGTCCCGAATAAATCAAGAGACAAAAAGATTTCTAAGGTCATGATCAATACTTTTAGCCCGAACGGAGAAAATAGCGTTATTATAATCGGGAGGCCTTCTTGAGCGAGCTGAAGTTTGACGAACTAAGAAAGATCCTGCCGCAAAGATTTCCGTTTCTGCTCATTGATAGGGTGACCGAGGTCGACCCGGGTAAAAGAGCGGTGGCATACAAAAACATAACCCTGAATGACTGGTTTTTGCAGGGGCATTACCCCCAGGATCCGGTTGTCCCGGAGACTTTGATAATTGAGATGATGGCCCAGGCCTCGATCTTGCTTTATCACAGCGGATACAAAGCCGATATAAAAGAAATGCCGGAATATTATCTGGGTTCGATTAACGCAAAGTTTGAATTTGAAGCAAGGCCCGGAGACCAGCTAAAGATCGTTTCCGAGACAGTAAAACTATTGCAAACCGGCGCCTTTGTCAACGCAAAGGCATTTGTCGGTGAAACAAAAATAGGGGAAGCAGATTTAATCTTCGCAGTTAAACGATGAAATTAGCAGTGCGAGGTGAAAAATACTGTCATTGCGAGCGACCGAAGGGAGCGAAGCAATCTGTTTTTACAATTGCGCAGCCTGTTGCGAGGCCGTCTTTTTAGAGATTGCTTCGCGCTCCTCGCAATGACAAAATGGTAATATAATGAAAAAACGTATTGTTGTTACGGGTTTAGGCACGGTTACTTCGATCGGCATAGGAATTGATGCCTTTTGGAATAACTTGATCAAAGGAAAATCCGGGATCTCAAAAGTAGAATCCTTTGATACCTCCGGGCACTTCACTCATTTGGGTGGAGAAGTCAAAGGTTTTAAACCGGAGGAATTCCTTAACAAGAAAAGGGCGGCAATGATCGGTCGCGCTTCACAGCTTGCCATGGCCGCTTCTAAGTTGTCATTAAAGGATGCGGGGATAGATTTAAAGCAAATAGACAGGTCAAAGGTTGCTGTTTGCATGGGCACTACGGGAGGGGAATCCCAGGAAATAGAAAAAATGGATGTCATCTGGGTAAAAAGCGGCCACACTGATGTTTCTTCGCGCTCGGTGATCCAATATCCAGTGAATAATATTTGCTCAAATGTGGCCCTGGAATTAAAAACCGAAGGGCCTACTAGAATGTTTACCACTGCTTGTGCCGCGGGAAATTACGCTATTGGTTGTGGATTTGATTTCTTGAACTTGGGCGAAGCCGATTTAATTATTGCGGGTGGTTCGGACGCGTTTTCTTACCTTGCCTTTACCGGTTTCAATCAATTGGGCGCAGTTGCTCCGGAAAAATGCCAGCCATTTGATAAGAACAGAAAAGGGATGTTAGTCGGAGAAGGGGCAGGGGTAGTTATTTTAGAAACTTTAGAGCGCGCTCAAGCAAGAAAGGCTAAGATTTACGCTGAAGTAATCGGTTATGGCTTAAGCTGCGATGCTTTTCACATGACTAATCCTCAAGTAGAAGGCGTTGCCGAGTGTATGAGTAAGGCGCTTAAGGAAGCA
The DNA here is from genome assembly GCA_018822885.1 of Candidatus Omnitrophota bacterium. Lineage (GTDB taxonomy): Bacteria > Omnitrophota > Gorgyraeia > Gygaellales > Profunditerraquicolaceae > JAHJJA01. The sequence goes on from JAHJJA010000122.1 coordinate 8,667, forward strand.
GGCATAACAAGCAATGATGTGGATTATATTTGCGCGCATGGGACAGGGACCAAACATAATGACAGGACCGAATGCGACGCGATTAAAAGCGTTTTTGGGGATAAAAAAATTGC
>JAHJJA010000123.1 GCA_018822885.1 Candidatus Omnitrophota bacterium
GACCCGTCCGATTCATCAGCTTCAGCCACAAAATATTTTCCCTCTCCAAGGCAGGCATTAGTATCAATATTCCGCAAAATACCTCCTATTGCCACTGAAGGACAGGCTCCAGACTGAATCAACATATAGGAAACCAGAGAAGTAGTGGTGGTCTTACCGTGGCTGCCGCTTACGGTAATTACTGATTTATTCTTCATTAGTTCCGCCAGGGCCTGCGCCCTTTTAATTAGCGGGATCCCCAGCCTCTTTGCTTCACGGATCTCCGGGTTGTCATCTTTTATCGCAGAAGAATAAACTACAAGAGCGGCATCTTTGACATTGCCGGCCTTATGGCCGATAAAAATCACTGCTCCCAGTTTTTTTAGCTCTTCGGTAACTTTATTTTCCTTTAAATCGGAGCCGGTCACATGAGAGCCGCTTCTTAATAATAACTGCGCAATCCCGCTCATCCCTATGCCGCCTATCCCTATAAAATGATACGCCTTATTCATGTCTAAAATCCTTCTGCCATGCCTTCGCAAACTCACCGACGTTGTTAAATGGGTAACTTGATATCAAAGCCTTTTCAAAATTCTTTTTGTCCCTGAGATTTTGACAAAAAAGCACAAAGCGGTCCCTGCCATAATTCTTGATCAAAAAATCCACGATGCTATAGGACTCGCAGTAAAAAAGCTCAACCGACTTATTAGAAAGATTGTGATTTAAGCTGAATTTAAAAAGACTCTCCAAGGTCATGAAACTTTTATCCCGTATCGCGCTATAAATGATAGCATTTACATTAGAGTACTTGTCCTTCTGCTCATAAGAAGCAACCCCTTCATCAAGCCAAAGAGGAATAGCCTTATTATGAAACCCGACTAATTCCCTGAAGATTATATGCGCCATTTCATGAGGCAGCACACCTTCGGAGAAGCCCTCGGCATCGACATAAGTATCTATTATCTTGTCCTCTGCGCGCGCGCACCCTAAAGACCAGGCAGGCTGACCTGTTGAGGCCTGATATGCCAGGGCATTATCATAAACAAAGATCTTTGCCCTTTTGTCCCAGAGCCAAAAATCAAACCTGCGAAAACCCAGATCATCGGCAATACTATTGTAATACTCCTCGGCCTTTTCTAAAAGTTTAGAGATAAAGGGTCGCGAAGCATTATGATAATAAATAATAAAATGCGTACCTTTTTCCTGATTCCACTTGCCCTCTTTTTCAGCTAAAGCTAACCCGAAAACAAGGAAAAAAACAAATAAGAAAAAGATAATTCTTTTCATGTGATCTGGTTTATTAATATCTCATTAGCGTCGGCTACAAGAACACCGTCGTAATGATCGCGCATACTTTCTAGTTTTTCCGAGTCTTTTAATAACATTGATAAAACGCTTGCTAAATTTTGCGTATTTAATTCGCTGTCTTTTAATATAACCGCAGAGCCTCTGGCTTCAAGGAATTTGGCATTCTCTAGCTGATGCGCCGAGGCATACGGATACGGCACCAATATTGCCGGAAGCCTAAAATGGATCAATTCCGAAACGCTCATCGCCCCTGATCGGCAGATCACGAGATCGCAAGCGCTATAAGCATACTGCATTTCTTTTAAAAAAGCAAAAGGTTTTGAATTTGCCGCGATACTCTTATATTTCTCCGCCAGACAATCGAAATCTTTTTTTCCGGTAATATGGATTACCTGTATTTTCTTACCCTGGGAAGGCCTTTCAAGGTAAGACATAAAACATTCGTTTATCTTGCTTGAGCCAAGGCTCCCCCCCATTACCAATAAAGTAAAACCGTCATCATCAAGCCCAAAAAATCGCAAAGCCTTCTTTTTGTCGATTTTTTGTAATTGGCTACGGATAGGATTGCCCGAAAAAACGATCTTCTCGGGGTTTATATCAAGGTATTTTCTGGTTTGGGGGAAGGAGACCGCTACACTATCGGCAAATTTAGCTAGGAATCCGCTCGCGCGGCCCGGAATGACATTCTGTTCATGGATCAAAGTCTTAGTCCTAAAAAGCCAGGCAAGCATTACTAAAGAGATAGAGTGGATGCTTCCGAATCCGACTACTACGTCAGGCCGGAATTCGACCATCAAGAATAAGCTTTCAAGAAAACCTTTAAGAAAATCAAAAAGTGAAAAAAAACCTTGGGGACTAAAATTAAACCCTATCTCTGAAGTCGAAATATACTTTACCTTAAAACCATCAAGGCATATCTGACTCTTAAGGCTTTTCTTCGGCAGCACAAGAAGCGCCTCCGCATCAGGCATCTTTAATTTTGCCGCCTCCAAAAAACTTAAAGCCGGAAAAATATGCCCTCCGCTTGAACCGCTAACAACTAAGATTTTCATGGACAAATAATATGATCACATCATGGATACTCGCCGGTACGGGCGATATTTATCAATATACCCACACTAACCAAATCAAACATAAGCGAGGTCCCGCCGTAGCTGATAAAAGGCAAAGGAAGCCCCTTTGTCGGCAGGACACCGCAAGAAACTCCGATATTGATCACCGCCTTAAGGGTTATCATTAAAACCAGCCCCAGCGCCAGGAAATATCCGAATTTATCCTGGGCATTCTTAATTATCTTGATTCCCTGCCGGATAAATAAAACGAATAAAAAAATCACTCCAAGAGTGCCTATCAACCCAAGTTCTTCCCCTATTATTGAAAAAATAAAATCGGTGTGCGCCGCCGGCAAGAAAAATAACTTCTGTTTGGAATGGCCAAGACCTACACCAAAGACCCCCCCTGAGCCAAGCGCGATCTGGGATTGTATTATCTGAAAACCCGTGCCCTTGGGATCAGCCCAAGGGTTTATAAACGAGAGCATCCTGGCCCTCCTGTAAGGGACGCTGAACAATAAGACAAACAGAGCAGGCAAACTCGCCAGAATCAAAGATAAGAGATAGCTTAATCTGGTTCCCGCTACAAAAAGCATAATAAGAACAACTACACCCAGTGCCATGGTAGTGCCCAAATCAGGCTCAATCAAAATCAACAAAGCGGTCACTCCTAAAACGCACATGGGCGGGAGAAATCCTTTTAAAAAATTCTTTATTACCTCTCCTTTTCTGGCGATAAAATCAGCCACGTAAATTAATACCGCAAGGCTGGCTAGTTCCGATGGCTGAAAGCTTAAGATTTTAAACCTAAACCACCTGCGTGCCCCGGAAACTTCCCTGCCTATACCGGGTATTAAAACCAATACCAACAAAAATAAAGAAATGAATAATAACGGCCGCGCATATTTTCTTAATTTGCGGTAATCAAAAAGCATCACCAGAAACATAAAGATCAATCCGACAAAAAGAAAACTCATGTGCCTTTTAAGGAAATAGAAACTGTCCTTATATCTTTCCCAGGCATAGATGCTGGATGAACTATAGATCATCACCACCCCGATACAAATAAGTATCACGGTGATTGTAAAAAGATTTACACGGTTATTTCTGGCCATACTATTTATTTTCTGATTTGACTAAATCACGGACTACCTGTTTAAAAACCTTGCCTCTCTCTTCATAACTGGAAAACATATCAAAACTTGAACACATCGGAGACAATAAAACACAGTCTCCCGGACTTGCGAAATTATAAGCCTTATGCACTGCCTCTTCTAAAGAACCGGCCTCATCAATGAGAAGCTTATTTTCCAAAGAAGCCCTTATTTTATTTCTTGCCTCGCCTATTAAGATGACCTCTTTCACTTTTTCTTTTGCCTCGGGGATGATCCCTGCATAATCAACGCCCTTATCCTTACCCCCCGCAATAAGTATGACAGGCTGTTTAATGTTTTTTATCGCCCACACAGTAGATTCCACTAAAGTTGCCTTAGAGTCGTTAAAAAATTTAACCCTGTTGACTTCAGCTACAAACTCCATCCTATGTTCAAGCCCCTTGAACTCAGCGAATACTTCCAGGCAAACCTCTTTATCTATGCCTAATATCAAACCCACAGCCGCTACTGCCGCCTGATTTGGATTCAGATCTTTGTCCTGCTGAAAAAACACTACCTTTGATTTAGTTTCATTGGCCAATTCCTTAAGTACCGGATCCTGGCTGTTTAAAACCAGAAAATCATCCTTATCCTGATTCATAAAGATGCGTTTTTTAGCATTAAGGTATTCCTGCATATCCGCATGCCGATCAAGGTGGTTACGGCTAAAATTAAGCATCACCGCTACCTTGGGATGAAAACCCTTTATCCTCTCCAGCTGAAAAGAGCTTATCTCCAAAGAAACAAAATCCTGCTGGCCGATATTAGCTACCTCTGAAGTAAAAGGATTGCCGATATTCCCGCAGACAAAACCCCTTCTGCCGCTAGCCCCGATGATCTTGCCGATCAATGTAGTGACTGTCGTCTTTCCGCCTGAACCGGTGACTGCAATGATCGTTCCGGAGCATAAAAGCCACCCCACCTCTATCTCACTTACCACCGGGATCATTAACTCTTTGGCCCAGGCCAAAGGCAAAGCGTCATTTGTCACGCCCGGAGAAACCACGATAAGATCCCTGCTTTGGATAAAATCCTTAGAGTGCCTTCCTAATTCAAGTTTAATCGCTCCCGATCTTAGCATCGCGGCACTTCTGCGCGTTGCCTCGCAATCCTTGCTATCGGTAACACTGACCTGTGCGCCTAAATCAAAAAGAAGATTAGCGCAGGCAAGCCCGCTCCGCGCAAGCCCGATTATCGTGATTTTCTTATTGCGAAAATAATCGATGTTCCTCATGGATATCGTTAATCGTTAAATGGTTGCTATCTTATTTTAAGCGTAACAAGGGTCAACAGGGCTAAGAGGCTGGCAATGATCCAGAACCTGACAATTACCTTATTCTCCGGCCAGTTAAGAAACTGAAAATGATGATGGATCGGGGCGATTTTAAATATCCTTTTCTTAAAAACGCGAAAAGAGAATACCTGCAATATTACTGATAATGCCTCAAGGACAAATATGCCCCCGACAATAACCAAGAGCAGTTCTTTTTTGATCAATAATGCGACAGTGCCCAAAGCTCCGCCCAGGGCAAGAGAACCCACGTCTCCCATAAAAATCTGCGCCGGATAACAATTAAACCATAAAAACCCAAGCCCGGCCCCGATTATACTTGCGCAAAAAACGGTAAGCTCTCCTGTCCCCTTGATAAAGGGGACTAAAAGATACTCGCTCAACTTCACGTTACCGGTGACATAGCTTAAAACGCTAAAAGCAATAGCAACCATAACTACAATACCTATCGCAAGACCATCAAGGCCATCAGTCAGATTAACCGCGTTCGAAGTCCCCGCTATGACCAGGATGACAAAAAGGATAAAAAATCCGTCAATATAGAGGGTCACGTCTTTTAGAAACGGGACATCGAGGCTCATGCGATTATTCGGATCAGAGAGAAGTAAAAACCCGAGGATTATCCCAAGAAAAAGCTGGCTGAGCAATTTAGTAGTAGCAGTCAGACCCTTAGCGTTCTTTTTTGATTGCTTCAGATAATCATCGACGAATCCGGTAACGCCAAGCCAAATCGTGACAAAGAGTGCGATCAGAATATTCTTATTACTGATATCCGCCCACATCAAAGTAGAACCCACCACAGCCAATAAAATGAGTAGCCCCCCCATCGTGGGAGTATTATGTTTATGGCGGTGCATTTCATCCAGCTTAATGCTGTCTCCTTTATTGATCTTCTCGCCGACCTTAAACTCCTTAAGTTTCCTGATAATAAGCGGCCCAAAGATAAGGCTTATAAGAAACGCGGTGATGGCGGCCATTGCCGAACGGAAAGTGATGTAGCGGAAGACATTGAAAAACGATACGAGATCACGAAGGGGATACAACAGGTAGTAAAACATCTAGATTTTAAAAACCTCTTCCATTTTCATGCCCCGGGAACCTTTGACAAGTATGATATCATCCTTGCCCGGGGAGACACGGGTAAACAAGACCTCGCGCGCCTGGATAGAATTCTCACAACTAAACAAATTCCCCAAATCAAAACCGCTGGAGCGCATAGCCTCAACGGCAAACTCCGATAATTTTCCTACGCTGATAAATACGTCGCAAACCGATGCTGCCTTTTGACCGGCCTCATAGTGAAGCAACTCTTTACACTCCCCCAACTCAAGCATGTCTCCCATAACCACGATCTTTCTGCCTGCCGTATCGATCTGGTTAAGCGCTTCCAGGGCATGCCTTAAAGAAAAGGGATTGGAATTATAAGTATCGTCAATAAACCTCACATCCCCCAGCTCTATTAATCTGAGCCTGTTTTTAGGAAATCCAAAATCAGATAAAGCACCGGTTATATCCTTATATTCCATTCCCAAAAACACGGCGACTCCCGCAGCAAAAAGCGCGTTATAGACATTGAAACGGCCCGGCGTGTTTAGCGAACACTTACTCTTTTGATTCAATAAAAATTCTAACCTTCCTGATTTCGCCTTTATCCCTGAAGCAAAAAAATCACTCTCTCTATTGATGCTTATGCCGAAAGAAAGCCCATTCTTTCCCTTTTTATTTAAGGCCCCGGATAACAGACTATCATCGGCATTTAATATCGAGATGCATGGCCTCTTCAGATTCTTAATCAATCCGGACTTTTCCCTAAAAACCCCTTCAAGATCACGCAAAAACTCAAGGTGCGATTCGCCGATATTAGTAATAACTCCGATATTCGGCTCGCAGACCTTAGCCAAATATTCTATTTCTCCCGGATGATTTGTGCCTAATTCTAAGACCGCAATATCATAGCTTTCATCCAGATTTACTAAAGTCATAGGCAGGCCGATATTGTTATTTTTGGTCCCTTCATTCTTTAGGACCTTGAATTTACGGGACAAAACCCAGGAGATCATCTCCTTTGTCGTGGTCTTTCCGTTACTGCCGGTAACCGCGACTACCGGAATGCCGAATTTCCTGCGCTGATACCTTGCGATATCGCCAAGGGCATTGATCGTATCCTTAACCTCAATAATTGCCGCGCCAAGCGACTTTCTGGCCTTATAACTGCCTGGCCTTACAATTACACAACCTGCTCCCTTGCCGATAACATCCTCGACAAAATCATGCCCGTCAAAATTCTCCCCCTTAATGGCGACAAAAACCTCAAGCGGCTTGATCGTCCTGGAATCGATAGAAATACCCTTAACTACAGCGTCTTTATTTCCGCAGAGTAATTTTCCTTTTGCCGCCCTTACTAATTCACTGACCTTAAACATTCCCTGACAGCCTCCCTGTCATCAAAGTGGATCGTCCTGTCTTTTAAGATCTGATAATTCTCGTGGCCCTTGCCAGCAACTAGGACTATATCACCTTTTCTGGCTATACACAAAGATTTCCTTATCGCTTTCATGCGTTCAGGCACAACGGAATAATGATTGTTAGTCATGCCTTTTTTAATATCCCTGATTATAGCGAAAGGGTCCTCCGAACGAGGATTATCATTGGTAATAATCGCGTAGTCCGATAATTCCGAGACTATGCGTCCCATCTTAGGCCTTTTTGTCTTATCGCGCTCCCCACCGCAACCAAAAACCACGATGATCCTTTTATCGGAGATCTCCCGAAGCGCATTAAGAATATTTTTTAATGCATCCTCGGTATGCGCGTAATCCACAAACACAGAAACCCTATTATCCGAATAAACCTGTTCAAGCCTTCCGGGAACATTACAAAAATTTTCCATTACTTCTTTAATGACCTGTGCCTTTATGCCTTCCTTTTGCGCCCAGGCAACTGCCGCAAGCATATTATAAATATTATGTTTTCCTATTAACTTAGACTTAAGATTCAACTTAAACCCCTTACGGCCGATAATATTAAATTCAGATCCTGATACCGCGAATCTTAAATCTTTAGCGACAAAATCAGCCTTATTATCAATAGCATAAGTGACAGGTTTAAAGCTGATATTTTTTAACAGCCTCCTGCCGTATCTATCATCGATGTTGACCACGGCAAAAGCCCTTGAAGGGAGAATCTTGAATAACTTTGATTTTGCCCGGAAATATTTCTCAAGCGTCCTATGGTAATCAAGATGATCCTGCGTAAGATTAGTAAATATGGCGGAATGGAAATTAATACCAGTTACCCTGTCTTGATCCAGGGCGTGCGAAGAAACTTCCATAGCTGTATAATCTATGCCTCGCTCACGCATCTCTGCCAACATGGACTCAAGCTCAACCGGGCCGGGGGTGGTGTTCTTTGAGGAGAAAACCTTATCCTTAAAACGGTAGTTGATCGTCCCGATAACAGCCGGTGAAAAACCACTCTTCTTTAGCAGCGCTTCGATCAGATAAGTGATCGTTGTTTTCCCGTTAGTGCCAGTTACTCCTACCACTTTTATTTTCTTAGAGGGATTACCGTAAAATTCAGAAGCCAATCTCGCCAACGCCTTCCTCGTATCCCTTACTTTTATAAAACAAACATCTTCTTGTTGCCTTTTCTGTGATTTTGTTATTACTGCCCTGGCTCCATTACGAATAGCCTCCTCTATATACTTACTCCCATCGTCACGATTACCCTGAATAGCCACAAACACAAACCCATTCTTTACTGTCTTAGAATTACAGCTTATCCCCTTGACTTCAAAACTATTCGAGCCAGGAACTCTGGCTAAACCGATCCTTTTAATAAGATGATTTATTTTCATTTAACGCGAGCGTATCTTTTGAAAATTGGTTTGCCTTCAAATACCTTAAGACATCGGAGGCGACATTTTTAAATACCGGAGCAGAAACCACCCCTCCGAAGATCGAGCCGCGCGGCTCATCTACGCAGACGACAATAGTGATCAATGGGTCATCTACCGGGGCAAAACCAATAAAAGAAGCTATGAACTTACTGTGGGAATAAGTCCCATTCGGCTCTAACTTTTGGGCGGTGCCGGTTTTTCCCGCTGCTTTAAAACCCGGAACCTTCCCCATCCTTCCGGTACCCTCTTCCACTACTCCGGCGAGTATGCTCTTTATTCTTAAAGCGGTATCCAAAGACAAGACCTTTCTGATCATCTTCGGAGAATATTCTTTTATCGGCTCTCCATACTTATCGCGAATCTCCTTTACGACATAAGGCTTCATCAGTTGTCCCCCGTTTGCAATGACAGAGATCGCTGAAGCAAGCTGCAAGGCAGTCACGCAGACCTCCTGGCCTATAGGAATAGAGGCAATAGAGATCTTTGACCACTGCCACGGATCCTTTGCCACTCCAGAAACCTCACCGCGCAAATCAATGCCCAACTTTGAGCCAAACCCAAAAAGTTTTACATATTTAGAAACTGTATCCTTACCTAAAAGCATGGCTACTTTGGTCGTACCGATATTACTCGACTGCTCAAACACCTCGCGGAAAGTGAGGGTCCCGTGTTTCTGATGATCATGCAGAGTATGCGGCCCCACGCGAAAAGCCCCGTTCTCGCAGAAAAACTTGTCCTCCTCGCTGGCTTTCTTCTCCTCGATAGCTGCGGAGGCGGTGACGATCTTAAAAACAGAGCCGGGCTCAAACATATCACATATCGCGCGGTTACGTATCGCGTCCTTGCTGACTCCAGTCCTATTACTTAAATCATAGGTAGGCCTGTTCGCCAAAGCCAGGATCGCCCCGGTGTGAGGATCCATCACTATGATAGTTGCTCCTTTTGCCCGATAAGTAGTATAGGCTTTATCAAGTTCTCTCTCGGCGATATATTGGATAACCTCGTCTATCGTCAGGATGACATCGTAGCCGTCCTTTGGCACTGACATTCTTTCCCAAAGATCCAATTTTTTCTGACGCGCATCCCTCAAATAATAGGCCCAACCGGGTTCCCCCTTTAAATATTTCTCATAATTAAGTTCCGCGCCTTCCAAGCCATTGTTATCAAGGCCGGCAAAACCGATAAGATGGCTCGCAAGATAACTATTGGGATAAGAGCGCTTACTTTCCTTTAAGAAGCCTAGTCCTTTAAGGTTCATCCTCTTAAGCGCCTCTGATTGCTCCGGCTTGATCTTACGCGCAAGCCAGACAAAAGATTTCTTGCGGGATAATCTGCCCCTTAAATAACTTGGATCCACTCCCAAAATCGGAGCGACCCTGTTAATGATCAGCTCCTTATCCTTATCTTTCATATCATTGGGAGAGGCATACAGAGAATCAACGGCAATGTTGATTGCTAGCGGCTTAAAATTAATATCGTAGATAGTCCCGCGCGTAGGCTCCAACTCAACGTAGAGATTTTGCTGCCTTTTTGCTATGTCGGCGAGAAAACTGGAATTGAAAAACTGAATAAAGAAAAGACGGGCGACGCATAAAAGAAGCAGTAAGAGAAAAACGAAGAATACCGCCTCAACTTTTTGGCGATAATTGCTTATATGCACAAGTGTGGGCAAACGCAACCGGATAATAGCGCACTTGATTTACGCATTACCGATTACGAAAGATCTATAAAAATATTAGGGGTTAATCGTCCTGGCTTCGGCCTGATTCCTGAAACTGAAGATGCGAGATAGTAATGTCTCTTTCGCGGGCGTATTCTTATTCGCATACAGGCTTCTGCTAGACGAGGAAAATCTCACCAAGCGGTAACTGTCGGGCATCACGTAATCAGAGGTCTTGGAAACCCTGTTTCCTATCTGCACCAACGACGCGTTCTTTTGAATATTGTATCTCAAGACGCTGTTTTTATCAAGTAATTCCTGCATCCCTACCTGTCTTTTCTGTCCGATGTAGGCATAACGGAATATCTCTGTCTGCTGATAAACGTAAAGCAGCGAGAATACGGTTATTAGGAGGGTAAAGAATAAGAATTTTGAGGTTTTCATTTTATACTCTTTCTGCGGCTCTTAGCTTGCTGCTGCGTGCCCTGGGATTATCAAGGACTTCATCATTAGCAGGCACAAGCGGTTTTGGAGTTAATATATTTACTGCCCCTTCCTGCGCGGCATGCCTAAAGGCGAATTTACTTACTCGATCCTCGAGAGAATGAAACGCGATAACGCAGATCCTCCCGTCTTTTTTTAAACAACCTATCGCTTTTTTTATAGCGGTATCTAATATCTCCAGCTCCCTATTTACGGCGATGCGCACCGCTTGAAAAGTCCTGGTAGCCGGATGGATCCGATAATGCGCATGCCTGTAACGATGAGGGATCGATCTCATCACTATATTGGCCAATTCCTGCGTAGTTGAAATAGGGTGCCTCTGGCGCTCCTGGACCAACAGGCGCGCTATACGGTTATGCCACCTCTCCTCCCCCAGGGTCCAGAGAAGGCTTGAAATCTCCTCTTCGTTTAGATTATTCACCAAGTCGTATGCGGAAATATAGCTAGTCCTGTCAAGACGCATATCCAAGGGCCCTTCTTTTTGAAAACTAAAACCCCTGTCCGGGTCATCCAGCTGATAAGAAGAGATCCCAAGGTCAAAAATTATCCCGTCGACTTCTTTTATATTCAAATTTTTTAAGATCTCTTCGATATCCACAAAATTTCCGTGTATAAATTCACAAGAGCCGCTGTAATCCATAAGCCTCTCCTTAGCTACCCCCAGAGATTCCGCGTCCCTGTCAATACCTATAAGCCTACCTCCAGGAGCGATACGGCTTAAGATCTCGATGCTATGGCCTCCTGTGCCGATAGTCGCATCCACGATTAACTTGCCTGGCTTTAGGTCTAAATACCCTAATACTTCTTTCACCATAACTGGTTTATGAAATTTTCTTTCCACTAGAGTATCAAGCATTGTCTATCAACTGCTCCGCGATCTGTTCAAATGACTGCTGCGAATTATTATAGAATTCCTGCCACTTGTCCTTGGCCCAAATCTCGATCCTGTTTGAAACGCCGACAAGCACGACATCTTTTTTTATCTGGGCGTATTCTTTTAAATATTGAGGTAAGAGGATCCTCCCCTGGCTGTCAAAAGTGACCTCGACTGCCCCTGAAAAAAATAAGCGATTGAATGTACGAGACTGCTGTTTTGTGAATGATATTGATTTAAATTTGTTTTCCTGGATACGCCACTCTTCTTCAGAGAGCATAAAGAGGCATTTATCTAACCCGCGGGTGACAAAGAATTTTTCTACAAAATGGCTCTTAGCTGCTTCTCGGAATTTCGCAGGCAGAATCAGGCGGCCCTTGCGGTCTATAGAATGAATGTACTCACCGTAAAACATCTGCTCTTAGGCTCCTTCCACTTTGCTCCACTTTATTACACTTTGTAGATAAAGTATAGACAAAAGAGCCACTATTGTCAAGAGAAAAAATCACTTAACTCATTAGAAAACAAGGATTAGTGTATTTTAAGAGGGATTTATGCCACAGGTTGTGGCATATCTATTGGCGGGAGAATATCCTCTTAGAAAGAATGATATCTTTTTGTATTTGGGAGGCTAGCTTTTCTAAAGCTGGGTATCTCTTCTCTTGCCTGATCTTGGATACAAAGAGTATCTCTAAATATTCACCGTAGAGATTCTTATTGAGATCAAAAATATGCACCTCAATATGCTTATCCTGTGACTTTGCGACATGAAGAGTTTGCGAGGTTACTGTCGGCCTAAAACCAATATTGCATACCCCTTTATAAATCCTATTTTCACAAATGACCTTTACCGCGTATACCCCTGAAGGCGGAATGACCTCATGGTGCGGATCGATGTTGGCCGTCGGAAAACCCAGTTTCCTTGCCAGTGACCTGCCGCGTATGACTGTACCCAAAACGCTGACCGGACGTGTGAGCAATTTTTGCGCGGCAGCCAAGTTTCCTTTTTTTATCAGCCTACGGATACAAGTGCTACTAATTGGTTTGCCGTTGATTTTTATCACGCCGAATTCTTTTACACGATAATTATGAATCCTGGAGAAACTCTCAAGCATTTTAAAATTTCCGCTTGCGTGTTTTCCGAAACGGAAGTTCCTTCCGATGTAAATCTCTCTGGCGCTGATTTTGTCTATCAAAATCTTTTTGATAAACTCCTCGGCCGTGATGCTCGCAAAATGTCTGCTGAAATTGATCACTACGCAAACATCAATACCTAATTCCCGAATCAACCTTAACCGATGCTCCAGCGAATAAAGGCTCTCCTCTTTTTGCGGATGCGGCCAAAAGGTGACGACCATACTTGTCCCGCCGGTCTCTTTCGTCCGTCGCACTGCCGCCTGCAAAATAATTTTGTGCCCGCGGTGCACTCCGTCAAAAACGCCGAGCGCGACTACGGGTTTAGGAAACTTCTTAATCTTCTCTACCCCATGAATTATTTTCATAGCCTCTTTAAGCCTTTATGTTTTCGCTTGCGGCACAAGAAATTTTTGCCGTCTACTTCGGTTTGCAGCTCGTTCTCGGATAGCCTCTCCCAACACTGGGGACCTTCACTCGCTGCAATCCCTCGCAGACCTGTTTCTAACACTGGAGATGGCAAAAAATTTCTAATGTGCCTTAAGCAAAAACATAAAGCCTTTACTAATCATCTAATAAATGACTCTGGCTGTATTTCGAACGGATGTCGGTTTCAGCCAGAGGCATTTATAAACTCTCTTTGATCTTTGCCAGGACTTTGCGGCGGATAAGATCGATTTCTCCGTGGATAGTGGCGCCGCTTGCGGTCTTATGTCCTCCGCCGCCAAAATGTTGAGCGATTCTGTTTACGTCGACTTTCCCCTGCGAGCGAAAATTCACTCTTATCTCATTTCGCACACCCATATTCTCTTTGAAGATCGCACACACTTCGACATCTTTTACCGAACGGGCAAAAGTCAGAATATGCTCCGAGAGATCGAAAGACAATTTCTTATTTCTCAACAAATTATGAGGAATTTGAAACCAGACTATTTTACCCTTTTCCTCCCTGCGCATCTCGGGTAGGATCTTAGCAAGAAGCCTTATATCCTCGTAAGGAATATTTTCATTCAATTTTCTATAGACTCCAACCACGTCGATCCCGTATTTCATGAGTTCCGCCGTTGCGCTATGAGTGGAACTCGATGTATTCGAATAGCGAAACGAACCCGTATCCGTAAGTATGCCCACATACAAAAGAAGCGCCGCCTCTTTATCAAAAGGTACGCGCATTTTCTTATATAGCCTGAAGATCATCTCCGAAGCAGAAGACATATACGGTTCTACCCAATTCACATCCCCGAAATACTCGTTACTGATATGGTGGTCAATATTAAGCACCGGTTTTTTTTCTTTGTTTATCCGAAACACCTCTCCGGTGCGCTTCAGGTCAGAGCAATCAACCGCTACAAAACAATCAAACTTGACATTCCTTATATTCGGTTTATACCTTCTGATGTTTTGCGTATCAGGAAGAAAATCATAACCATAAGGGATATCGTCTTCATTCATCACAAACGCCTCTTTGCCCAGCTTCTTTAAGAGACGGCAAAGTGCCAACTCTGAACCGAGGGCATCCCCCTCTAAGTTCGTATGGGCAGTGATAAGAAAACTCTTATATTTTTTTACGCACTCGGCCGCTTTTCTTAGGCTCACCACGCACCTTCTTTCTTGTCTTTGGCTTTGCTTTCTTCTTCTCAACAGGCTTCTCTAAACCCTTGATCTCCTCTAAGACCTGCTGGATCTTGACGCTATATTCGGCTGACTTGTCAGGCCTGAAAATGATCTCGGGAGAAAAACGCAAATTTATTTTCTCGGATACAAGCTTGCGAATGTAGCCTTGTGCTGAATCAAGCGCCTCCTGCGTCTTCTCATACTGCTCCTCATTGCCTAAAACACTGAAAAAAACCTTCGCGTACCTCAAATCATGGGTAATCTCGGCCCTAACGATCGTCACAAACCCAAGGCGGGGGTCCTTTAATTCATCGTGGACAATCAGGCTAACCTCTTTTTTGATCGCTTCCGCCACTCTCTCCTGTCTTGACATTATGATAGCTCCATTTCGTAGTTTTTTAAAATCTTCCTGATCAATTCAAGCTCTTCTTCTCTTGTGTTTACTACGCCGTCTAATTTGGCTTTTAATACCTTGGTGAAAATATTCTTATAAAACGGACCCGGGGCTATCCCAAGCATACGCAGGTCTTTTCCTGATATATATATCTTCATCCCGTTGTATATCTCAAAAAAATCTTCAATGCGTTTTTGTATAAGGATATTCTTATGTTTGGCCTTTAACATCAGGATGGTTTCGTAACTCAACGGCTCAAGAAGCGTAAAGATATCGGATGGCCTAAAATTTTTCTTTCTTAGCTTAGAAACAAATTTCAAGTCTATTCGCTTTTCGCTTATGATCCTTTTCTCCTCCCCCTTCTTAAAAGCAAACCTTCGGCAAAAATGACCTGCCTTTTTGCTATCCAAAGAGTCGAGGAGCGCCATTAAATAAATCAACCATTCATCGAGAGGCCTTCTTTGCGAATGGATCCTGTTAAACCACGCGATAACTTTTTGAGTATTGGCAAAAAGAGACAAAGTCTTTGAAGTAACGCTTAAATGTTGGCTGATAAAACTAAAACCCGTCAAAACTTTGAGGCGCTTTATTTCTTTTAAGGGTTTTTTCTCTTTTAGAATCAGGATCAAATCATCACGCAAACGCTGGGGCTCTACCTTATTCAGCATCTTAAGCCTGATAGCCTCCTTTAGGAGTTTAAGGGTCTTGGTCTCAAATTTAAAATCGTGCCTGGTTTCAAAACGGATCGCCCGCAGAATACGGGTCGGATCGTCTATAAAACTAAGATCGTGCAGCACGCGCAGCTTCATCTTCTTCAGGTCCTCCTGCCCACCGAAGAAATCA